>NZ_CP019285.1:640244-960366 GCF_000226975.2 Halobiforma lacisalsi AJ5 | reverse complement strand
TCTCGAAGGAGGGCTGCCCGGTACATCCGCTGCTCTCGTTCCTCGAGGTCGTCCCACTCGTCGAAGAGGCTGCTTTCCGGAACGAGCGTGAGATCGAAATAGCGGATCGCACGTTGCGCCTTCACTGTCGAGAAACCGATCGGGTTGTCGGGTTCGATTACAAACTGGCGGCGCAACAGATCCGGGCGGTCGGCCCGATCCTCAAATTCCGTTACCCATGGCCGGCTATCCGCACCATCAAGTTCAGGTGGGAGGTTAGGGCTGTGATCCCGCAGGTGCTCAGGGGGTAAATCGGGATCCTTCTCCGGACTCATCACCCTCGGTATCCCACGCCGGCGAGTTAGTCCATTCGGCTGAAATATAGCGGCTAAAATCCAAACTACTGCTAAACAGCTTCGACACGTTCCTGATCCGAATTATCCCTGCCAAGGTGTACAGTTGATCGTAACCAATCAACATTCGTGTGGCCCACCTTTTTGAAGAAATAAATAGAATTTGCATAATCGAGGTCGTGGGCTTTGTGCCGGAACGGGTAGAAGGGGTACTCCTCACCAGCGGAGTAAATGCTGTTGAGAATATCAAGTTCCCCACTACGATCTGCATGCACAGCTACGGTAACAGTAACCCCGTCAATGGTGCTTGCTTCAATCGCAACCGACTGATCATACGTCGATTCTTCGGCACGAAATACTCGAGGATAATAACACCCACCATTCTCTATAACATGTTCATAATCCCCCGGAATTTCAACTTCTCCCAGATCATCGGTAGACTTCTCCCAGATCATCGGTAGAATACAATATCTTATATTTAGCAGGCTCAGTTGACGAGAATGGATCAATTATTTCATTATTATCCCTGAGTGATCTATATTGTCGTCGTAAACAAGATTATCATTACGATGTGATTGCAACTGGATAGATGGGGAGTTTCAGAGGTTGAGTCCTGAAAGAATATACTACCAGACGGATTCCACCAGAATAAGAAATTTAAGGGGGGGGGGGGAGGGGGTGTTGATTTTCAACCTATTCTATTTCGTGCAAAATCTTTTCTGCTATTATAACTAATCTTGCTAAAAGAAACAATCCAGCTAATCCAACACCTATCCAAAACAAAGTTATAATATTCCTCATATTATTAGTCAGTGAACCCGTTACCAATCCTATAATTATAAAAATAACTACAATTTTTAATGCGAAATATTCGAATTTGTGAATTTCTTCGGAGGACATAATTCAATTTTGACCTCAAATAGATGTCTGTTCACATGTTACTTATAGATAATCACTCTTTACTATTCAGTTACTACGATAAGCTAGTTCTATGCATATGCTGCTGACCAGTAAACTAATTGCTTATAGATATTAGAAAAACATATATCCAGTGAGGAAATAATGATTACTATGCCTGAAAATCAGGCAAACCAAGGTGACGGTATCGATAAAAGCCACCACAAGTCCCGAAGAGGGATCTTAAAATTAGCAGCGGCTGGTTCCACCTCACCCCTGTTTTTTAGTGAGACCACAGTCGCTCAATCTAATAGTAAAACGATTTTGGAAATGACTGCAAAAGATGGTGAGCCATTGTCAAAAAAGCAAATTGATAGTAGCCTGAAAAAATTTTTCCGTATGCTTCCAAACAGTAGAAAAGAAAACAAGATAGTTTATGGTGTCCCAGATTATGAAATTGACACAGATATTTACTCTTATGTGTTAAAAGTTGGTCGGGATGGCCGCCCAGTTTCCTTTGTCGGGACTTCATCAGTAGGTGGTACTAAAGCTAAATCTGTCACTCGGAGAGGGGTAAAAGTCCGTTCAGAAGTGGAAGGGATGGATACCATTGAAAGCTTAGACAGTTCAACAGATGATACAATGTTACAGAAGTCCAGTCAAGATGATGTAGATGGTGTGACTCATGGAAGTGACTGGGAAGATAAGTCTGTTGTAACAGCGTATGAAGAACACGATGCTGGCGAATTGACCATTACTGCTCAACCTGCACAATATGATGATGAACTAGATGGAAAAGACGATGCAGAATATTGGGCTTGGACTGGATCTTATAGGATGGTGCCATACCATTATCACGGATCAGCGAGGATAAATTTCGCCGAAACTAAACAGGATTGGACATATGGCGTTTTCTCCCCGGTCGAGCCCTACATAAGTTCCACAGATCCCACTGGAGAAGTAAGCGGTGAGAGTTCATTCCAAGCGGGTATTTCGTATGGAACAGCTGGCATTTCAGGCACTATAGGTTGGCAATATAGTCAACCTGAGATTGTAATGGCGGAAGTCACCGACAAAAGCAATGGAGAGTATTTCAACTATACTCATGACTATGACAACCAGGCAGCTTGGCAGTATATCGCGGAGACCGGATATGGATCAACATTTGAGCCCACCTGTGGTAGCGCTTGTTGGATAGAAAACACAGAATGTTCAGGTATCGGTCAGTTTTCTCGCGTAGAAAGTATGGCGCAGATGAATGGTGTCTGGATAGAAGCGGGCACAGGTACTAGTATCGAGTGCTGAATATTGGAGTATCGGCAGTTGCTAATTCAATTTATTCAGATTAGAGCATGAAATTCGCGTTCAGTGTAGAGTATATACGCGCTAGTATCAAAAATCCCCTGAGAAATTATTTGAAGATCGCTTCAGGGCTTCCTTCTCGCCGAGATAGTCTCAACGACAACATTCGGATCAGAACTGCCCTGTTCGGCGGCAACCGCCACAGTTTGGGTCGAGAGCCGGTTCACGGCGTCGCCGTAGGTTCAATACCCTAACCGGCAGCCAGACTGCAACGTCGGCGTCTCACTGCGGATTCCGGTTAGAAGATTCAGACGACGATGACGGATAACGACTACCAATGCCAATCAGATTCAGTACCTCACAAAGCTCGCAAGTTGAAGGAGTCCGCTTGCTGAGTTGTGTCCAAGCAAGCAAAGCAAGCGGACAGTGAAATCCACGAAGACCAACTTCTTAACTTCCTCGTCAACCGGCTTGACGAGGAAGTTTCTCTCACCCTGGCGAATAACGCTGAAATCGATCCCGAGGACATTCACGAGGTCCTCGTCGGCGCGACCGCCGATGGAACCTCGATCTCCACGCTGTGCAACTCCAGTAAAGAGTCGCCACCGGCGAACACGATCCTGTACCACCTCCGGACGAAGTTCGAGCCGGAACGGCTCGAACGAGTCGCTAACAAGCCCCTTCGGCGAGATGTCGTCGAACTCCTCCCCGAGCAGGTGGAGGTCTGCGCAGACCTCCACCTGCGGTCCTACTACGGTGACGAAGACAACACAGAGGGCCTCTATCATTCAGAAGCCAAGCGTGGAACTACTGCGTTCCACGCGTACGCGACGCTCTACGCACGCGTGAAGAACAAGCACTACACGCTGGCGGTGCGCCGTCTCGAAGACGGCGACACCGCCAGCAGCATCCTCGCCGAGTTCCTCGGTGTTCTCGACGGCCTTGACACCGGGGTCAAGGCCGTTTACCTTGATCGCAGATTCTACGACAGCAAGTGCCTCACGCTACTCCAGGCTCACAACTACGCCTACGTGATCCCGATCATCTGGTGGGGTGAGACGATTCAACAGGAACTCTCGGAAGGATGGAGCCGTGTCATCGAACACGATCTGACAGGGAAACTCGACGGCCACAGCTGGACCGTCGAGTTTTCCGTCTACATCGACTGTACGTACCTGAACGGGCGGTACGATGACCACGGCGTGGCGCGTCACGGCTACGCCGCTGACGCGCCGTTCATTGAGACACCACGCGATGCTCGCTACCATTACAGCAAACGCTTCGGTATCGAGTCGAGCTATCGCTTGTCCGAGCAAGCGATAGCGACGACAACGACGCGAGATGCAACGGTTCGGTTTCTGTACGTCGTGGTGAGTCTGCTGTTGCAGAACGTCTGGCGGTATCTCCACTACGAATACGTGGCGACGCCCCGCCGAGGCGGGCGTCGCCTCTGGTGGCTGGCCCGTTCGACGCGACAGTCGATCCCCCACTCGGCGAGCATCGCGGTGACCTCGCGTTCGTCGTGGTGCTGGTCGTGACCCAGCACGAGCACGTCGGGATCGATCGCCCGGATCGGCACGGAGAAGTCCTCGGGGTGGCCAAGCCGGGCGTGATCGACGACCTCGAGGGCGGCGACGGCGTCGCGTCGCTGTGGGGCGGGGACGATCGGAGCCGGTTTGTGGTCGACCGTCTCCGGGCGGGCGACGATTACGTGGAGTTTCTCGCCCAACGCGGCCGCCTCCTCGAGGTAGTGGACGTGGCCGGGGTGGAGCAAGTCGAAGGTTCCCTGGGCGACGACGCGGACCGGATCGGTCGCCTCGGCTCGTTCACCTCCGCTCATCCCGACCCTCCGACCGTGACGGTCGTCGTCGCGGATGTCTCGGTGTACAGCGAGTACAGGAGAACGGCGAACCCGCCGGCGGTACAGGAACTCTGGATCGCGACGCCAAGCGCGATGCTCCCGCCGATCAGGTGGGCGAGGCCGGCGATGCCCGATCCGGCGACGATGAAGCCGAAGCCGGCGGCTACCGCCCGCAGCGCCCGAGAGCCGGTTCGGCGGAACGCCCGGTAGGCGAGCCCCGCGACCGCGCCGCCGAGGAGTAGCGTCGCGGCGTTGGCTGCCACGATGAAAGCCGTGTATTCGTTCATGGCTGTCGTATTGGGTGTCGGAAACGGGGATCCGTACCGACTCTCCACGATTCGGATACTTCAGTCGTTCCGTCGGTTCCCAGGTAAGTGGAACTGTCGAAGAACACGTTCGGTCAATTAGGACCCTCTCCGCTCGACCGCCGTCCGTGGAGCGTCAATCGTCCACGACGACGCCCCGGTGTCGGCGTTCGTCCAGGGGTTCGATCGCGAACCCCAGCGACTCGTAGAACGGCCGCACGCCGTCGTCGAACCGCGCGGTGAGCCGTCCCTCTCGTTCGAGTGCGTGTCGGATCAGCCGGCGACCGAGCCCGTTACCGCGGTGGCGGCGGCGGACGCCGATGGCGGAGACGTGTGCGCCGCGCTCGCCCTCGATCGGCTCGAGCACGATCGTCCCGAGGATCCGTTCCTCGTCGCCGTTCCCGTCGCCGGCGACGAACACGTCCCCGGTCTCGATCCGCCCCTCGACGTCGCCGGGTTCGAGCATGGCCGCGTCGAGGATGCGTCTGACCTCGAGGGTATCGGTGGACCGGGCGGGACGGACGAACGGCTTCATGATGGGGGATCGCTACTCGCAGACGAAACGCCGGCGGGTGCCGACCGATTGGCTCGCTCCTCGAGGGTGCGACACGGCTCGAGGGGTGGGATGGGAGGGCTGTCGGCTACCATGTGAGTGGATTCGTCGCTGGCTGCGGAAAATTGCACGGCTTCCGGTTTCCGGGTGCCGGGTGTCGGGTGCCAGGTGGTGGCTGCCGGCTACCGGGTATTGGGTACCCGATGCCGGGTGCAGATCACCCCGGCGGCCGGCCACGGAACGAACCATTATTGACTCGCGCGCAAATATTGCGACAACGGATGACACGCAGTTCAGACGCCGTCTCGTTCGCCGACGTCGAGGCCGCCCGCGATCGGCTCGACGACGACTCGGTCGTCAAGCATACGCCCGTCGAACGGAGCACCTCGCTGGACGAACTCACCGGCGGCGAGGTCCACCTCAAGATGGAACACCTCCAGTGGACGGGCTCGTTCAAGACCCGGGGCGCGTACAACAAGATCGCCCAGACGGTCGAGGAGGGGGAGGCGAACCGCGTCGTCGCGGCCAGCGCGGGCAACCACGCCCAGGGGGTCGCGCTCGCGGCGACGAAACTCGGGATCGACTCGACCATCGTAATGCCCCGCAGCGCCCCCCAGGCCAAGGTCGATGCGACTCGCGAGTACGGGGCGGACGTCGAACTCGTCGGCACCGACTTCCGCGAGGCGATGGCCCACGCCCGCGACATCGCCGACGACGGCGGGGACGTCGAGTTCGTCCACGCGTACGACGACCCCGCCATCGTCGCCGGGCAGGGCACTCTCGGCCTCGAGATGTACGAGGACCTCCCCGAGGTGGACACGATCGTCGTTCCGATCGGGGGTGGCGGCCTCATCTCCGGGATCGCGACCGCGTTCGCCGAACTCTCGCCCGACACCCGTGTCGTCGGCGTCCAGGCCTCGGACGCCGCGACGGTTCCCGACAGCCTTCAGAAGGGGACGCCGGTCTCGCTCGAGTCGGTCGATACGATCGCGGACGGGATCGCGACGGGCGGGATCTCCGATCTCACCCTTTCGCTGATCGAGGAGCACGTCGACGAGGTGGTAACGGTGACCGACGGGGAGATCGCGCGGGCGATTCTCCTGTTGTTAGAGCGGGCGAAACAGGTCGTCGAGGGCGCGGGTGCGGCCTCGGTCGCGGCCATCATCAGTGAGGAACTGGACGTGACCGGCGAGACGGTGATGCCGCTGCTCTGTGGTGGCAACCTCGACATGACGATGCTCCAGACGGTGCTGGTCCACGCCTTGAGCGACCGCGATCAGTTGCTCCGCCTGCGGGTGCGGATCGACGACCAGTCCGGGAGGATGGAGGAGATTTCGGGCCTGATCGCGAAACACAACGCCAACATCCGCAACGTGCGCCACGACCGGTCGGCGCCGGAACTCGACGTCGGCGAGGCCCACCTCGTCTTCCAGATCGAGACCAGCGGCGCGGGGCAGTCGCGGGCGATCATCCGCTCGATCCGGGATCACGGTTACGAGGTCAAACACGTCAACGCCTGATCCCGTGCTCCGCGTCGGAACCGACGGCGGCGAACCCGGCCGTCACGCCGCGCCGCCTTTGATCAACCGCAACACCGTCACTTCGTCGCTGTCGACCGGCTGATCCTCCGGTACCGGCCGGCCGTCGACCAGGACGCTCACCTCGTGGGGACTGAGATCGACTGCCCCGAGGAGGTCGGCATAGGTCGGTTCGGATCGACCGCCCGAACCGCCGGCGGTGCCGAGTTCCTCGAGGTCGATCTCGTGGGTAGTCTCGCCCTTGACGTCGACGGTGACGCGCATACCCCCAGTTACGAGGGGGCGGACTTGAGCGCGTCGCTCGGCCCCGCTCGGTCCCGCTCGGCGTCAGTCGGTCGCCGGTTCGTCGGATCCGACGTCTCCCTCGTACCCGGGTTCCGGTTCCGGTTCCGCCTGCCCTCGCTCGCGGACGGTCCGCCGGGGACCGTACAGCGTCGAGGCGAGCGCGCCCAGTCCGAGCAGGAAGATCAGCAGGTTGAGCGGATCGCCGACGTAGGGAATCTGTCCGAGCACCGCGCCGCCCAGGAGGCCGACGACCAGCGCCAGCCACCGGTTCTCGACGCCGGCGAGCGAGAGCAGCGCCGCGGCGACGGCGAACCGGCCGTAGACGATCCCGATCCAGATCACCAGCAGGAACGCGAAGGTGCCCACGATCGTCAGCGGGATGCCGATCACGGTGATCGCCGTCGCCACGAGCAGTATCGGCACCCCGACGAGGACACCCAGTCCGACCAGCCCGGTCCGGACCGGGTTGCTCGCGACCCGGTCGGCGACGCCGGCCGAGAACCGCGGGAACAGGGCCAGCAGCACGGCCCCGAGCAACAGGTTCAGCGCGAACGCGTACAGCGCGACCACCCACGAGGCCAGCGGCTCGATCGTCGGCGCGAGGTCGCTGCCGACGGCGATCGACGAGTCGCGTTCGACCTCGCCCGCGACCGCGTCGGTGTCACCCTCGAGCGAGCCGCCGTACCGCAGATCGCCCTCGAGCGCCGCATTGTCGCCCAGTCGGATCGTCTCGGCACCGACGGACGCATCGCCGACCACGGTGCCGTCGATCGTCACGGTGGCGGCACCCGCCGAGAGCGTGCCGCCGACCGTCGCGCCCTCGAGAATCTCGAGGCTGCCCGCTGCTGTTCCGACGTCACCCCCGACATCGCCGCCGATCGTCACGGTGCCGCCTACGGCGTCGACGTCGCCCTGTACGTCGCCGTCGATCCGCACGTCGCCTCCGACTGCCTCGACGTCGCCGGTGACGGTGCCCTCGACGAGGATCGTTCCCCCGATCGCCTCGAGGCCCTCGACGGTCTCGCCCTCGTCGACGACGATCGTCGCGCCGATCCGGACGTCGGTCCCCGTCTGGGCGACGGGCGCGGTAGCGGCTGCTACAGGCGTCGCACAGACCAACGCGGCGAGGACGACCACGACTGCGATTCGGGCTCGAGATGGTTCCTCGAATGACATGTACGCTACTTCCTCGAGCAGGGCTAAAATACTGTGTGTGGCCTCGTCGGCGTTCAGGCTGCGGGACCGGGAACGTGGCGGCGCACTCGACGGCGACCTTCGGTCGTTTTATTTCCGGGCCACGCGTTGAGCCGGTATGAGCGAGGCCGACGCCGAGGCGGCGGAGCCGACACCCGGCAAGACCGAGGTCTGGATCGAGAAGTACCGGCCGGAACGGCTCGACGAGATCAAGGGCCACGAGAACATTGTCCCGCGCCTGAAACGGTACGTCGAGCAGGACGACCTCCCCCATCTCATGTTCGCGGGGCCGGCGGGTACAGGGAAGACGACCGCTGCGCAAGCCATCGCCCGCGAGATCTACGACGACGACTGGCGGGAGAACTTCCTCGAGCTCAACGCCTCCGACCAGCGCGGGATCGACGTCGTCCGCGACCGGATCAAGGACTTCGCCCGGTCCTCGTTCGGCGGCTACGACCACCGCATCATCTTCCTCGACGAGGCCGACGCGCTGACCAGCGACGCCCAGTCGGCGCTCCGGCGCACGATGGAACAGTTCTCGAGCAACACCCGCTTTATCCTCTCGTGTAACTACTCGAGCCAGATCATCGACCCCATCCAGTCCCGGTGTGCCGTCTTCCGCTTTACCGAACTGACAGACGACGCGACCGAGGCCCAGGTCCGCGAGATCGCCGCCGAGGAGGGAATCGAGGTGACCGACGACGGCGTCGACGCCCTGGTCTTCGCGGCCGACGGCGACATGCGGAAGGCGATCAACGGCCTCCAGGCCGCAGCCGTGATGGGCGAAACCGTCGACGAGGAGACCGTCTTCGCGATCACCTCTACCGCCCGCCCGGAGGAGGTCGAGGAGATGGTCGAACACGCTATCGACGGCGACTTCACCGCCGCCCGCGCGGCCCTCGAGGACCTGCTGACCGACCGCGGGCTCGCCGGGGGTGACGTCATCGACCAGCTCCACCGCTCCGCGTGGCAGTTCGACATCCCCGAGCGGGCGACGGTCCGGCTGCTCGAGCGCCTCGGCGAGGTCGACTACCGTATCACGACGGGGGCGAACGAGCGGCTGCAACTCGAGGGAATGCTGGCGTCGCTGGCGCTGGAAGAGGCGGAGTAGCCGTTCGATCGCTTCACTTTCGTTATCGCTTCCACTTTCACTTTCACTTTCACCCCGTTCGGCGAACCTTGTCGTTCGCTCCCGTCGAACTCGAGGTGTGCGATCACCGCTCGATATCACCGACGAGGAGACGTACTGGCTCCGCAGTAGAGACGTCAGCGACGCCCCGGCCATCGGCGCGGACGCCTACTTCTCGACCCACGACGTACCTCGAGCGTCGGAGGTCACTGCCGACGACTTGCCACCCGCCGACAGCGAGGCAGTCGCCGAGATCGATCGGGAGGCCCTCGAGACGGAGACGACGATCGGCAAGTGGCAGGTGACCGGCACCGGGGAGCGCATCGCGGAACTGTGGCCCGAGTTCGTTGCCGACGCAGAGGACGGGATCATCTGGGCCGCGAAAGCGATGACGACCTACGGATACGACCACCTCGAGATGTACGACGACTACCTCCTGACTGTCTACACGCCGAACTACTTCGCGAAGGGCGACGTCGACCGCGTCAGGGACCACATCCGCGAGGAGTACGGGATCACGAAGGAGTTGTACTACAAGCCCGACATCTACACGAGAAAGGGAATCGTCGCGGAGTCGGCCGCGGAGTTCGGCCTTTCGGTGCCGGCCCGGTACGTGGCCTGAGCCGATCGCGTCAGGTCAGATCGAGGGCGTCGACCCCGCGGAACGCGAAGGCCGTCCCGTCCTCGTCCTCGGCGACGCCGACGTCCCAGCCGTGAGCCGCGGCGATCTCCTCGACGGCGTCCAACTGGAGGCCCGCCCCCTCCGTGCCGTCGAGTCGACCCGGTGTGGGTGCTTCCTGGCGGCCGTCCGGCCCGTCCTCGTTTGCGGGCCGGTCTCCGGCCACGTAGAAGCCGTCGTCGGTCGCGCCGACGGTGACGGTGATCGGCTCCGATCCGGCGTCGGCCGTCCGCTCCCCGTCGACCGCCGTCTCGAGCACGTGTTCGAACAGCTCCCGCAGGCGCTCGCGGTCGGCCTCGAGCACGAGGTCGCTCTCGGTGACGAGCCGCGCGTCGCCGGTGTCGACGGTCGCCCAGGCGCGGCGCGCGACGTCGCTGACCGCGACGGGTTCGGCCTCGTCGGCGTCGGCCAGGGCTTCCAGCGCGGCGAGCCCGGCCTCGAGTTGCTCGTGGGCATCGGCGATGGTTCGGAAGTGTTCCTCCTTGCCGGTCTCCTCGGCGAGTTCGAGGTAGCTCCGGGCGACGTTCAGCGGTGCGAGCACGTCGTCGTCGACCAGTTCGGCGATCGTCTCGAGGCGTTCGGTCGCGGCGGCGTGCTCGAGTTCGCGGCGCTTGCGCTCGGTGACGTCGTCGTAGACGAGGAGGCCGGTTTCCGTCCGCAGTTCGCCGTCGGCGTCCGCTTTCTCGCCAGCGTCGCCGTCGCCGTCGCCGTCCTCGTCCCCGTCGTCACCCTCCACGACCGTCTCGAGCGGCACCGCGGTCAGCACGAAGTCCCGGACGCCTTCGACCGTCTCGCGGCGGTGGATCAGCAGTTGCCGCTCCCCGGAGCGCAGCGCTGCGGCGAGGGTCTCGGCGCGTTCCTCGAGGCCGTCGGGGACGGTGTACTCGGCGATCGGTTCGCCCGTGAGCGCGTCGGGATCGGCGTCGAACGTCTCCGCGAACGCCCCGTTGATGGCCCGGACGACGGCGCGGCCGTCCTCGAGTTCGTACCTGACCGCGGGGTCGGGCACGTTCTCGAACACGCGCTGGAGCCGGTCGCGTTCGGTCTCGAGTCGCCGGGAGGCGTCGGCCAGCAGGTCGCGTTCGGCCTCGAGCCGTTCCTGCTCGCGGCGGACCCGGTCGCGTTCGTTGATCAGTCCCCGTTCGGTCCAGTTTCGCTCGAGGATCGTGGCGGCGTACTCACACAGCGACTCGAGTATCTCGAGGTCGGACTCGTCGCTGGACTGGGCGTAGCGGTCCGTTTCGACGGTCCCGCCGTCGCTCGCGGTCTCGCTCTCACCCGTCTCGGGGGAATCCACGACTACCTGCAACACACCCACGTCGCCGACCGGCACGCTGTACAGCGACCGCGCGTTCTCGCCGGGGCGCTCGAGGACGTCGTGCAGTCCGAGGTCGATCCGGACGGCGGAGTCGTTCCGGAACGCCCGACCGAAGGGGCTGTGGACGGGCGTGTCGCCGATCGTTTCCTCGGGGATCGCCGACGAGGTCGCCCGCGGGACGAGGTCGCCGAACTTGACCGTCGCGATCCAGCAGTACTCGTAGCCGAGCACCTCGACGACCTCCTCGATCAGTTGCTCGAAGAGTCGCTCGCGGTCCCGGCAGTCGGCGAGTCGTGCCGCGGCCTCGAGGACGGCGGTGGTCGCTCCGCTCGTCTCGCCGGCGTCGCCGTTGGTGGGGTCGTCGGGGCTGTCTTGGCCCTCGATTCCCGGCCCCGAAGGCGCGTTCGGTCGCGCTCCCCCCACGTCCGAGCGGTCCGCGACCCGCTGGTCGCCCGGTGGGGGCGCGGGCGTGCCGGTCGGTTCCGATCGCGACCCCGACCCCGCGCTCGCCGACCCTCCGCCGGATCCGGTGCCGGCCGTCGCGACGTCGTGACATGCCCGTTCGACCTCGTCGGCCAGGTGGGAGACCGCGTCGTCGGTCCCGCGCCGGACGTAGCCGTCGACCCTGTCGGCGGACCGCGAAGCCGTCGAGGCGTAGGAGTCGTCGGTGAAGACGACGAGCGGCGTCTCCCCGCAGGCCTCGGCCACCTCGAGCAGGTCGACGTTTGCGGTCAGCCCGAAACCGGGGTTTCCGTCGCCGGTTCGATCCGCCTCGCGCTCGGCGAAGACGACGCAGTCGGCCTCGGGGGCGAACTCGCGGATCCGCTGGGGGGTCCCGATCGGGTGAACCGTCGGTTCGTCGTCGGTTCTAGCGGTCGTCTCGTCGATCGTTCGCTCGAGCGCCGCCGCTCCCTCGCGGGCCGTCGCTTCGGTCGTGGCCGCGTAGAGAATCGTTCGGGGGCGGGGACGCGTTGACGAGTGTGCCATCGATGACTTCGAACCCGTTGACTATGTGTACTGTCCGGCGGACCGGGGTAAAGTTTCTCTGGCCGTGTCTGACGATTCTTTCGCAGTTACTGGCGATATTATACCGCCGATACAACGGAATATTACGACCGAGGCGCCGCTAGAACGCCGTTCGTGGCTTCAATCGAGCGGACGGTCGACTCCGGCGAAGACGGGGACAGTGACGGGGGCACGGCCACCTCCCCACTCCCACCGGTCCGTCACGAGTCGGTTCTCGGTCGTCGGCCACGAGCGAACTCCCCGTCCGTCGGTTCGATCCTCGCCCCAGTACTCGCCGCGCACGGCCGATTCTCCCCCGGTGAACGTTGCGGAACTGTTTTAGGCGCTGGCTGGTCAACACACGTGTAATGAGCGAACTGGCGGACGAGTACCGCCTCGAGTACTTCGAGGAGGAAGGATTCGTGCGAAAGGAGTGCCCCGAGTGTGGGGACCACTTCTGGACGCGCGACGAAACCCGGGAAACCTGCGGCGAGCCGCCCTGCGAGGAATACGACTTCATCGGCGAGCCCGGCTTCGACGAGGCGCACAGCCTGGAGGAAATGCGGGAGGCGTTTCTCTCCTTCTTCGAGGAGCACGACCACGAGCGGATCGACCCCTACCCCGTCGCCGCGAACCGGTGGCGGGACGACGTCTTGCTGACCCAGGCGTCGATCTACGACTTCCAGCCGCTCGTCACCTCGGGGGAGACGCCGCCGCCGGCGAACCCGCTGACGGTGTCCCAGCCCTGCATCCGGATGCAGGACATCGACAACGTCGGCAAGACCGGACGGCACACGATGGCCTTCGAGATGATGGCCCATCACGCGTTCAACAGCCGGGAGGACACGGACGCCGAGTACGCCTACGAGGGCGAGGTCTACTGGAAGGACCGGACCGTCGAACTCTGTGACACCCTGCTCGACGAGATGGGTGCCGACATCGAGGACGTCACCTACATCGAGGACCCCTGGGTCGGCGGCGGCAACGCCGGCCCCGCGATCGAGGTCATCTACAAGGGCCTCGAGCTCGCGACGCTCGTCTTCATGTGCATGGAGCAGGACCCCGACGGCGAGTACGAGCTCAAGGACGGCAACCGCTACTCGTACATGGACACCTACGTCGTCGACACCGGGTACGGCCTCGAGCGCTGGACCTGGATGTCCCAGGGGACGCCGACGGTCTACGAGGCGATCTACCCCGACATGATCGACTTCCTCAGGGAGAACGCGGGGATCGAACACAGCGACGAGGAGGCCGACCTCGTCGCCCGCGCGGCCCGCCTCTCGGGGAACCTGGACATCGACGACGTCGACGACGTCGAGGCCGCCCGCGGCGACATCGCCGACCAGCTCGGCGTCTCCGTCGACGAACTCCGGGACCTCGTCGAACCGCTCGAGGACGTCTACGCCATCGCCGACCACTGCCGTACCCTCGCGTACATGCTGGGGGACGGGATCGTCCCCTCGAACGTCGGCACCGGCTACCTCGCGCGGATGGTCCTGCGCCGCACGAAACGCCTCTGTGACAACGTCGGCGTCGACGCGCCGCTGGACGAACTCGTCGACATGCAGGCCGAGCGCCTGGGCTACGAGAACCGCGACACGATCCGTGACATCGTCCGCACCGAGGTCGAGAAGTACCGCGAGACCCTCGAACGCGGCGGCCGCCGCGTCGAAGCGATCGCGGAGGAGTACGCCGAGTCGGGCGAGCCGATCCCCCGCGAGGAACTGATCGAACTCTACGACTCCCACGGCATCCAGCCCGACATGGTCGCGGAGATCGCCGAGGACGTCGGCGCCGAGGTCGACGTTCCCGACGACTTCTACAGCCTCGTCGCGGACCGCCACGACACGCCCGAGAGCGTCGAGACGTCGTCCGAGGACGAGGACGAACGGTTCGAGGACCTCCCCGAGACCGAGAAGCTCTACTACGACGACCAGGGGCGGACCCAGTTCGAGGCGGTTGTGCTGGACGTCTTCGAGCGCGAGGACGGATACGACGTCGTCCTCGACCAGACCATGTTCTACCCCGAGGGCGGCGGCCAGCCCGCCGACACCGGGACGCTCTCGACGGACGACACCACGGTCGAGGTCACGGACGTCCAGATCGAGGACGACGTCATCCTCCACCGGACCGACGAGAACCCCGGCAAGGGCGAGTTCGTCAACGGGCAGGTCGACGGCGCGCGGCGTCGACAGCTCATGCGCCACCACACGGCGACGCACATCGTCATCCACTCCGCACGACAGGTGCTCGGCGATCACGTCCGGCAGGCCGGCGCACAGAAGGGCGTCGACTCCTCGCGGATCGACCTGCGCCACTACGAGCGGATCACCCGCGAGGACGTCAAGGAGATCGAACGCGTCGCCAACGACATCGTCATGGACAACGGCCAGGTCACCCAGGAGTGGCCCGACCGCCACGAGGCCGAGGCCGAACACGGCTTCGACCTCTACCAGGGCGGCATCCCGCCGGGCGAGCAGATCCGCCTGATCCACGTCGACGACGACGTCCAGGCCTGCGGTGGCACCCACGTCGCCCGCACCGGCGACATCGGCTCGATCAAGGTCCTCTCGACCGAGCGCGTCCAGGACGGCGTCGAGCGAATCACGTTCGCGGCCGGCGAGGCCGCCCTCGAGGCCACCCAGGAGAAAGAGGACGCTCTCTACGAGGCGGCCGAGACCCTCGACGTCTCCCCCGAGGAGGTCCCTGAGACCGCCGAACGGTTCTTCGAGGAGTGGAAGGACCGCGGCAAGCGCATCGAGGACCTCAAGGAACAGCTCGCCGCGGCCCGCGCCGGCGGGGGCGGCGACGCCGACGAGGTCGAACTCGGACTCGAGGACGAGAATGCCACCGCGGTCGTCGACCGCATCGACGCCGACATGGACGAACTCCGCGCGACGGCAAACGCCATCAGCGAGGAGGGCAAGATCGCCGTCCTCGGCAGCGGACAGGACGGCGCGCAGTTCGTCGTCTCCGTCCCCGACGGCATCGGCGTCAACGCCGGCGAGGTCGTCGGCGAACTCGCCGCCAAGGTCGGCGGCGGCGGTGGCGGCCCGCCGGACTTCGCCCAGGGCGGCGGCCCGGATGTCGAGGCGCTGGACGACGCGCTCGAGGACGCGCCCGACGTGTTACGGCAGGTGCAGGACGCCTGACCGCGCTTCGGCTCCGCTATTCTCGCTCGTCGGGAGCGTCGAACGCCGCATTCTCGAGAAAGTCGGCGTCGGTCGGTGGTCGCCAGTCGACCTCGTCTAGGGGCCGCTCCGTTTCGACGACGACGGTTTTGTCTCCCTCGAGGGTCGCCGTGTACCACAGTTGCGCGCCGAACATGGCCTCGAGACCGCCGAACCGATCGACGACGGTCCGGTCGTAAACGCCGATTCGAGGGAGTTCCTCGAGGGAGTCGGCTATCGGGTGGTCGTCGGGGGCGACGCCGCGGTTGTCCGGACGGATAAGCGGCGCGTAGTCGACGTCGAGGGCCACGGAGAGGCGACAGAGGAGTTCGAAGAACCCGTGCATGCGATCGCGAAACTCGCGTTCGTCCGTCACACTCGCCTGATCGCTCAGGTTCCCACAGCGGAAACCGAGTATCGGTTCGCCCGGGGGGCGGTCGTCGTCCAGATTGAACGCGATCCCGAAGGACCGATCGCCGTAGCGAACGGTGAATTTCTTGTATTCCTGATCGAGTGCGCGTGCCGTTCGCTCGGTTTCTTCGTCGACGCGGAATCCGGCTCGTTCGCAGGTCGAAAACGTCGTATCGACGAGATCATCCGCTATGCGAAAGGTGTAAAAAGCGATGATATCTGTTCCCGCTCGCATGAATACCGACTACGGCCGATTTCTCATATATTCTGCTCCACGAGCCGAGAGTATGACACCGAAACCGGACAGAAGTATCGAGCAGTCGGCAGTGTCTTCGAGCGCGAGATTCGCACGGAATCGAAACCGTCGCCTGTCTCGGCTCCCACGCTTTTCGTATGCCCACCGCAACGAACGGGAACACTTCGCTGTACTACGACCGCGCCGGCGAGGGCGACGTCGTCGTCTTCGTCCCCGAGGCCGGCCTCGGCGGCTGGTCGTGGGGGTGGCAACACGCCGCCCTGGCCGGTCCCTTCGAGGTCGTCGTCTGGGACCTCCGGGGGACCGGCCGCTCGGACGCGCCGCCCGGCCCGTACGACCTCGAGACGCTCGCGGCCGATCTGGAGGCCGTCCTCGCCGACTGCGGCGCGCGAACGGCCCACGTCGTCGGACTCGGGCTGGGCGGCGCGATCGCGCTCGAGGCCGCCCGCGACTCGACCCGGATCGAGACGCTGTCGCTCGTCGGGACCGGCCCGCAGGGGACGGCGTTCGACCTCGAGCCGCTGTTCGCGCCACCCGACGACGAGACAGCTATCCGCGACTCGCTCGAGACCGTCCTCTCGCCGGCGTTCCGGGCGGAACAGCCCGACGTCGTCGACGGTATCGTCGACTGGCGGGCCGACGGCGACGCCGACCGCGCCGGCTGGGCGGCCCAGGCCGCCGCCCTCGAGGGGTTCGACGCGACCGACTGGCTCGTCGAGGTGACCCAGCCCGCGCTGGTCGTCCACGGAACCGACGACGACCTCGTTCCGTCCGACGCGGGCCGGGACCTCGCCCGTGGACTCCCCCGCGGCGAGTTCGTGCCGGTCGAGGGCGCGGGCCACCTCGCGACGATCGAGCAGTCCCGGACGGTCAACGACCTCCTCGCGGGCTTCCTCGAGGAGCACGCGGAGCTGGAACTCGAGGACTGACTCGCCGTCGCCTCCGCTCGGCGCTTGCGAGTGACCCCCGCCGTCTTACGGCCTCGCGGGTCGTACCGCCGTCCGTGACCCTCTCGCTCGCGCGTCGGGCGGACCGACACCCCGACCGAACGGCGGTCGTCGACGTCTCGGAGGAGCGGCTGTACGCGCCGGCCGAGACCGTCCACGAGGAACGGCTCTCCTACGCGGCCCTCTCGCGGATGGCCGACGCGGTCGCGAGACGGCTGGCCGCCCGCGGGATCGGGACCGGGAACACGGTCTGTCTCGTCTCGCGGAACCGCGCGGCCTCGCTGGCGACGCTTTTCGCCTGCCGACGCCTGGGCGCGACGCTCGCTCCGATCTCCCACTGGCTGACGCCCGCGACCGTCGAACGCCCGTTCGCCGTCCTCGAGCCGGATCTGGTCGTCTCGGAGCGCGCCCAGCGGGACCTCGTGCGATCGATCCCGTTCGACCGGTCGGTGACGTTCGCGGAACTGGCCGAGACGGAGTCGGCGGACGACCCGAGCGCGACGAGCGCGACGGACGACGCGGGCCCGCTGCTCGCGCTCCACGGCGACGGCGGCCGCCCCGTCGCGACCTTCTCCGAAGCGACGCTCGAGTGGAACTGCGTCTCGGCGATGATCGCCTGGGGTATCTCACGGACCGACGTCGTCCCGATCCTCCCCCCGCTGTTCGCCGGCGACGCCCTCGTCCGGGCGGCTCTCCCCGTGCTGTACGCCGGCGGGGAACTCCTGCTGGACCGCGCGTTCGATCCGGGCGATACGGTGACCGCGATGGCAGAACGGGAGACGACGCTCCTGTCCGGGCGTGCCGGTTCGCTGGCGGACCTGGCCGACGACGACCGGTTCCCTGCGCCCCTCGAGTCGGTCGCCCGGGTCCTCTGCGAGGGTGCCGTTCCGGCCCCGCTTCGGGACGCCGCTCGAGAAACGGAGACACCGGTCGCCCGGACGTTCGGCCGCCTCGAGTGTCCGACCGCATTCGGAGGGCGACTCGACTCGACTGCGGTACGCGCCGGGGTCGATCCCGAGGAATCCGGCGTCGGCCCGCCGATGCCCGACTGCCGCGTCCGTCTCGTCGAGGACGGCGAGCCGATCCCCGCCGGTCGGGCCGGCGAGGGGCGACTCGACCTGGCGGGACGGCTCGTCGCCGACCGCTACGTCGGGCCGCCCGGACTCCTCGAGCCGGGTGAGACAGGATCTGGAGAGGAGACGGAAGCGCTCGAGACCGTGGCGACGGGGGAGGGCCGCCCCCGGTTCTCGGACGGCTGGCTCGAGACCGACCGCCGAGTCCGGCGGGACGGAGCGGGGAACTACCACCCGATCGAGAGCGAGGATTAGCGCAGCGTCCGCAGGGTCTCGCCCGCTTCGCGCGCGGCCTCGAGACACTCCTTCGCGTAGCGGGGGTCGTCGGTCGCGGCGGCCTCGGTGGCGAACCGCTCGAGGGCTTCCCGGAGGGAGTCGCGGGCGTCGCCGAGGTCGCCGCCGGCCCCCCCGCCGGTTCGGGAGCGGCGGGATCGAGACGGCTCATGCTCACCCCCGCCTGACGCGTCAGCGGGCCGGGACGACGCCCCGAGCGACTGTACGGTTTCGGCCCGTCGCCGGGCGGCTTCGGCGGTCGCCGGGGAGACGGCCCCGGAGTCGGCGTCGGCCTCGCGGTCGTTTCCGGTGGCCGGGCCGGCCGAACTCGCGTCGGCGGATTCGTTCCGGGACGGCGACGGGGACCGCGCACGCGGCCGATCCGGCTCGCGGCGGCCTCGGCAGGCTCGTCGCGGTCGTCCGCGTCCGTCGAATCCGTCTCGTCCGCGGGGTCGGCTTCCTGGGAGTCGCCGGCCGGGGAGTCCTCGGCGGGCTGGGCCTCGAGATCGGTCCCCTGGACGGCCTCGGCGTTGCCGTGACAGCTCGGACAGAAGGTGACGCCGTTTTCCTTGAACAGCGGGTCGCCGCAGGTGCCACAGTGGGCGTTGGTCATCGTCGCGCCCTTCAGCAGGAGGTCGCTCATCCGCTGGGTGGCCTCCCGTTCGGCCTTGTCGCGCTCGTACTTCTCGCGAAGTTTCTCGCGCTCGGCTTCCTTGTCGAAGTCGCTCATACTGGTCTAGATGTGCTCACCGGTCGAAAAAGCTGCGAAGGCGGGGACTCGGTCCGTCGCCGCGGGATCGACGGCACCGAGCGTTCCCGGTCACTCCGTCCGGCGGTACATCCCCTTCGAGGCAGGTCGGGTCTCCTCGTACCCGAACCGCTCGTAGAAGCCGTCGACGTCCGCCATGAGGTTCACGTACGCGTTCGGCGGGGCCGTCTCCTCGACGTACCCCTCGAGGTGCTCCATGATCCGCGTCCCGACCCCGCGACCCTGGTGGTCCGGGTGGACGGCCATGTCCGAGAGCTGGTAGACGGTGCCGTCGTCGCCGACGATCCGGCCCATGCCGACGACCTCGCCGGTCGGCTCGTGGACCGCAACGACGCCGTACAGCGAGTTCGGCAGCCCCCGTTCGATTCCCTCGAGCGATCGGGACGTCATGCCGGCGGCTTCGCGCAGGCGGGCGAACGTCTCGGGGGCGGGCAGTTCCTCCCGGATCGCGTACGGATCGGTTCCGTCCGTATCGGTCATATCCGGTGATCGAGTCGGACGTACAAAACTCTGGTTTACGCCTTCGACGCGTGCTCCTTCCGGAAGGCGCGGAGCTCCGCCGCGACCTGCTCGGGCGCGGTCTTGACGCCCACGTGACCGACGCCCTCGAGTTCCGCGAGGCGACTCCGGGGGAGCCGATCGTCGAGCGTCCGGACGGCCTCGCGGAGATGTGGCGGTCCGCGCTCGCCCGTTAGGAGGAGCGTCGGCCGCTCGAGTTCGATCTCCGCGGGGAGGTCGTAGGCCTCGACGGCGGCCGTCTCCCGGATGACGGTCTCGAGGAGGTCGAAGTTCACCTCGTCGGGCCAGATCGGCAACTCCTCGGGCGCAGGAATCCCGGCCCCGTCCCGATAGAAGCGTTTCATCGCCGCCTCCCGACCGTCGGCCGCGAACCGTTCCTGCAGTCGGTCGCTGAGGTCGTCGCCGCGGTGGTCGCCGACCAGCAGCGACGGCTCGTAGAGGACGAGCCGTTCCATCGGGACGTCGCCGGCCGCCGCGAGCGCGACGAGACCGCCGAACGAGTGGCCGAAGACCGACGCGTCGCCCTCGAGGTCGTCGACGATCGCGCGGAGGTCGTCGACCTCGCGCTCGAGGCCGTACTGGTCGGCGTCGCCGCTCCCGCCGCGGCCCCGCCTGTCGGGAACGACGAGCGTGAAGTCGTCCTCGAGCAGCGGACGGAGGGGATACCAGGCGTGGCGCGTCTCGCTGCTGCCGTGGAGACAGACGAGCGGCGGCCCGTCCCCGAACGTTTCGTAGCCGATACGAGTACCATCCGTCGACGTTACCGTCTGCATCGCTGGATATAGCGATTCGGCCCGGTATCGGGTAGGGATGACTCTCGATCGTCCGGCAGTTTAAGAGGGCTCACTCGAGCAGCGGCGGCCACATCGGGGCGACCGTCTCCTCGATGAGTTGCGTCTGGGCGCGACGCAGGCGTTCGGACACCGACGACGCCGAAATCCCCAGTTCCGCGGCGACGTCCTCCAGCGACGCATTCCGGGGGATGTCGAAGTAGCCGAGTTCGTACGCCGTCCGGAGCGCCTCGCGCTGGCGGTCCGTGAGGCCGTCGCCCGGCGGCTCGGGCTCCCCGTCGCGGGTGAGCCGGCGGAGCCGGAAGTAGCCGTTCCGCTGCCAGAACGTCCGGAACTCGTCGAAGGTCTCACGGTCGGCGAACCACCCCGTCTGGATCCAGCCGTCGCCGGTGACTTCGATGCGTTCGATGATGGCGTCGGCCGTCGCGAGCGCTTCCAGCCCCCGGAGGTCGTCGAGGTGGTCACCGAGCTGTTCCTCCAGGCTGAACGCCGGCATCGCCTGGTAGCGCCGCGTCTCGCCGGCCCGACCGACCAGCGTGTACTCCGCCACGTCGTCCGCGTCGGCGAGGGCCCGCTCCGTCGCCGTCGGCGACCCGCCGGTTACGGTGACGAGAAACGGCGGCCGATCGCCGTGGTTGAACTGCAACTCGAGCGTCACCGTCGCCGCGGGCACGGCCGCCGCGACGCCGACGAGCGGGAGTCCCTCGCACGGAATGTCGAACTCGGCCACGAGCCCCATAGTGGGCGGTACGCGGTCGGACTGAAATACCAGTTGACTTACGATCGGTCCTCGAGCACCCGCTCTACGGCGCCGACCGCCGCCTCCGGGGTCTCGACGGTCTCGAGGGCAATTCCGAGGTCCAGATCGGAGACGTCGTGGGTCTCGAGGCCGACGACCGGCCGGTCGTAGATACCGGCGAAGCCGATCTCGGTGAGCGTGCCGACGCCGCCCGCGAGCGCGATCACGGCATCGCCGTTCAGGGCCACGAGCGCGTTCCGGGCGTGCCCGAGTCCGGTCGCGATCGGGACGTCGACGTAGTCGTTGGCCGCCGCGCGGTCGTCGCCGGGCAGGATGCCGATCGTCTCCCCGTCCTCGGCTTTCGCGCCGCGACAGACTGCCGCCATCGTGCCGCCGCGGCCGCCGCAGACGACGGTGTGTCCCCGCGCGCCGAGTTCGCGACCGACCGCGACCGCGAGTTCCCGCTGGTCGTCCGTGATCGCGCCGCCCCCGATGACGCTGATCCGATGGCTCATAGTGGGCATACCGGACCGGAGCCCTATCACCGGTTCGAAACGCGAGACGCGGCCGTACTGATTCGACGATCGACGTATCGAACATCGTCAATTTCGGGCGTACGTGGGGAATCCGACGGATTTAACGCAAGGGCTGGTCCAGTTTTACGTGGTATGACGAAAGTTAGCGTGGTCGGCGCGGCCGGAACGGTCGGGGCCGCCGCTGCCTACAACATCGCGCTTCGGGACATCGCAGACGAACTCGTGCTCGTCGACATTCCGGACAAGGAAGACGACACGATCGGGCAAGCCGCCGACGTCAACCACGGCGCTGCCTACGATTCGAACACGACGGTCCGACAGGGCGGCTACGCCGACACCGAGGGGTCGGACGTCGTCGTCATCACGGCCGGCATCCCGCGCCAGCCCGGCCAGACCCGCATCGATCTCGCGGGCGACAACGCTCCGATTATGGAGGACATCGGCTCTTCGATCGCCGAGCATAACGACGACTTCGTCACCGTCACCACGTCGAACCCGGTCGACCTGCTGAACCGGCACCTCTACGAGTCGGGCGACCGCGCCCGCGAGAAAGTGATCGGCTTCGGCGGCCGACTCGACTCCGCCCGGTTCCGCTACGTCATCTCCGAACGATTCGACGCACCCGTCGGGAACGTCGAGGCGACGATCCTCGGCGAACACGGCGACGCGCAGGTGCCCGTGTTCTCGAAGGTCCGCGTCAACGGCCAGGATCCCGAGTTCGACGACGACGAGAAGGAGGAACTGCTCGAGGAACTCCAGACCTCCGCGATGAACGTCATCGAGAAGAAGGGCGCGACCCAGTGGGGTCCCGCCACGGGCGTCGGCCACACGGTCGAGGCGGTCCTCCGGGATACGGGCGAGG
Organism: Halobiforma lacisalsi AJ5; assembly: GCF_000226975.2. NCBI lineage: Archaea > Methanobacteriati > Methanobacteriota > Halobacteria > Halobacteriales > Natrialbaceae > Natronobacterium > Natronobacterium lacisalsi. The sequence continues at coordinate 937,619 of NZ_CP019285.1, read as the reverse complement.
TGCTGCCCTGCAGCGTCAAACTCGAGGGCGAGTACGGTCACGAGGACACCGCCTTCGGCGTCCCCTGTAAGCTCGGCTCCGACGGCGTCGAGGAGATCGTCGAGTGGGAACTCACCGAGTTCGAGCGCAACCAGCTCGGCGAAGCGGCCGAGAAGCTCTCGGACCAGTACGACGAGATCGCGTAAGCGACCGTCGACTCGGCCTCGTTTTCCTTTTCCACCCGATCCGGAGAGCGGCGTCGCTCTCGGGCCCGACGCCGGATCGAAACTACCAATTGGCGTTTCGAACTATTCGTTCGAGTGACCGGATACGACGCAGTCCTCTTCGACAACGACGGCGTGCTCGTCGACCCGCCGCCGACCGAAACGCAGATCCGGGCCGCACGGGCCGCGTTCGAGTCGGTGGGCGTCGACGACCCCGCTCGAGAGCACGTCACCGGCGTCGTCAGCGGCGTGACCGTCGACTTCCTCCACGAGATCTGTGCGACGTACGATCTCGACCCCCAAACCTTCTGGACCGCTCGCGAGCGCCACGACGAACGATCCCAACTGGACGAGTTCAGGAACGGGACGCGGAACCGGTACGACGACGTCGCGGCCGTGACCGATCTCGAGGTTCCCTGCGGCGTGGTGAGCAACAACCACCACTCGACCGTCGAGTTCGTCCTGGACCACTTCGGGCTGGCGGGGTCCTTCGACACCTACTACGGCCGGGAGATGACGATCGAGAGCCTCGAGTTGAAGAAACCGAACACCCACTACCTCGAGCGGGGCCTGGCCGACCTCGGCGTCGGGGCCGAGTCGGCGCTCTACGTCGGCGACAGCGAAAGCGACGTGATCGCGGCCGAACGGGCCGGGCTCGACTCGGTGTTCGTCCGTCGGTCACACTGCCGGGACCGTGACCTCGAAGCGACGCCGACCCACGAGGTTACGAGCCTGCACGAGGTGACGCGTCTGGTCTGCGACTGAGATCGACGCCGTCACCCGTCGCCCGCTCGAGGTCGACGCCGCGTCGGTCGGCCGAAGCGGACCCGATCGACGCGGCGGTCCGACGACACCGTACTACTCAGGGGATCAACTGCTCGCCGTCGTCGTCGTAGATCCTGATGGCGTCGACGGGACAGGTTCGGGCGGCGAACTTCGCGTCGAGTTCCGCGTCTTCAGGCACCTCCCGGACGAAGACGCCGTCCTCGACCTCCTCGCTGTCCTGGAGGACGGCTTTCCCCTTCGTCTTGTCCTCCGTGAAGGCGTCCCACTCGGCAACACACTGGAACATCCCGATGCAGGTGTCCTCGTCGAATTCGACTTTCATGCCTCGAGATTCGGGCGAACACCCTAAATCGGTAGCGGTCGTCGGTTCTCCGTATCGACGGTACCGTTTAGTGGGAGCCACCCGGTCGTTAGGCCATGTTCGATCGTCTTATCCCGCTGAGAGGAGCGAGTGATCCGAACCGGCCGGGCAGATCCGGGACGGAGGCGAACGGACGATGGTAGACCTCGCCCTCTCCGGCGCTCGAGTCGGTGCCGCACTGGTCCTCGTGGCCCTGAACGGGTTCTTCGTCGCCGCCGAGTTCGCGTTCGTCAGGGTGCGCTCGACGGCTGTCGAGTCGATGGTCGCGGACGGGAAGACCGGCGCGCCGCTGCTCGCCGAGGTGATGGACAGCCTGGACAGCTACCTCGCCGTGACCCAGCTAGGGATCACGATCGCGTCGCTGGGGCTCGGCTGGATCGGCGAACCCGCGGTCGCGGCGCTGATCGAACCGGTCGTCGGACCCGTCCTCCCCGAGAATCTCGTCCACCTCGTCGCCTTCGCGGTCGGGTTCGGCGTCATCACGTTCCTCCACGTCGTGTTCGGCGAACTCGCGCCGAAGACGATCGCCATCGCCCGGGCCGAACGGATCGCGCTGCTCGTCGCCGCGCCGATGAAGGTCTTCTACTACCTGTTCGTGCCGGGGATCGTCGTCTTCAACGGGACGGCCAACGCTTTCACCCGGCTGATCGGGATCCCGCCGGCCTCCGAGACGGACGAGACGTTCACCGAGGAGGAACTCCGCATGGCGCTTTCCCGCTCCAGCGAGGAGGGCAACGTCGCCGCGGACGAGGTCGAAATGATCGAACGGGTGTTCGAACTCGATGACGTCACGGCGCGAGAGGTGATGGTTCCGCGACCTGACGTCCGGAGCGTCCCCGCGGACCTCCCGCTCGCGGACCTGCGGGACCGGATCGTCGAGACGGGCCACACGCGGTATCCCGTAGTTGACGCGGACGATTCCGATCGGGTGGTCGGGCTCGTCGACGCCAAGGACGTGATTCGGGCCGGGACCCGAGAGAGCGAGGGCGAAGTCGGAGACGAAGACGACCGCGCGACCACCGCCGGCGACATCTCCCGCGACATCCCCGTCGTCCCCGAAACCGTCGCCGTCAGCGATCTCCTCTCGGACCTGCAGCGGGAACGGGCCCAGATGGCCGCTGTGATCGACGAGTGGGGCGTCCTCGAGGGGATCGTCACTGTCGAGGACGTCGTCGAGGTGGTCGTCGGTGACCTCCACGACGAGTTCGACGTCCCCTCGCGGGAGCCGTCGATCGACCGCGACGCGAGCGACGAGGGCGTCGCCGTCGACGGCGGCGTTGCCCTCTCGACGGTCAACGAGGAACTCGGGACCGCCTTCGACCACGACGCCGTGGAGACGATCGGCGGCCTGGTCCTCGATCGACTCGGTCGGCCGCCCGAGTCCGGCGACCGGGTGTCGATCGACGACCACGAACTGACCGTGACGGGGGTCGACGGTATGCGCGCCTCGACGGTCGTCGTTCGGCCCGAGTCGGGGACGTTCGAGGGGACCCCGGATTCGGCGACGGACGGAACGGCCGGCGACGACGGCGATGACGGCCTCGAGACCGAGCGTACCGAGGGGTCGGAGGGGAGTTGAGCGTGGGGAGTGAAAACATCAGACGCGCCGGATCACCCACAACGCGGCGACGCCGCCGACGACGATCACCAGCCAGTAACTCGCGAGCCGGTAGATCGCTACCACCGCGAGCGCGTCGGCCGTCGCAAGTGCCGTAAGCGCCGTCAACAGCGCGACGAGCGTCCCCTCGATGGCGGCGAGCCCGCCGGGCAGCGGCGTCGAGCCGGCGATGACGCTCGCCGGGACGAGAAAGCACACGAGCAACGCCGATACCGGCGTCCCGAGCGCGAGGCCGGCGAAGTACAGCGGAATCGCGAACAGCACCCAGCCGACGTACGCGAACGCGATCGCCGTGGCGACGACGCGGGGCGAATCGGCGATCACCTCGAGCGATCCGTAGAGACGGGTGATTCGGTCGCGAACGGACTCGAGCGAGAGCCGATCGGTTCGGCGAGCGACGGGAGCGAGCGCACGTACGACGAGATCCCGAAGCCGCTCCCGGAATCGCCAGCCGACGACGGCGATGGCCGGCAGCCCCACGGCGAGGGCCCCGAGCAGGACGGCGAAGCGTTCGATCGGCCCCGCGAGCTGGGCGGTAAACAGCAGGTAGCCGATGCCGAGCCCGCCCGCGGTGAAAAACGGGAGGAGTCGAACCAGGTCGGCCGTGACGACGCTGGCGAGGCTCTGCTCGAAGGTCGCCTCGGTGTCGCGGGCCAGCACGTACGCGATGAACGGTTCGCCGCCGGCCTGCCCCATCGGCGTGACGTAGTTGGCGAACGTCGCCGCGAAGAACGTCACGATCAGCTTCCGGAACGGGACGGTGACCCCGATCGCTCGAAGGACGACGTGCCAGGTCTTCCCCCAGGCGACGAGACACAATAGCGTCGAGACGCAGGCCGCAGCTACCCACTCGAGTTGGGCGGTCCGGAGCCGCGAGACGGTTCGGTCCCAGCCGATGGCGGCCCCGAGCAGGTAGACGAGGACGACCGCCACGAGAAATCCCAGGCCGGTCTTTGCGACCGTCCTGCGATCGCCCCACCCCGCGCCGAGGGTGACGGCCGACTCCTCGTTCCGGTGGGCGGTCGCCTCGACGTCGGAGGGGGTATCGGTCTCGGGGTCTGGATCGGAATCGGACACGATATCGAGTCTTTCAGTCGGTCAGGCGCCGGTCTTCGTTACCTGGTACCACTCGCCGTCCCAGGTCAGGCCGTACTCGAACATCGCCTTTACCGTCAGGACGCCGTGACCCAGGTAGACGAGCGGCGCAAATAAGACGGTCCAAGATGGGGGAGCGACCCGACCGTCGACGAGGTCGCGGCTCCAGACGCCGGCGATCAGCCCGTAGATCGCGACTAGCGCGGCGATCGCCGAACCGGGGTCGAACAGCAACAGGAACAGGACATGTGCGGTGAGCACCAGCAACGTGGCGCCCGCGAGAACGGCGCCGACCGCCCGGCCGATCGAGACGAGGTCGTCGACGTCTACGTCGCCCTTGAGCGCTTCCGAGAGACGCAGATGTGATACCTGGACGTGGCCGATCCGCCACCGTTTGCGCTGGCCCCAGAGGTCTCGGACGCTGTGGGGGGCTTCCATCGTGCTCGTGCAGCGCCGGTTCTGGGTGACCGTCAGTCCGGCCTTGTGACACTGGTGGGAGAAGTAGATGTCCTCGGTCAACACGTCGGCGTAGCCGCCGACGGCCTCGAACGCCTCCCGGGTGAACCCGGTCGCGGAGCTCTGACAGTGGGTGAACCCGACGAACTCGCCGATCATGTATCCCGCCTGGACGACGACACGCTCGCAGTAGGCCAGCGTCTCGACGGGGCCCGTCGGACGCGGGATCCGTCGACCCTGGAAGACGTCCGCGTCGCCGACGAGTTCGCCCATCGCGATGGAGACGAACTCGGGGGAGGCCCGTTCGTCGGCGTCGAACACGACGAAGTAGTCGGCCGAACTCCGTTCGACCGCAGTGTTGATCGCGGTCGCTTTCGACCCCGGCGATCCGTTGATCACGCAGTCCACGGCGTCGTAGCGCTCCGCGAGTTCGCTCGCGCGCGCTCGAGTCCGCTCGTCGTCGGGTTCGACGACGACGGAGATCCGGAGCGAGTCGTACTCGTTCTCGAGTAGACTGGTAACGCTCTCGTCGACGACATCGGCGTCCTTGTAGGCGGGGACGATCGCCCGCACGGCGGGGCCGGACGTGAGCCGACTCGTCGACGCCGCCGACGATCCGCCCCGCCAGACGTCGTATGCGAGGAGTACTCCCGTCCCGGCGATCGCGACGGTGAACATTCCCACGTACACCGCGCTCTCGAAGAAATCCAGTATGATGAGTGGGGAGAGCGCCACCGTCCAGATGTCCGCCCCCGTTACGAACCCGACGGCGAATAGCGCGCCGACGGCGAGTATCGTTCCCGCTTTTTCGACGACGCGAGTGACTACCGATGGCATCATCCTAACGACGCGTCGGTCGGCTATTCAACGTTCTGCTCGCGAACCGTTCCAGTAGATAGTTACCGCTTCCGTGGGATATCCACGGAGAGAATGGGATTCGACGACTGGCTCCGGGTCTCCGCGCGGAAGATCCGGGAGAAGGGACTCGAGGGCGTCGGGGACGTCGCGTACGACCTGTACACCGGGCTCTGGTGGCTCACCTGGCCGCTCCCGCGTGGGACGAACGTCTACGAGCGCGACTGGGACGTGTTGATCATTCTGGACGCGTGTCGGGTCGATCTACTCCGCTCGGTCGCCGACGAGTACGCCTTCCTCGAGGACGCGGAGATCGAACGGATGGAATCGGTCGGGAGCATGTCCAAGGAGTGGATGGCCAAGACGTTCACCGACGAGTACGACGACGAGGTGGCGAACACCACGTACGTGACGAGCAACGTCTTCTCCGAGCGGATCCTCTCCGGCGACCGGTTCGGCGACCTCGACGAAGTCTGGCGGTACGGCTGGGACGACGAGCACGATACGGTCCCGCCGCGTCCGGTCACCGACAGGGCCATCCGGGCCGCCCGCGAGACGGATCCGGATCGGCTGATCGTCCACTACGTCCAGCCCCACCACCCCTTCCTCGGGTTGGACGCCGGATTCGACGCCGAACCGTTCGGTCCGGCGCTGTCGGACACCGTCGTCGACGCGCTCCGGAAGGACAAGATCGACTTCGAGACGTTCTGGGCCGCCTACCAGGACAACCTGCGTCGCGCGCTCGAGGACGTGGAACTCCTCCTCGAGAACGTCGACGCCGATCGGGTCGCCATCACGGCCGATCACGGCGACGCGCTCGGCGAGTGGGGGATCTACGACCACCCGGTCGGCTGTCTCCACCCCTCCGTGCGGACGGTGCCGTGGGTGACCACGTCCGCGACGGACCGGGAAACGCACGAACCGGACTCGGACCTCGAGAAACGGACGGCCGACTCGGACGTGGAACAGCGGCTGCAGGCGCTGGGATACGTCGGCTAGTCGTCGGTCCCGCGCGATCCTCGCAGGACCGGCGGACGAACGCTTTTGCGTCAGGACAGTGAACAATCGGGAACCGAATGGTCGATCCGTCGTTCGTTGGGCTCGTCGCCGCCGCGGTCGCCACCTGTCTGTTCATGGCCTGGGTGCTGGGAGCGAACAGCAACTCGCCGCCGTTCGCCCCCGCGATCGGCGCGAACGCCATCTCGACGATGCAGGCCGCGTTCGTCATCGGCCTGCTCGCGGCCGCGGGCGCGCTCATGCAGGGTGGCAGCATCTCGGAGACGGTCGGCGCGGACCTGATCGACGGCGTGACGATCACGCCGCTTGCCGCGACGGCCGGCCTGCTAACCGCGGCGGGCTTCATGGCGATCGGTATCTACACGCGATACCCGATCCCGGCGGCGTTCGCGACCACCGGTGCGATGATCGGCGTCGGACTCTCGCTGGGCGGGGACCCGGCGATGGACACCTACCAGCGGCTCGGAACGTTCTGGCTGCTCGTGCCCTTCATGTCCGGTGGACTGGCGTACGCGACTGCGATCACACTCCGCCGTGACGACATCCCCGAGTCGATCGGCGTCCCGCTACTGGCAGGGCTCGTCGGCGCAATCGTCGCCAATATCCGACTCGGTGTCATTCCCGATCCCGAAGCCGATCAGGGGGGACGCTCGCCCGGTTCGTCTCTAGACGGATCGGAGGCGGTCCGGAGCTGATCGCCGGTACTGATCTCGGTGCCGCCATCGTGACCCTCGGGTTCGGTGCTCTCTGGTTCTACTGGGTACGAAAGCGGGTCCTCGTCTCCGTCGAGCGCGGGATCCGCTCGTTCCTGCTCGTCCTCGGCGGGATCGTCGCCTTCTCCTCGGGCGGGTCGCAGGTCGGCCTCGCGACTGGCCCGCTCGAGAACCTCTTCCGGGTCGAACTCGGACTGCCGGGAATCGTACTGCTCGCGATCGGCGCGGCCGGGATCCTCGCGGGCGCCTGGATGGCCGCGCCGCGGCTGTTGCAGGCGACCTCGCGGGAGTACGCCCAACTCGGGGTGAGACGGTCGATCGCGGCGCTGGTTCCGGGCTTCGTCATCGCCCAGTTGGCGATCGCGCTCGGTATCCCGATCTCGCTGAACAACATCATTCTCTCGGGAGTGATCGGCGGCGGCCTGGCGGCGGGGTCGGCCGGCGTCTCGAAGGGGAAGATCGCGTTTACGATCACGTTCTGGCTGCTGACGCTGGGGAGTTCGACGGTCGTCGGCTACGGGCTCTACCGGGTGCTCGAGACGGTCATCGGGGGGTGATCACGGCCTCGCCGCGCGCCGCTCCTACTCGAGGACAGTCACCGGTTCGTCGGTCCGCTCGACGACCGTCGTCGCGACGGTCCGTCCGAGAAGTCGCCGGACGTACCCCGACGTGTCGTGCCCGTGGCCGTACATGACGACGTGATCGATCCGCTCATCGCTCGCGTGTCGGGGAATGACGGTCCCCGGCCGGCCTTCGACCGTTTCGATCCGAACCCGGTCGCTCGCCTCGATCGACTCGAGCAACGCGGTCGCGTTCTCCCGGGCCTCCTCGCGGCGCTTCTCCTCGCGCTCGAGGACACCGCCCTCGCTGAGCGACGCGTCCAGCGGCGTCACGACGGCGAGCAGCGTCACGTCGGCGTCGGGAAACGACTCGAGGGCGTACGCGAGCGCCTCGTCCTCGCGGGGACGGCCCATGGAGGGGACGAGGACACGATCGGGGTCGGGATCGGGATCGACCATGGAGTCGCGTTCGGCCGCCACGGCTATCGATCTGTCGACGTCCCGGGCTCGCCCGCGAAAGACGACAGTTTAAACCACGGGACGCGCCAAGGGCGGATAATGAACGTCGAGGAGCTGTCGGGGCTCCCGCCCGGGGCGATCGATCACTTCCGGGAGGACGGGATCGAGGAACTCTACCCGCCGCAGGCCGAGGCCGTCGAGGCCGGCGCGACGGAGGGCGAGAACCTCGTCGCCGCGGTGCCGACCGCCAGCGGGAAGACGATGATCGCCGCCCTCTCGATGCTGTCGGCGATCGAGCGCGGCGGCAAGGCGCTGTACATCGTCCCGTTGCGGGCCCTGGCCAGCGAGAAGAAAGAGGAGTTCGAGGCCTACGAGCAGTTCGGGGTCACCGTCGGCGTCGCGACCGGCAACTACGAGTCGACCAGCGACTGGCTCGCGACGAAGGACATCGTGGTCGCTACGAGCGAGAAGGTCGACTCCCTCGTTCGCAACGGTGCCGACTGGCTCTCCGATCTCACCTGCGTCGTCAGCGACGAGATCCACCTCATCGACGACCGCGAGCGGGGGCCGACCCTCGAGGTGACCCTCGCGAAGCTCCGGCGGCTGAACCCGGGGATGCAACAGGTCGCGCTCTCGGCGACGGTGGGAAACGCCGACGAGATCGCGGGCTGGCTGGACGCCGAACTGATCGATACCGACTGGCGGCCGATCGATCTGAAGATGGGCGTCCACTACGGCAACGCCCTGAATTTCGACGACGGCTCGACCCGAGAGGTACCCGTCGAGGGCTCGGAGAAGCAGGAGGCCGCCCTCGTCCGTGACATCCTCCAGGAGGGCGGTTCGTCGCTCGTCTTCGTCAACTCCCGCCGGAACGCGGAAGCCGCGGCCCGCCGGCTCGGGCAGGTCTCGCGGGAAGAACTGACCGCCGATGAACGCGCGGAACTCGCCGAACTCGCCGCGGAGATCCGGGACGACAGCGACACCGAGACGAGCACGGACCTCGCCGACTGCGTCGAACGCGGCTCCGCGTTCCACCACGCCGGCCTCTCGAGCACCCAGCGGTCGCTCGTCGAGGACGCCTTCCGGGACCGACTGCTGAAGGTCATCTCGGCGACCCCGACGCTCGCGGCCGGGGTCAACACCCCCGCGCGGCGCGTGATCGTCCGGGACTGGCGTCGGTTCGACCCCTCCGCCGGGGGGATGGCGCCGCTCGACGTCCTCGAGGTCCACCAGATGATGGGCCGTGCGGGCCGTCCCGGCCTCGACCCCTACGGCGAGGCCGTGTTGCTCGCGAAGGGCCACGACGAGAGCCAGGAGCTGTTCGACCGCTACGTCTGGGCCGATCCCGAGCCCGTGCGGTCGAAACTCGCGGCGGAACCGGCCCTGCGAACCCACGTGCTCGCGACGATCGCGTCCGGCTTCGCCCGCACGCGGGAGGGGCTGCTCGAGTTCCTCGAGGCGACGCTGTACGCGAGCCAGTCGGGCGAGTCGGGTCGGCTCGCGGCCGTCACGGACGACGTGCTGGCGTACCTCGAGCGGAACGATTTCATCGAACGCGAGCCGCCACGCGGCTCGGGCCGCTCGAGCGGGGGACCGCGAGAGCGCGACGGTGACGACCCCGCCGACGGCGCGTTCACCTCGGCGGCGGACCTCGCGGACCAAAGCGAGGAGGACGAGGAACTCGAGGCCACCAGCCTCGGTCACACCGTCTCGCGGCTCTATCTCGACCCGATGAGCGCCGCCGACATCGTCCACGGCCTCGAGAGCGCCGACGACCGTCCGACGGCGCTTGGCCTCTACCAGCTCGTCTCCCGCACCCCCGACATGTACGAACTCTACCTCCGGTCGGGCGAGGACGAGCAGTTCGGCGAACTCTACTACGAGCGCGAGGCCGAACTGCTCGGCGACGCCCCGAGCGAGTTCGAGGAGGACCGCTTCGAGGACTGGCTGGCCGCGCTCAAGACGAGCAAACTGCTCGAGGACTGGGCCCGGGAGGACGACGAGGAGCGCATCACGGAGCGGTACAAGATCGGTCCCGGCGACCTGCGCGGGAAGGTCGACACCGCCGAGTGGCTGCTGGGCGCCGCCGAGTCGCTGGCTCAGGAGATCGACAGCGAGTGGACCGTCGCCGTCCGCGAGGCCCGCGCCCGCGTCGAACACGGCGTGAGTGAGGAATTACTCGAACTCGTCTCCGTCGGCGGCGTCGGCCGCAAGCGCGCCCGTCGCCTCTACGAACGCGGGATCGAGGAGCCCGCGGACCTGCGGTCGGCCGACAAGGGCGTCGTCCTCGACGCCCTGAAGGGGGAGAAGACGGCCGAGAACATCCTCGAGAACGCCGGCCGCGAGGACCCGTCGATGGACGGGATCGAGCCGGCGGGTGGGGAGGCCGGGAACGATGGCTCGGAGGCCAGCGGCTCCGAAGCCACGAAAACCGCGTCCGAGCGAACCGAGGACGGCGAACCGGACGACAGCCAGTCCAGCCTGGGTGATTTCTGATGCAACTGCTCGAGTGTTCCCTCACGATCGACGACCTCGACGCGTTCGTCGCCGCGATCGGCGAGATCGGCGACCGCCACGGCGTGACGATCCAGGCGTTCGACGCCCGCTACGTCGCGGACCCCCGCCACCTCGAGCGGGCCGTCGCGTTCGCCGACCGGGCCATCGAGCGCGGGGAGAACGTCGCCCGGGACCGGGCCGTGGAGATCCTGCTGTACGCCGCCGGCCGCCGACAGATCGACCGCGCCCTCGAGATGGGCGTCGACGAGGGCGAGAACCGGGCCGTCGTTCTGGTCGACTCCCGCGAGGGGGACCGACGCGCCGAGCGGGACGCGCTGGCGGCCCTCCGCAAACTGGACGCGGTCGCCGGCGAGGAACCGGCCCTCGCGTCCCTCGACGAGAAGCGGCTGTGTGAGTTCTTCGAGATCACCGACGCCGAGCGGGAAGCGACCGACGCGTCGCTGGGCGACCTGGTCCGTGAGCGGGTGGCGCTGCTCGAGGTCGAAAAGTAGGCCGGACCGGCGTCCGCGACTCCGGAAACCGACGTGGGGTCTCCGAACGTTTATTCCCTACCGTGAATGTCGTTCACAGGCATGGCACGCATCGACCAGCTGGATCCCGACGAGCTATCGGACGAGACGATCGAGGAGATCTTCGAGTACGCACGCGAGAAACAGGGCGCCGTCCCGAACCATTTCAAGATAGAGGCGAACTTCCCGGAGGCGTTCGAGCACTTCTTCTACATGCAGCAGGCCCTCTGGGAGGACGGCCCGCTATCGATGGAAACGATGGAACGGGTCGCCATCGCGGTCTCGATGGCGAACGACTGCGACTACTGTACCGGCGCTCACTGTACGATCCTCGGGAACACCGGGGCCGACAGGGACGACATCGTGGCGTTCCAGGAGGGCGTGAAAGGCGGGTCGCTCGACGAGTTCGAGCGAGCGATCGTCGACTTCGCGCTGCAGGTCAACGAGGATCCCCACGGCGTCACCGGGGAGGACATCGAGGAACTCCGGACCGAACACGGCCTCTCCGACGCGGCGTTGTTGCAACTGGTCCACGGCGTCAACGTCTTCTCGGCGGCGAACCGCGTGAACATCGTCTTCGACACGGAGTACGATCACCCCTGGCAGGGCGAGGCGGCCGACGACTGACCCGGACAGCGGGTGCGGCCGACCCGACCCGACTCGACCCGACCCGTCTCGACGCGAACCGACAGGGATTAGCCGCCGGTCGGGTAACCGAGTTCGACACATGACCGGGAAGGGAGCGACGGTCGCACTCGCGCTCGGCGTCTGTCTCGCCGCAGCCCTCGGGGGCCTCTTCGCGGCCGGCGTCCTCGGCGTCCCCGACGCCGGCCTCGAGGACAACGCCTGGGGCGAGGTCGACGACGAGCGCATCGAGGTGCTCACGACGGTCTGGATCGACAACCCCAACCCGGGGGTCGAACTCGACGACCTGACCCTCGAGTACGCCCTGGCGATGAACGGCGTCGACCTCGCGGAGGGAACCGCCACGGACGTCGCGGTCCCCGCGGGGAACTCGACGACCGAACTGCGGACCGACCTGCGGTACGAACGCCTCCCCGACTGGTGGGTCTCGCACGTCCGCAACGACGAAGCGAGCGCCCTCGAGGCCGGCGTGACGGCCCACGCCGAGGTCGGCCCCTTTTCGGGGTCGCCCTCCCATACCTACGAGGACGAGATCGAAACCGACCTCGAGCCGATGGTCGCCGCGGCGCTGGCCGAACAGGAGGGCGAGTACTCGCTGTCGCCGGTCGCGACGGACGACGGCATCCAGCGCGAACTAGATGTCGTCGAACCCACCGTCGAGATCCGCGACACCGACGCCGAGTGGGGCACGGTCGACGACGAGACGACCGAACTCCACCTGACCTACGAGGTGTACAACCCGAACGCCTACCCGCTCGCGACGCCGTCGCTGACCGGCGAGATGGAGTTCAACGACCGGGTCGTCGGCGACTGGCAGGCCCACGAGGTCGAACTCCTCGACGCCGATCGGGACGCGACCATCCCGCCGCGCTCGAGTCGGGACCTCACCTTCGTCGTGGAACTGGACAACGACGACGTCGTCGACTGGTTCGCGACCCACGTCGACGCCGGCGAGGTCACCGACGCCGAGTTCCGCGCGCAGTTGGCGCTTTCCGTCGGCGGCGAGACGGTGACGATCCCCGAAAACGGCGACGCCATCCGGTGTGACTACGAGATGACGACGGCCATCTTCGTCGAGCAAGAGGCCGGCCTCTCCGACGGAGAGTGTACGCTCGTCCCGTGGGCCACGCCGAACCTCGAGGAGTCGGACGCTGACGACGGCGACGGTCCGTGGCTCGACGACGACCCGCCCTCGATCTAGTTCCGGCTGACTGTCACGGAATCCGGTAGCTGCCGAACGTTTTGCTCACCGGCGGTGAAGCGGGTCCTGTCCCATGCAAGCAGCGCGACTCCACGGGTACACCGACGAGATGGACGCGGCGCTCGAGATCGACGACGTCGACCGGCCGGAGATCGACCGGTCGGACGGCGTCCTGGTCGAGGTCGAGGGCGCGGGGTGGTGTCAGACGGACAACCACATCGTCGAGGGAATGTGGGAGGAGTACGTCGAACAGGACCTGCCGATGACGCTCGGCCACGAGAACGCCGGCATCGTCGCCGAGGTCGGCGACGAGGTCCAGTTGGTCGAGGAGGGGGATCCCGTGCTCTGTCACCCCGTCCAGACCTGTGGCATCTGTCGGCCCTGTCGGCGCGGCGAGGACATGTACTGCGAGAACCAGGCGTTCAACGGCCTGACGACCGACGGCGGCTTCGCCGAGTACGTCCTGACCAACGAGCGCGCCGTCGTCCCGCTGCCGGACGGCGTCGATCCGACCGAGATCGCACCACACGCCGACGCCGGGATCACCGCCTACCACGCCGCGAAGAAGGCGACCGACGAACTGAACCCGGGCGATACCTGTGTCCTGATCGGCATCGGCGGACTCGGCCACATCGGACTCCAGTGCGTCGACGCGATGAGCGCCGCCGACATCGTCGCCGTCGACCTCAAAGCGGAGGCGCTCGAGTTGGCCGCCGACCTGGGAGCCGGCCACACCGTCGACTCGAGCGAGGAGGACGTCGCCTCGGTCGTCGCCGGCCTCACCGACGACGGCGGGGCCGAACAGGTGCTGGACTTCGTCGGCCGCGACGAGACGACCTCGCTCGCGCCAGATATCGTCGCCCAGGGCGGCGACCACCACGTCGTCGGCTACGGCGGGCACGTCCACGAACCCTGTCAGGCGATGGTGTTCGGCGAGTTCTCGTTCCGCGGGGCGCTGGTCGGCCGGTACGCCGAACTGCAGGAACTCGTCGCGCTCGTCGACCGCGGCGACGTGGAACTGCACACTGAACGCCACGACCTGGGGGAGATCAACGAGGTTGCAGAACGGCTCGAGAACGGCGAAATCGAGGGGCGGGCGGTCATCCAGCCGCCCTGAGCGCCGGCGACCGGCGGCATCCTCTTGTGCGATCCCGTGGTAGCCGACCCATGACCTCCCTCGACCTCGAGGACCCCCTCGAGATCGGCGGCGTCCGGGTTCCGAACCGGCTCTACCGCGCGCCGCTGCTCGAGTGCGCCGGCAACGGGCCCGACGCGGTCGACACGCTGATCGCGGATCTCGAACCCGCCGCCGACTCCGGCGTCGGCCTGCTCTTCCAGGGCGCGACCATCGTCCGCGGCGAGGGCGGCTGTGCCGCGCCGGGGATGACCCGCGTCCACGACCCCGCGTTCGTCTCCCGGCTCTCCCGGCTGACGGACCGGATCCACGACCACGGCGGCCGGATCTTCCTCCAACTCGAGCACGGCGGCCTGCGCAGCATGGAGACCTGGCACGCCGACTACCGCCGGCGAAACCCGGGCCTCGAACAGCTCGCGGTCTCGGAGCCGCCCTGGCAACTGCGGCTGCTCGACCGGGTCGGCTTCCTCTCCTATAATCCGCACGTGCTCTCGACGGACGAGGTGTACGACCTCGCGGCGGACTTCGGGCGCTCGGCCGCGTACGCCGTCGATGCCGGCTACGACGGCATCCACATCTCGGGGGCGAACATGGGGATCGTCCAGCAGTTCCTCTCGCCGTTCTACAACCGCCGGGACGACGAGTTCGGCGGGAGCCCCGAGGCGCGACTGCACTTCCTCGCGCTCGTCCACGACGAGATCCGGGACCGCGCGGGCGACGTCCCGCTCGTCACGAAGGTTCCGGCCGAGACGCCCGCCCCGCCCGCTCCGCTCGTCCGGCGGAAGCTCTCGCTCGAGGACGGGATCGAGACGGCCCGACGGCTCGAGCGGGTCGGCTACGACGCGGTCGTTCCCGTCCTGACGTCGGTCGTCTGGGACATGAGCATCGTCCGCGGCGAGTTCCCCGAGCGGGCCTGGACCGACGAGGGGTTCCGGGACGGATACGACGAGGCCTTCGGCGGGTCGACCCGGCGACGACTCGTCGCGGCCGGCAACTGGCTCGAGTCGCTGTGGTACGACTTCGAACCGGCCTGGAACGAGGAGTTCTGTCGACGCGTCCGCGAGGTGGTGTCGATCCCGGTACTCGCCGAGGGCGGGATCCGCGACCGGGGACAGATCGACCGTCTGCTCGGGGCTCGAGCGGACGCGGAGCCGGCCTGCGACGCCGTCGGGATGGCCCGCCCGTTCTACGCCGAACCGCGCCTGGGGGCGCGACTGCTCGCGGACGGAGCGTCGGAGGAGGGGAGTGCGGAGGACGGCGGTCGGGAGCGGGCCCGGCCCGTCGACGGCGAACCGAGCGTCCTCTGTGAGAACTGCAACAACTGCACCGTTCCGCAGGTGACCGGCGCGCCCGGGCTCTGTCGGACGCCCGAGGTCGTCCGGAAACGCGGCGAACTCGAGCGCGAGGGGATTTACGACGACTGAGGTCTCTGGGTCGTATCACTCTATCGCGACCAGCGAGTAGACCCCTTCGTTTCAACTGGAAACTCGGGGAGAGCATCGACTGTTCGCTCGAGTTGAAACGGAAGAGAAGTAGTCCCACCAGGATTCGAACCTGGGTCGAAGCCCCCAGAAGGCTTCAGGATTGGCCGCTACCCCATGGGACTTGACATGTTTCGTCGGACCTCAATCGGCTCCGACGTATCGATACGTAACGGCGGAGGTGTATTAGAGTGTTACGAACTGGGACGATCGGATCAGAGAGGATCGTAGTGTTCCTTTCGGTGGCAGTTCGCACAGAGGAGGAGACGTTTTTTGATCTCGTTTTCGATCCTGTCTCTTGAGTAGCCGAAGGCCACCATCTTCCCAACGGCCATCTCTTATTCGTCTTCGTTGATATGGTGGAAGTCGAGGCATCGTGGATCGCTCTCACCGCACTGATTACAGCCTCTCCGTTGCTTGTACTCGTAGACCCATTTCCGATGGTCCGTACGGCGCTGAAGAGACCGCTCGGTGTTCCACTCTGCGTTTCGATAGTGCCATCGCTGATCGACCGATAGCTCGTCCCAGGACGTTCCGTCGGGAAGATCAACGTCGTCCGGCTTCGGACCCACCCGCGACCCCGTCGACGGATTCGTCTCGAGTCCCGCCCGCTCTTTCGCTTCGTTCCACCCGCCGAGGGTTCTGCTGATCGTCGCCGACGCCGGTGTCAGCCCCAGTTCCTCGTACTGTGCCTTCGTCGGTGACTCGCCGAGCCGTTCGGCCGCCTCCCGTAACGCCTCGAGGCACTCCGTCTCCGTCGTCACGCCGCCGTTCGTCGCGGCATCCGATATAAACCCCCGAACGGGAGCGCGACGAACCGACATGCCTTTTCCCCACCCTCGCGCATCGACGCGTATGTACGTCGGACGATTCGTCGTCGTCGGCCCGGAGGTCGGCGCGTACCGCGTCTCCTCGCGCTCGTTCCCGAACCGAGAGATCACCGCTCGAGACGACGCGCTCACCGTCGGACCAACCGAGGACGCCCCCGAGACGGACAACCCCTACGTCTCCTATAACTGCCTGCGTGTCGTCGAGACCCCGACCGGGGAGACGGCCGCCTTCGGCAACGGCTCCCACGTCGACCCCATCGCGGAGAAACTCGAGTCGGGCTACCCCGCCCGCGACGCCCTCGCGGAGAGCCTGCTCGCGCTCGATTACGAGAAAGACGACTACGACACGCCCCGCATCGCGGCGACGATCGACGCCGGGACCGACGGCGAGGCGCTGATCGGCACGGTCCGGAAGGACGCCTTACTGGTGGAGACCGTCGACGAACCGACGCTGGTGGCGACCTACGAGAAGGACTCACCCGAGGTGTTCGCGTTCGAGGCCGAAACCGCCGCGGAAGCCGCCCGGGAGGCCTACGGCCTCGAGTTCGAACACGAGGTCTGTGCGGCCGGTGTGGCCCTGACCGGCGACGGGTTCGAGACGGCGATCGAAAACGGGGAGTAGCCTCCTCGCCCCTTCGGACGATAGCGACCGCGTGCCGTCCGCTCGACCAGCCGGACAACCTACAAACCGCTCGCCCCCGTACCCTCGAGCACGACATGAAGGTCGGACTCATCTCGGACGTCCACGGCAACCGGGTCGCACTCGAGGCAGTCCTCGAGGACATGCCGCCGGTCGACGAACTCGTCTGTGCCGGCGACGTCGTCGGCTACAACCCATGGCCGGCGGCTTGTGTCGACGAACTCCGGGAACGGGCGGTACCGACCGTAATGGGCAACCACGACGCGGCGGTCGCCGCCGAGACCCCCTTCCGGTTCAACGGGATGGCTCGAGCCGGCGTCGAATACGCCGAGACGCAACTCTCCGCGGATCAGCTCCGATGGCTCGCGGAGCTGCCGACGGAGCGGGTCGAGTTCGACGGCCGGCTCAAGGTCGTCCACGGCCACCCCGACGACCCCGACCGGTACACGCGCTACACGTATCCCGAGGAGTTCTCCCCGCGACTCCTCGACGAGGAGGACGTGCTCGTGCTGGGTCACACCCACGTTCAGGGCGTCGAACGGTACACCGAGGGAATCGTTGTCAATCCGGGCAGCGTCGGCCAACCCCGGGACGGCGATCCGAGAGCAGGGTACGCGGTGGTCGACCTCGAGGCGATGACCGTCGAGACCCATCGCGTGGAGTACGACGTCGAGGGGGTCCAGGAAGCCGTTCGAGAGGCGGGCCTGCCCGAGCGCATCGGTCGACGGCTCGCACGCGGGAAGTGACCTCTCCCCGACCGAGCGGCGACCGAAACGAACCCTTTTAGACCGCCAGCCCCGGATTCCAACCCACTACAGATGCTGCGACGGCTTCGCGAGGACGTCCGGGCGATGTGTGATCGCGACCCCGCCGCAAAAGGCTGCCTCGAGGTCGTGCTGTGCTATCCCGGCGTTCACGCTGTCTGGGGCCACCGGATCGCTCACCGCCTCTGGACGAGCGGGTTCACAGTGTTCGCGCGAGTGTTCTCCCAGCTCGTTCGGCTGTTGACCGGCGTCGAGATCCACCCCGGAGCGACGATCGGCCGCCGGGTGACGATCGATCACGGCATGGGTGTCGTCATCGGCGAGACCGCCGAAGTCGGCGACGACGTCCACATGTACCACGGCGTTACTCTCGGCGGCGACGCGGACGAACCGGTCAAACGACACCCGACGATCGAAAACGGGGTCGAGATCGGCGCGAACGCGACGCTGCTGGGCGACATCACGGTCGGCGAGAACGTGGCCGTCGGCGCAGGGTCCGTCGTTACCGAGGACGTCGATCCGGGTGCGACCGTAGCCGGCGTCCCGGCCACGCGAATCGACGACTGACTTCCTTCGTTTCCCGTTGATCGCGCTCGAGTTCTGGGACGGCTACTCCTCGTCGTCGACTGCCCCGTCCGTCCCCGGCGGCGATCCCTCGGCGGGAACGCCCTCCTCCATTTCTACGTCGGCCGCTGACTCGCCGACGGCGTCCTCGGTCATTTCAGCGTCCGGATCGGAAGTGTAGCCGAGTTCGAACCAGAGTTTGGCCGTACAGTCGAACTGCTCCTCGTCGAGTTTGGTCTCGGCCTCCTGCTGGTCGAGGTAGCCGTTACAGCGGCCGTGCTTGACCACGTTCATCAGTGTCGCCGCGGAGCCACACTCCGGACACTCGATGTAGTAGTTGCCCTCGTCGTTCTGGTGCCAGGAGTCGGGCGTCAGTTCGGTGTATGCTGCCTCGTCGGAACGATCGCTCATACCGATTCGTCGCCCGCCGGCCCGGTAAACGCGAGCCCGGAGTACGCAACCTGGTGGGTATCGATGTGGGCCGTCGTCCGTGCGAACGTTTCGGCGCGGCCGACAGTCCGCTCGAGCACAACTGCGTCTTATGATTCTGCACGGGCTAGAACCGGCAATGGTCTCGAGCGATCCCCGAGCACCCGACGACTGTCGGGCTCGCGTCCCGTGTCGACGGCGAGCGTTTCTCGCCGGGCTCGGTGCGGCGACCGCCTCGACGGTCGCCGGCTGTCTGAGCGGCGGGGCCGGCGGCGGACCGGGCGAGAGCGAGGACGAACCGGTCGTCGACGAAGCGGAAACGACCGAGGGGACCACCGACCGCGACGCCTGGATCGACGTCGAGCGGCTCCGGTTCGACGGCTGGGTCGGCGGCTGGGTCGGCGTCGAACCGTCCGCCATCGATCGCGTCGAGAACCCGACGCTGGTCCTCGTCGAGGGCCGGGAGTACGAACTCACCTGGGAGAACATGGACGGGATCCACCACAACGTCGCGTTCTGGAACGAAGACTGGGAGGTCGTCGCGGACTACTCGACCCCGGGCAACGACGTCGTCGGCGAGACCGAGACGCTCGTCTTCGAGGCGACCGCGGAGATCGACACCTACCGCTGTGAGTACCAGCCCGTCGGCCAGCAGGGCGAGGTTCGGATCATCGATTCCTGATCCCCCGACCGGAGCGACCGAAACCCCCAACAGCACGGCTCTCGAGCGGTCTCCTCGGACCTTTTTCGCTCCGATACACGCCGACCTGGCAGTTTGTGAAAAGCATAGGTATAGTTAATATTCGTCGCACCGTAGGTAACTGTGCAATGTCACCAATGCTCACTGACGACGTAGCGGTTGTAACCGGCGGCTCGAGCGGCAACGGTCGGGCGATCGCCCGTCGATTCGCGGCGGAGGGAGCCGACGTCGTGATCGCGGACCTGCAGGAGGAACCCCGCGAAGGCGGGACCCCGACCCACGAACTGATTCCGGAAGAGACCGACGCCGAGGCGACGTTCGTCGAATGTGACGTCTCGAACGTCGCGGACCTCGAGGCAGCCGTCGAGGCGGCCGAGGAGTTCGGCGGCGTCACCGTGATGGTCAACAACGCGGGGATCTTCCACGGGGAGGAGTTCCTCGAGGTCGACGAAGAGGCGTTCGATCGGATGATGGATATCAACGTCAAGGGCGTCTACTTCGGCGCGCAGGCGGCCGCGAAACGGATGGTCGAGGGCGAGGGCGGCGCTATCATCAACCTCTCGTCGGTCGCCGGGCTCGAGGGGTCCGGCGAGTTCGTCACGTACTGCGGGACGAAAGGCGCGGTCCGACTCCTGACCTACTCCATGGCTGCGAAACTCGGCCCCGACGGGGTTCGCGTGAACGCGATCCATCCGGGGCTGATCGAGACGAAGATGACGACCGAGGACTACGCCATCATCGGCACCGAGGCCGAAGACCAGTTCCTCGAGGCGATCCCGTCCCGACGGGCGGGCCAGCCGGAGGACGTCGCCGATGCGGCGCTGTACCTCGCGAGCGACCTCGCGGGGTACGTCAACGGGGAGTCGCTGGTCGTCGACGGCGGGATGACGAACACGCAATGAATGGAGCCCGTCGACTCGCTCGAGTCGGCGACGGTTCGAATCAGCGGACGACCGTCACCGGAACCGGCGCTCGTCGCACGATCTTTTCCGCGACGCTGCCGAGTAGTACCCGGGAGACGCCCGAACGCCCGTGGCTGCCGACGAAGATGTGGTCGACGTCGTTGTCCTCGTCCTCGGCGTACTCGACGACCTCGTGGGCAGGATCGCCGACGACGACCTCGGTGCGGTAATCGACGTCGTCACCGACCTCGAGGTCGGCGACGTGGTCCTCGACGTCGTCGGAGGCCTCTTCGCGCATGTCCTTGAGCGCCTCCTGTGCGAGGTTGATGCCGGCCCCGGTAGAGCCGCCCGCGGCCTCGACGACTCGCAGCAACACGTGCTCCTCGTCAGGGTACTCGTCGAACGCTCGAGTGACTGCCTTCCGTGCGGGTTCGGAGCCGTCGTAGGCGACGAGAATTGCCATACCCAACCTACCGAGCGGGACGTGATAAACGTATAGCAGGATGCCCGGCCGGCGGGAGGACCGGAGGACCGGTGGGTAGTCGAGACTCGAGTCGGGACGTTACTCCTCGAAGCCGTCCTCGAACCGGAAGGTCCCGTTCCGCTGGACCACCTGCACCGAACTTTTTCCGCTCGCGTCGCTTCGCGACGGCTCGCGCAAAAACTTCGATGAAAAAGACCGCGACTCACTCCGTTCGTCGCGGGGATTACTCCTCGAAGCCGTCCTCGAACCGGAAGGTCCCGTTCCGCTGGACCACGTCCCCGTCGACCTCGATGAACGAATCGTCGCTCATGTCGACGATCATGTCGACGTGGACCGCCGAGTCGTTGGCCTCGTTGCCCTCGCCGACGGTGTCGTCGTAGGCGCGACCGACTGCCATGTGGACCGTATCACCCATCTTCTCGTCGAAGAGCATGTTGTACGTGAACTCGTCGATGTCGCGGTTCATCCCGATGCCGAGTTCGCCCAGGCGGCGCGCACCGTCGTCCGTGTTCAGGACCTCGGTCAGCGTCTCCTCGTTTTTCGCCGCCGAGTGGTCGACGACCTCACCGTCCTCGAACTCGAGGTAGACGTCCGTGATCTCCCGGCCCTGGTGGTAGAGCGGCATGTCGAACAGCACCTCGCCCTCGACGCTGTCGGGGACGGGCGCGGTGAAGACCTCGCCGCCGGGCAGGTTGTGCTCGGCGTGGTCGTTGATCGTCGGGTTGCCGTCGACGGACATCGTCACGTCGGTGGTGTCGCCGCTGACGATGCGAACCTCGTCGGCGGGGTCGAGGATTTCGACCATGTTGGCCTGGTGCTCGCGCTGTTCCGCCCAGTCCTTGTTGACCGCGTCCCAGACGAAGTTCTCGTACCCTTCCGTGCTCATTTCGGCCAGCTGGGCGTTGGCCGGGGCGGGGAACTGCGTGAGACACCAGCGGATGCCGAGTCGCTCCTCGAGGATCGGTCGGCGGGCCTGGCGGTAGGCCGAACTCGTCTCGGGGTCGACGTCGCCGGTCTGGGTGACGTTGTCGCTGGCCCGGACGGCGATGTAGACGTCCGTGTTCTCGATCAGGGCGAGTTCGTGCTCGGGGGTCTCGAACTCGCCGTCCGAGTTCCGGAGGAACGCGCGTCGCTGTCGCTTGCCGGCCCGCTGTGTCGTCGTCAGCGGGTTCGCACCCTTCTCGCCGATGACCTCGTGGAGGGCGACGACCAGGTCCTCGGCGACGGGGTGGGCGTCGACGACGACGTTGTCGCCTTCCTGGAGGTCGACGGAGTGGTTAGCGATGATCTCGGCGTGTTCGCGGATTCGCGGGTCCATGTAGCCGAGTTCTGGTACCGGCGGGATACGGTTTTCGAATCGAAATTAGCCCCCTCGAGGAGAGTCCGACGGTCGATTCTCCGGTCACTCCTCGCTCTCTGCTAGAAAGATCCCGAGGTAAATCGATGCGATGGCGCAGGCAACGCCCAGCCCGAAGGCGATCGTGTACGGCGACTCGAGGTCGAAGGCGGCGTCCTCGGTTGCCCAGCCGACGAAGCCGACGATCACGAGCGCGAGCGCCGCGAGCCGAAGGGCCGAAGCGACGCGGCGGCCGGTCGCGTTCCCGTTCTCGGAACTCGAGGACGCGGCATCAGTCGGTCCAGTCATTGCTTCCGCCTCCGTGGGGGGCGGCGCCACCGTCGACCCCGGTTTCGACTCCGGCCCCGGACGACTGCCCGACGAATTCGTCGAAGAACGAGACCGTCGCGGCCGTCAGGAGCACCGACAGCGGCACGACGAGGGTCAACCCGAGGAGGAACCCGACGGGGCCGCCGGCCGAAACGACGACCGAAACGATCGGGGAGGCGATCAGGGTGACGACGAAGTACCACGCGCCGAACCGCAGATAGGGGCCGCCCTCGAGGGCGAGTCGGTACGATCGGCGAAACGCCTCGAGGACCGGGAGGTCCGCGACGACGAACAGGAACGGCACGCCGTAGAAGAGGTACATGGCGAGCAACGCGACGGGGAGGGCGAGGAGTATCAGCACCGGTGCGACCGCCAGTATCGGAACGGCGAGGAGGAAGACGCCGAAGAGAATCGCGAAGTACGCCAGAAAGCGGCCCGCGTAGGACCGAACGCAGTCGACGACCGCTATCGGCTCGCCCCGGAGTCGTCGGTCGATCCCGCCCACGTAGACCGCGTAGACGACCGAGAACACCGCGGCGTACGCGACCAGCAGCGCAAGCAATCCGGCGATCAGTCCCGGTCCGGCTTCTCCGAGCGGGACCGAGCGGGACTGGAACGCCAGGTCGACGGTGACGTCGCCGGCTCCGGTCGCGGTCGGGGGATCGACGGGAGCGGGGGCGAACGGAACGGACCCGCCCGTGCTCGAGGCGGCCGTCGGCGCGGGTGGATCGACGAACGACCAGAGGTCGAGGAACGGGTCCGGAAACCGGAACTCGAAGTTGATCGAGACCCGGTTCCCGGCTTCGGCGATCGTTCGCCTCACGCCGTCCGCATCGAGCAACGTCGTGAGTAACGGAACGGCGAGAAAGGGGAGGAGGTCGGGGAACCGATCGGCGACCCGGGCGAGGTGGTGCGAAAACGGATTGCGCCGGGCGGAGGGACGCCGTCGTCCGAACCGGATGGAGGGCTGGCAGCGTTCACGACGTTCGTGTCGGCGGGCTGAGTAGTAAGCTTTGGGAACGTTCGTCGACTGTCACCGGGCGACAGGTACGACCGCCTTCGACAACGTTAGGGCGATCCCGAAAGGAGCCGTTCGTAATGATCGACCTCCGGTCCGATACCGTTACGAAACCCGACGACCGCATGCGCGACGCCGCACACGCGGCCGACGTCGGCGACGACGTCTACCGCGAGGACCCGACCGTCGCCGAACTCGAGCGCCGCGCGGCCGACCGCGTGGGGACCGAGGCCGCCCTCTACGTGCCAAGCGGGACGATGGGCAACCAGATCGCGGCCCGAGTGCACACCGAGCGCGGCCAGGAACTGCTGGCCGACAGGAAGAGCCACGTCGTGAAATACGAACTCGGCGGCGCGGCCGACCACTCGAACCTGCAGGTGCGGATGGTCGACGCCGAGCGGGGGGTTCCGTCGCCGAGCCAGGTCGCCGACGGCCTCGTCGAGGAGAGCCTCCACCGACCGGGAACGGGCCTCCTCTGGCTCGAGAACACGCACAACGCCCGGGGCGGCCTCGCGATCGATCCCGAGAGGATCGCCGCGGCGGCCGAGCCCGCCCGCGAACACGACGTGCCCGTCCACCTCGACGGCGCGCGGGTGTTCAACGCCGCGACTGCGCTCGACGTCCCCGTCACCGAGATCACGGAGCCGGTCGACTCGGTCATGTTCTGCCTCTCGAAGGGGCTCGGCGCGCCCATCGGCTCGATGCTCGCCGGCAGCGAGGCGTTCGTCGAGGAGGCGCGTCGCGTCCGCAAACTGTTCGGCGGCGGGCTCCGCCAGGCCGGGATCATCGCCGCGCCCGGCCTCGAGGCCCTCGAGAACGTCGAGGACCTTGAGCGCGACCACGAGCACGCCGAGTTGCTCGCCGAGGAACTGGACGGCATCGACGGGTTCGACGTGCAACCCCCCGAGACGAACATCGTCCTCGCGGACGTCTCCGGGACTGGCCTCGAGACGGAGGCAGTCATCGAACGCCTGGAGGAGGAGGACGTGCTGGCGACGCAGTTCGGCCCGTCGACGGTTCGGTTCTGTACGCACCGGGACGTCTCGCGCGAGGACGTCGAGACGGCGCTCGAGCGGATCGAAGCGGCGTTCTGACCGCCTGTCTCAACGGCCCCGCATCCCGTCCCGGAACTCGAGGACGGTCCGGCGCAACAGCAGGTACGAGAAGAAGATCAACGACAGGAGGATCAACACGATCGCGATGATGACGGGATCGTCGGGGATGAAATCCAGCATACCCGGTGGGTACAGCGCCGCGGTGGAAAATCGTTTCGACGCGTGGTGGCCGCTCGCCCGGTATCGGACGCGTCACCGCGTCTCCAGCCTCGTATCGGCGTCGAAGGGGAGGACGGACGGCTAGCTAAAATCCGTTTTTCACCTTGCGCCGCCTATAATGTCGCATCCTGTGTAGGTGCTACTGCGTCCCGCGCTCGGCTCCGGCCCGGGCCGGGCTGTGGGACCTTCCGTCCCGCTCGAATCGAGGGACGGTCACCCCCTGTCCGAACGGTCGCCGCCGCCCGCTCCTGCCCGCCCCGCTGGCGGGCGGCGGCTCCTCCCCCACTTCGCCGACACCCGCTGACGTCCCGCTGACGCTTCCCCGACTCCCCGTTGACGCCGCGTCCTCCACAGGCCCCGCAGGCCCGCGGCCACGTCGTATCGCTCGTACCTGTGCCCGTACCATTCCATTCCATTCCGTTCCGCTCCCGACGTTCCCGCCCAACGACGCGCTACTCGCTTCCCTCGACGGTGAACGACTCGAGGAGCGTCCCGTCCGGTTCGCGGATCTCGCCCTCGAGGACGTCCGAATCGCCGTCCTCGCTTTCCTCGAGGACGGCGAAGCCCTGCCGGTTCCCCCGCGGGTCGGCGTGGCTGCCCGGGTTGAGCAGCAGGCAGTCGGGGGTCTCGACGACCGTCGGCCGGTGGGTATGCCCGGAAACGACCACGTCGGCACCCCGCGAGCGGCCGAACATCGCCAGTCCGGTCTCGCCGCCGTCGCGGCGGTGGGTGACGGCGACCCTGACGCCCGCCTCCTCGAGGACCCGGGCCGACGGCAACCGGTCCCGGACTGCCGCGCCGTCGGCGTTGCCGTGGACCGCGAACAGGCGGTCGCACTCCGCCTGGAACGCCTCGAGCGCGCTCGTGGTCGTGAAGTCACCGGCGTGGACGACGACGTCTGCCTCGCGGGCCGCCGTCAGTGCCTCGCCCTCGAGCGCGTGGCCGTCGGCGCTGTGCGTGTCCGAAAAGATAGCGATCATGGGCGCAAGTTGGGTCGCGACCGGGACGTCTCTTTTCGTTTCTCTCTCCGCGACGACGGGCCGCATACGGTTTACTGTCCGCCAGTTCCGGCGCACCCGCGACCCGGGCGGCGGTTGTGCCGGTCCATCGGGACAGGGATCCGTATCAGGCCGGCGGCCCCTCGGTCTCTCGGTCGTCGTATCCCGCGACGAGCGTTCCGCCCGGCGGCAGGTCGTTCAGGACGGCCGTCACCGTCGTCTCCTCGAGGTCGACCGTCGACTCGAGCGGTTCCCACCCTTCGTCGGTCCGGACGGCGACCGCGACGTCCGTCGGGCTCGCCCCCGGCGGGAGCCGCGAGGGGTCGTAGACGAGCGCGATGCGAACGGCTTCGACGGCCTTCAGGTCCTCGAGGCCGACGACGTCGACCGGCTCCCCCAGGGCGTCGACCGGCGGCTCGCTCGCGCTCCGCTCGAGCCCGAACTCGTCGGGGACGACGCCCGCGACGACGGCGACCCGTGCGCCGACGGACTCGAGCCGGACTTCCGCGACGCTACCGGAATCGTATCCCGGAATGGGCATGGTCGGGCGGACGCGTTCGAAACGGATGGCTCTACGCCCCGCGATGGCCGGCCTGTCCGAGGCGGTTTAAGTAGCGAACGCTGCGAGACGAACGCTTTTAGCGACGGCGCGACCTATCATTCATCGTGTCCGAGACAGCCGGGTACATGCGCTTTTTCCCGTACGACCAGCCCTACGAGAACCAGCGCGAGGCGATGGACCGCATCTACAACGCGCTCTCGCGCGGCCAGGACGTGCTCTTCGAGGGGGCCTGCGGGACCGGGAAGACGCTCTCGTCGCTCGTCCCCGCCCTCGAGGTCGCCCGCGAGGAGGACAAGACGGTCGTCATCACGACGGACGTCCACCAGCAGATGCGCCAGTTCGTCGCCGAAGCCCGCGCGATCACCCGCGAGGAGGACATCCGGGCGATCGTCTTCAAGGGGAAGGGGTCGATGTGTCACATCGACGTCGGCTACGAGGAGTGTCAGGCCCTGCGGGACAACACCCGGGCGCTCGTCGACGCCGAGCGGGACCGCGAGCAACTCGAGCGCCGCCAGCGCGAACTGCTGGCCGAGAGCCAGTCGGAGGGCGGCGACGGCTCGGCGGCCGACGCACGTTCGGCAGTGATGGACGAACTCGAGTCCATCGAGGAGCGACTCGACGATTTAGAGGAGCAGAACGTCTGTGAGTACTACCGGAACAACCTCACCGGGAACACGGACGACTTCTTCGCGTGGCTGTTCGACGACGTCCGCCGGCCGGAAGAGATCTACGAGTACGCCGAAGGGCAGCACCTCTGTGGGTACGAACTCCTCAAGGAGGGCATCGAGGGCGTCGACCTGGTCGTCTGTAACTACCACCACCTGCTCGATTCCACGATCCGGGAACAGTTCTTCCGCTGGCTCGGCCGCGACCCGGAGGACGTCATCGCCGTCTTCGACGAGGCCCACAACGTCGAGGACGCGGCCCGCGAGCACGCCACTCGAACCTGTTCGGAGCGCACCTTCGAGTCCGCGCTGGACGAACTCGAGGAGACGGACGATCCGCGAGCTGAAGACGCCAGAAACGTCCTCTCGGCGTTCCACCGCGCGCTCGTCGAGACCTACGAGGAGTCGTTCGGCTTCGGGGACAGCGCGGCGCAACGCGGCGCGGACAACGCGAGCGGCCGCGGGCCGCGAGCGCGAGAGCGGATCGGCGAGAACTGGGAGGACGTCCCCATCGCCAACGAGGACCGCAAGGACGACCTGACCCTCGAGTTCCTCCAGCGCTACTCGGGACGGGGGATCGGGGACGACCTCGAGGCCGCGATGAAACTGGGTCAGGACCTGGACGAGGAGTACGAGGAGGCCTACCGCGAGGGCGAGACCGCCACGCGCACGGAGTGTCAGACGCTGCAGGCCGCGGGCTTCGTCAGCGCGTGGATGAACGAGGGCAGTGCTGAGGGGCTGTACCCCGTCGTCTCGGTCACCCGCGACGCCGGTACCGACGAGATCTATGGCCGCGCCGAGATTTACTCCTGTCTCCCGCGACAGGTCACCGGCCGGCTGTTCGAGGAGGTCCACGCGACCGTGCTGATGAGCGCCACGCTCCAGCCGTTCGAGGTCACGGAGAACGTGCTCGGCCTCGAGGAGGCCGTCACGATGGCCTACGGTCTGCAGTTCCCCGAGGAGAACCGCCGCACCTACGCCGTCGAGACGCCGCCGCTTTTCTCCTCCGACCGCGACGACCCCGCCGTCCAGGAGGCGGTGGCCGACGCCATCCACGACGCCGTCCGGATGACCCCCGGAAACACGCTCGCGTTCTTCCCCAACTACAGCGAGGCGGGCCGGTACGCCGACCGCCTCGAGCGACGACTCGGCGGCGAGGGGACCGTCTACACCGACGAACCGGGCGTCGCCGTCGAGGACCTCCGCCAGGAGTTCGTCGCGGACGACGACGCGGTGCTTTGCACCTCGTTGTGGGGCACCCTCGCCGAGGGCGTCAGTTTCGACGGCGACGACGCCCGCACCGTCCTCGTGGTCGGCGTCCCGTACCCGCACCTCGACGACCGCGCGGAGGCGGTCCAGGAGGCCTACGACGCCGCGTTCGAAGGGACCGACACGGGCTGGCGTTACGCCGTCGAGATCCCGACGGTCAGAAAGACCAGGCAGGCGCTCGGCCGCGTGATCCGCTCACCCGAGGACGTCGGGGTTCGTGCGTTGCTCGACCGGCGCTACTCCAGGCGGGCGAAGTCGGACCTCAAGCGCTACAGCGTCAACGGTACCTTCCCCCACGAGGAGCGCGAGGAACTGATCGACATCGACCCCGAGAAACTCAAGTTCTCGATGCTCAACTTCTTCGGCGATCACGACGCCTATGACGGCGAACCGCCCGCACCGTAGCGACCGAAGCGCCGAGTTACTCGATCGTCACGTTGGCGATACCGCCCGTGATCATCACCGCGTGGGTCCCCCCGTCCTCGATCTCGAGGTCGAACGTCTCGGAGTCCTCGACGATGCGGGTGTCGACGACGCCGTTCTCGAGGTGGTCGAGCCGGAACGACACGCCCTCGCGCTCGATGTCCGTATCCGGCTGGAAGACCTCCTGTACGTCGACCGTCACGGTCAGTTCGGCACCGTCGCTGACGTCGAACTCCGTCCGTTGGTCGTCCTCGAGGGTCGTATCGACGCCACCGCCGCCCAGCAGTCCGGTACAGCCCGCGAACGGAACGACTGCCGCGAGCGATACGAATGTTCGTCTGTGCATACGGTACCCTGATTAGTACAGTCAGAATATACTTCCGGCCGTTTCACGTGTCCACCGACGACAGGTGGTCCGGGCTCGACCTCAGGCCGACAACGAGACCCGGCTCACGGACAGCTTCTCGAGGCCGTCCCAGAACTCGAGTTCCGAGACCGTCCACGAGACGGGTTCGATCTCGCGGTCGGCCAGCCTGGCTGCGGCGGTGGCGTCTCCGCCGCGGGCGAGCGTGACGTGGGGGACGTAGTCGGCCCCCTCGAGGCCTTCGACCGCGTCGAACGCGTCGGTGAGGTCGGCGTGGATCGACTCGAGACCGGGGCTCTCGACGGCCAGGTAGATGACTGGAGCTGACCCCAGCGGCGGGTTCTCGAAGTAGTCGATGCCCGTGATCCGGGCCTCGACCGCGGACACGCCCTCGAGCGCGCGATGGGTACGGTGCTGGAGCTGGGCGACGTGGTCGGCGTCGCCGAGGCGCTTGAGTAGACACGAGTGGGTCTCCCGGACGTCGTCGAATTCGACGAGCTCCGGATAGAGCTCGTTTGCGAGGGTCCGGACGCGGCCGGGGACGGGAACGTTGACGCTGTACACGTGGTGTTCGGAGGGTGGACGGCGGGAGGTATCAGTGTGACGTTCTCGAGGGTTCTCCCTCCGGTCGGGACGAGGAGCCGCAATCGTGGGGAGCTCTCACAGCCGGTCGAGCAATCGGAGCGCGACCAGAACCGCGACCGCGACTACCAGGACTAGCAGCAGCGTTCGTACGAGCCAGCCGACGACGATTCCGACGATCCGGAGCGCGAGCAGGACGGCGACCAGCGCGAGGACGACCTTCAGCAGGGTTTCGACCGCGAGCGTACCACGGGGACGGGAAGGCATCGGCCGGGGATTGGTAAGCAGCCGTGAAAAACGCTCCGCAGCGGGAGCCCAGAACCGGGTTCGGAGTCGGAAAGACCTATTTAGCCAGCGCCGGCATTGTGATACAATGGACGTGAGGGGGCTGTGGGCCCTGCTCTGTGTGTTCGTGGTGGTCGGGTGCTCGGTGGCGTTCGTTCCGTTCACGGCGGCCGCGGTCGATGGTGTCGGCGAGGTCGGTAGCCAGGTCGACGGCGACCGTGAATCCGGTGCCAGTGTCGCTCCCGCGGTCGCACAGGCGGCACAGCAGGAAGAGCCGGCAGAGATCGACCAGCTCGACGATCCCGACAAGGTCCACATCGA
The DNA here is from genome assembly GCF_000226975.2 of Halobiforma lacisalsi AJ5. NCBI lineage: Archaea > Methanobacteriati > Methanobacteriota > Halobacteria > Halobacteriales > Natrialbaceae > Natronobacterium > Natronobacterium lacisalsi. The sequence goes on along the minus strand of NZ_CP019285.1, from coordinate 907,268 downwards.
GGTCTACATCCACGAAAACGGGTCGGCGACGTTCGTCGTCGACTACCGGTTCGAAAACGGCTCGGAGTCGAACTGGACCGCCCTCCGGGACGACGTCGAGGAACACCCCGAGATGTACGCCCAGCAGGAGGCGAGCGGCTGGAACGAGACGCTCGAGGAAGCCAGGAACGCGACCGGCCGGGACCAGATGGAGATCGGTAACGTGTCGGTCGCCACTGACAGGACCACCGCACCACAGGAGATCGGCCACGTCGAGTTCACCTTCGAGTGGCATTCGTTCGCCTACGTCGAACTGAACCGGATCGACGCGGGCGACGCGCTGGCCGGGTTCACGCTGTCGGACGACACGACGATGCGCCTGTTCCCGCCCGACGGGTACGTCATCGGGGAGGTCGAGCCGACGCCCGACGACCGCCCCGACAACTCGGTCTTCTGGAACGGGGACGACACGGAGTTCGCCGACGACGAGCCGTACGTCGAAATCCTCGAGAACGGCGGCGCGACCGGCCAGGAAGACGAACCTGACGCGGGGCCGGACGACCCGTGGCCGATCGTCGTCGCCGTGCTCGCGCTCCTGGCGACCGTCGCCGCGGCCGGCTGGTGGATTCGCCACCAGGAGATCCTGGCCCCGAACGTGGAGACGGGGCGCGAGGCGAACGCGAACGGTGCCGGCGACGCCGATTCCGGAGCGGGCGGGAGCGGAACCGACGCCGGAGCCGGTCGGAACGAGCCTGCCGAGGGACCGCCCCCGGAACTGCTGAGCAACGAGGAACGCGTGCTCCGACTGCTCGAGCAACGCGGCGGCCGGATCAAACAGCAGGACGTCGTCTCGGAACTGGACTGGACCGAGGCCAAGACGAGCCAGGTGGTCGGCGGACTGCGGGAAGACGGCGACATCGAGGTCTTCCGCATCGGCCGGGAGAACGTCCTTGCCCTTCCCGACGAGGGCGGCGAATCCGGCGACGTCGACGACACGGGTAGCGGGCGCGAGGACGCGTAGCGAGTCCCGTCGCGCTGGATCTCCCGCCGGTCGTAACATTTGCGGCGCAGACAGGTTTTAATACGTGGGAGCGATACTCGTCCAGTAATGAGCCGATCCGTCGGGTCCGCGCTCACCCTTTTCCGTACCGACGGGTCCGTCGCCCAGCGGCGACAGCGGCGACCGCGACCGGGCCTTTGAGCCCGTACTATACTATCACCCCTGTCCCCCGGCCGCTTCGATTTCCCGAAAACCCTGGTTTTCACGGTTAGAGTGCACTCTAACAGTAATTTTCGTAAAATAAATCGGTGAATTTAATACCCTTCTGCCGTTTGTTTCGGGTACGACATGACCCGCGTGGCACTCGCGTTCTCGGGCGGACTGGACACCACAGTCTGTGTCCCGCTGCTCGAGGAAGAATACGGATACGACGAAGTGATCGGCGTCACGGTAGACGTCGGCCAACCGGAATCGGAGTTCGAGGAAGCAGAAGAGACTGCCGAGGCGCTCGGCCTGGACCACTACGTGGTCGACGCGAAGGCGGAGTTCGCCGACCTCTGTCTCGACGGCGTGCGCGCGAACGCGACCTACCAGGGCTATCCCCTGGGTACCGCGCTCGCGCGTCCCGTGATCGCCGAAGCGATCCTCGAGGTCGCGAACGAACAGGACTGTGACGGCGTCGCCCACGGCTGTACGGGCAAGGGCAACGACCAGCTGCGTTTCGAGGCCGTCTGGCGCGACTCGGACCTCGAGGTCATCGCGCCCGTGCGTGAACTCGGTCTCACCCGCGACTGGGAAAAGCAGTACGCCGCGGAGAAGGACCTCCCCGTCGAGGGCGGCAACGAGGGCGACTGGTCGATCGACACGAACCTCTGGAGCCGCTCGGTCGAGGGCGACGAACTCGAGGACCCGAGCTACGTCCCCTCCCCGGAGATCTACGACTGGACCGACGAACCGACGGGCGAGAGCGAGGAGATCGAGATCGCCTTCGAGAACGGCTACCCCGTCGCGGTCGACGGCCAGGAGTACGACCCCGTCGAACTCATCGAGTACCTGAACGAGCTCGCGGGCTCCCACGGCGTCGGCCGCACCGACGTGATGGAAGACCGCATGCTCGGGCTGAAGGTCCGCGAGAACTACGAACACCCCGCAGCGACGACGCTGCTGAACGCCCACGAGTCCCTCGAGGGGCTCGTCCTCACCCAGGAGGAGCGCCAGTTCAAACAGCAGATCGACCAGCAGTGGGCCCAGAAGGCCTACGAAGGGCTCGTCGATGCGCCGCTCGTGGGCGCGCTCGAGGGCTTCATCGCCGAGACCCAGGGGCGCGTGACGGGGACGGTGACGATCCGTTTCGAGGGCGGCAATGCCCGCCCCGTCGCCCGTGACAGCGAGTACGCCGCGTACTCGGCCGACCACGCCTCCTTCGACACCGAGACGGTGGGGAAGATCGCCCAGGAGGACGCCACGGGCGTCGCGAAGTACCACGGGTTCCAGCGCCGCCTCGCGAACGGCGTCCTCGAGGACGACGACGACGAGACGGCCGAGAGCGAACCCGTCGAACTCGCGACCGATGGCGGAACGGTCGACGCCGCGGACGCGGGCAGCACGGAGGACGACCAGTAACGATGTCCGAGGAGAGTGCTCAGTTCGGCGGACTCGGCGATGACGACGACGCCGACGGCGACGAGAGCGTCGTCCGCCGGGATCGGTTCAGCGGCGGCCCCGCCCGGAGTTTCCTCTCCTCACTCGAGGCCGACGAGCGAATCTTCGAGGCCGACCTCGAGGTCGACCGCGCACACGTCGTGATGCTCGCCGAACAGGGGATCATCGCGGACGACATCGCGGGCGAGATCCTCACCGCGCTGGATACGATCGAGGTCAGCGGCCACGGGAGCCTCCCCGAGGGCGAGGACGTTCACGAGGCCATCGAGACGGCCGTCATCGACCGCGTCGGCGAGGACGGCGGGAAGATGCACACCGCCCGGTCGCGCAACGACGAGGTCGCGGCCTGCATCCGCTACCGCCTGCGCGAGGACGTCCTCGAGGCGATCGAGACGACCCTCGCGCTGCGCGAGTCGCTCGTGGAGGTAGCCGACGCCCACGCGGAGACCGTCATGCCCGGCTACACCCACCTCCAGCCCGCCCAGCCGACGACCGTCGCACACTGGGCGCTCTCCTACGAGTCCGCGGTTCGCCGCGATACCGCGCGGCTGTTCGGGGCCTACGAGCGGATCAACGAGTCGCCGCTCGGGGCCGCGGCCTTTGCGGGCACGACGTTCGACGTCGACCGCGAACGCACGGCGGAGTTGCTCGGCTTCGACGGCGTCGTCGAGAACTCGATGGACGCCGCCTCGAGCCGCGACTTCCTGCTCGAGACGGTCCAGGCGCTGTCGACTCACGCGACGACGCTGTCTGGACTGGCCGAGGACGTCGTCGTCTTCGCGAACCGCGGCTTCGTCGACCTCGCGGACGACTACTCCTCGACGTCGTCGATCATGCCCCAGAAAAAGAACCCCGACACGCTCGAACTCGTCCGCGCGGTCGCGGGCGACGCCGCGGGCGCGGTCCAGGGGCTGACGACGACGCTCAAGGGACTGCCCCGCGCGTATAACCGCGACCTCCAGCGCGCGACGACCCACGCCTGGGAGACGGCCGACGCCGTCACCGAGGCGAGCGAGGTCGCCGCGGGCGCGGTCGCCACGGCCGACTGGAACGAGGACGCGCTCGCGACGGAGGCGGGCGAGGGCTTCTCGACGGCGACCGGCGTCGCCGACCTGCTGGCCGCGAACGGCCTCCCCTTCAGGACGGCCCACGAGATGGTCGCGGTCGCGGCCGAAAACGGGGGCGACTACGACGCGCTCGAGGCCGCCGCTGCCGACGTCCTGGGAGAGCCCCTCGAGTCGTTCGTCGACCCCGCGGCCGTCGAGGACGCGCTCGATCCGTCCGAGAGCGTCGCGAGTCGCGATTCGACCGGCGGCCCCGCCCCCGAGGCGGTGGCCAGCCAGCTCGAGTCCGCCAACGCCGCGCTGGCGGACGACAGGGGATCGCTTGCGGAGAACCGGACCGCGCTCGAGGACGCGTACGAAGCGCTTCGTGCCGAGGTGAACGGGTATGTCTGAGACGCGACGACCGACCGGAGTAGTGCCACGGATACGGTCGCCACCGCGGCCGTCCCCACCGGGGCGCGGACGCGGACGGGGCCCTCGGTTCCCGTCGCCGCGGCCGTCCCCGTGAGGGGACTATTATACATTAAATGATACACTGGATCGGCAATGCGGAAAATTAGCCTTTTCACGCCGTTAGCGTCGCATACAGTAATATAATTCTTCTGTTAGGTTCGAAGCCTTTAAGGGGTGTCGCCTCCCAGTCGGGAGTACAATGACGGAATGCGTCGAGTGCGGGGCCGAAGTGTCCCTGCACGACGATCTGGAAGCGGGAGAGATAGTCGACTGTACCACCTGCGGCGCCGAGCTGGAAGTCGTCGACACCGAGCCGCCAGTCCTCGAGCGGGCCCCCGAGCTCGAAGAGGACTGGGGTGAGTGACATTGCAGATAGGAATACTCTACTCCCGGATCCGCAAGGACGAGAAGCTCCTGTTGAACGAGTTGCGCGAGCGCGATCACGAGGTCACCAAGATCGACGTCCGCAAACAGGAGTTCGACGTCGGCGAGGTCCCCGAGGAGTTCGCCGACCTCGATCTCGTCGTGGACCGCTGTCTCGCCACGAGCCGTAGCCTCTACGCCACGAAGTTCTTCGAGGCCTACGGCGTGCCCGTGGTCAACAGCCACGAGACGGCCGACACGTGCGCGGACAAGGTCAAGAACAGCCTCGCGCTCGAGAAGGCGGGCGTGCCCACGCCCGAGACGAAGGTCGCCTTCACCAAAGAGACCGCGATGGACGCCATCGAGGACTTTGGCTACCCCTGCGTCCTCAAACCCGTCGTCGGTTCGTGGGGGCGTCTGATGGCCAAGATCGACTCGCCCGACGCGGCCGAGGCCATCTTAGAGCACAAGGCGACGCTCGGTCACTACGAGCACAAGGTGTTCTACGTCCAGGAGTTCGTCGAGAAGCCCGGGCGCGACATCCGCGTGCTCGCGACCGACGGCGAACCCGTCGCGGCGATGGTCCGCTCGTCGGACCACTGGATCACCAACGCCGCGAAGGGGGCCGAGACCGACGTCTTCGAACTCGACGACGAGGCGAAAGAACTCGTCGAGACGGCCAGCGACGCGGTCGGCGGCGGCCTCCTGGGCGTCGACCTCATGGAGACGGAAGACGGGTACACCGTCCACGAGGTCAACCACACGGTCGAGTTCAAGGCCCTCGACGACGCCGTCGAGACGGACGTCGCCGGCGCGGTCGTCGACTGGCTCGAGACGAAGGCGGGGACGGACCCCGTCTCCGAACTCGAGGTGACCGCCTGATGGCCGCCGGCACGGAAATCGGCCCCTCGGCGGACGACGCCGGCGAGACCGTCACCGCGACGGTCGTCGGCGGCTCCGGCTTCACGGGCGGGGAACTGCTGCGTCTGCTGGCGGGGCACCCCAACTTCGATGTCGCCGAGGTGACGAGCCGATCGAAGGCCGGCAAGAGCGTCGGCTCGGTCCACCCGCCGCTTCGCGGCGCGGACCTCCGGTTCACGGAACCCGACGACCTCGAGTCCGTCGACGTGCTGTTCGCGGCGACGCCTCACGGCGTCTCGATGGGGCAGGTCGACGAGTTCTTCGAGGTCGCCGACACCGTCGTGGACCTCTCGGCGGACTTTCGCCTCGAGAGCGAGGCCCAGTACGACGAGTGGTACGACGGCCACGACGCGCCCGAGTACCTCGAGAAGGCCGAGTACGCCCTGCCCGAGATCAACCGCGAGAACCTCGAGGGGGCGGAGCTGATCGCCGGCGGCGGGTGTAACGCCACCGCGACGATCCTCGGCCTCTACCCGCTGTTCGAGGGCGGCATCCTCGAGGGCGGCGAACAGATCGTCGTCGACGTCAAGGTCGGCTCGAGCGAGGGCGGCGCGGGCGGCGGCGAGGCCTCCTCGCACCCCGAACGGTCGGGGGTCGTCCGTCCCTACGCGCCGACCGGCCACCGCCATGAGGCCGAGATCGAGGGGTTCCTCGGCACGTCGGTCGCCTTCACCTGCCACGCCGTGGACATGGTTCGCGGCGCGAGCGCGACGAGCCACGTCTTCCCCGACGAACCGGTCTCGAAGGGCGACCTCTGGAGCGCGTACCGGGGCTGCTACGAGGACGAGCCGTTCGTCCGCATGGCCGCCGGCGGCTCCGGCGTCTACCGCTACCCGGAACCGAAGGCCGTCGCGGGGACGAACTACGCCGAAGTCGGGTTCGAACTCGACCCCTCGAACGAGCGCATCGTCGTCTTCTCGGCGATCGACAACATGATGAAGGGGTCGGCGGGTCAGGCGGTCCACGCCGCCAACGTCGCGCTCGGCCTCGAGGAGACGGCCGGACTCGAGTTTACGGGGCTTCACCCCGTGGGGGCACCATGAACTCGCTTCGCTCGTTCATGAGCCTTGCTTCGCTTCGCTCAGCAAAACACCCTAAGATGACTACGCCAAGACGTTCCTGCTCGCGTTGCTGCGCGGGCTGCGACTCGTCTAGTCACACTCGCCACCGGAGGTGGCTCGCGTGACCGTCGTAGTGAAAATCGGCGGCGCTCGCGCCGTCGACCCCGAAGGGGCGCTCGCGGACGTCGCCAGCCTCGTTGAACAGGGAGAACAGGTCGTCCTCACCCACGGCGGCTCCACCGCCGTCGACGAGACCCTCGAGGATCTCGGGCAGGAACCGACCTACGTCGAGACGCCCGGCGGCGTCGTCGGGCGGTTCACCGACGAGGAGACGATGGACGTCTTCAAGATGGTAATGCCGGGCAAACTCAACACCGATCTCGTCGAGAGCCTGCAGAACGCGGGCGTCGACGCGGTGGGGCTGTCGGGCACCGACGGCAAACTCCTCGAGGGCAAGCGCAAGTCCGCCGTCCGCGTGAAAGAGGACGGCAAGAAGAAGATCAAGCGCGGCGACCACTCGGGCACGATCGAGTCCGTGAACGCGGACCTGCTCGAGACGCTGCTCTCGAGTAGCTACACGCCCGTCGTCTCCGTCCCCGTGCTGGGACGGGAGAAGGACGGCGGCTACACGGCGGTCAACGCCGACGCCGACCGCGCTGCCGCAGCGATCGCGGGCGCGCTCGAGGCCGACCTCGTCGCACTGACGGACGTCGCAGGGATCTACGCGGATCCCGACGACGAGTCGACGAAAATCGACTCGGCCGCGACGCCCGAGGAGTTCGAGACGATCAAAGCGGCCGCCGAGGGGTTCATGACGAAGAAGGTCATGGCCGCCGAGGAGGCCCTGGAGAGCGGCGCCTCGAGCGTGACGGTCGCGACGGCCAACGCCGACGCGCCCGTCACCGACGCGCTCGAGGGCGGGGGCACGACCCTCGAGCCGGGTGCGCTCGGGGACCCGGACTCGGACGCCACCGAGACGGAGGTGGTCCAATGAGCGGGTTCGTCTTCTCCGAGAAACCGATCGGCATCGAATCCGGCGAGGGCGTCACCCTCGTCGGCGAGGACGGCACCGAGTACCTCGACTTCGGCGCGAGCTACGCCTGCACGCCGACGGGCCACTGCCATCCCGACGTGGTCGAGGCGGTGCAGGACCAGGCCGCCGAGTTGCTGTACGTCCAGGGTTCGTACCCGGTCGAGTCGCGGACGACGCTCCACGAGAAACTGGGGGCGCTCGCGCCGGACGGGATCGGGAACGTCTGGCTCTGCAACTCCGGTACCGAGGCCAACGAGGCCGCGCTGAAGTTCGCCCGAAGCGCGACCGACGGGACGAAGATCGTCGCCGCGAAGCGGGCCTTCCACGGCCGCACCGCCGGCACGCTGTCGGCGACCTGGAAACCGAAGTACAAGAAACCGTTCGAGCCGCTGCTCGAGGACCACGTCGAGTTCGTCGACTACGGCGACGACGAGGCGCTGGCTGCGGCGGTCGACGACGACACCGCGGCGGTCATCCTCGAGCCGATCCAGGGCGAGGGTGGGATCCACCCCGCGCCCCAGTCGTACCTCGAGACGGCACGCGAGGTCACCGAGGCGACCGAGACGGCGCTGATCTTCGACGAGATCCAGACCGGGATCGGCCGCACGGGCGACCTCTGGGCCTGCGAGGGGTACGGCGTCACGCCCGACATTCTGACGACGGCGAAGGGAATCGCCAGCGGGCTCCCGATGGGTGCGACGCTCTGTGCCGACTGGATCGCCGAGAACGCGGGGCCCCACGGCTCGACGTTCTCCGGCAACCCGGTCGTCGCCGCCGCCGCGAACGCCACCCTCGAGGTCGTCGTCGAGGAAGACCTGCCGGGCAACGCCGCCGAGGTCGGCGGTTACCTGCAGGACGAACTCACGGCGCTCGACGCCCCCATCCGTGACGTCCGCGGCGAGGGGTTGATGCTCGGCGTCGAGGTGAAACGCGGGGCAAACCGCGTCCTGCGTGACCTCGCGCTCGAACATCAGGTTCTCGCGCTGCCCGCGGGTCGCAGCGTCGTCCGCTTGCTCCCGCCGCTGGTGCTGGAGAAGCGCCACGCGGACGCGGTCGTCGCCGCGCTGGGCGACGTGCTGACGCCGGACGCCAAAGCACAGTCGGGGTCATGAACGCGAGCGTCGACACCGCGGACGTCCCCCTCGAGGAGGCGCGCAACCTCCTGATCGATCTCGTCTCGATCCCCTCGCCCTCCGGCGAGGAGTCGGAGGCAGCCGACCGGCTGGTCGAGTTCTTCTCGGCCCACGGCCGCGAGGCGTGGATCGACGAGGTGGGCAACGTTCGCGCGCCCGCTGACGACGCCGTGTTGCTGACCTCCCACGTCGACACCGTCCCCGGCCAGGTCCCGGTCGAGGTCCAGCCGGCCGACGCCGACGACCTCGAGGCCGACGTGGCCGAGGAGGAGGGCGAGGACGTCCTCTGGGGTCGCGGGAGCGTCGACGCGACGGGGCCGCTCGCGGCGATGGCCGCCGCGGCGGTCCGAACGGGCGTCTCGTTCGTCGGCGTCGTCGGCGAGGAGACGAATTCCCGGGGAGCCCGCCACCTGGTCGTCGACCGCGAGGAACCGGACGCTGTCGTCAACGGCGAACCCAGCGGGACCGATGGGATCACGCTCGGCTACCGCGGCTTCCTGGTCGGCACGTACGTCGCCTCGAGCGAGTCGGGGCACACCTCCCGTCCGGAGCCGAACGCGATCCAGCACGCAACGGAGTGGTGGACGAGCGTCGAGGAGGCGTTCGAGCCCGAAGACGGTGCGGACGAGGTCCCCGTCTTCGAACAGGTGACCGCAAAGCCCGTCGCCATCGACGGCGGCATCAGCGACGACGGACTCTCCGTGGAGGCGACCCTCGAGGCCCAACTCCGGGTCCCGCCCTCCATGGACGTCGAGACGGTCCGCGAGACGGCGGAAGACGAACTCGAGATCGGTACCGTCTCCTGGGCCGAACCGATCCCGCCGGTAATGGAAAGCCCCCGGACTGAGGTGGCCCGCGCGTTCCGCGCGGCGATCCGGAAGGAGAGCGAGGACCCCCGGCTCCTGCGCAAGACCGGTACCAGCGACATGAACCTCTATGCCGGTGCGTGGAACTGCCCGATGGCGACCTACGGCCCCGGCAACTCCGACCTGGATCACGCGCCGGACGAACGGCTCTCGCTGGCGGAGTTCGATCGGTCAGTGGCCGTCCTCGAGCGCGTCGCGACGACGCTGGCCGACGCGGACGACTGACCTGGAGTTACTCCAGCAGTCGCCCGACGACGATCGCGTAGCCCAGTCCGAGCAACAGCCCGAACAGGAGGTGGTCGACGAGCGGGGCGACGGCGAGGAGGTCGATCCGCTCGGCGGTCGTGAACGCGTACTCGACCAGCAGGAAGTTCCAGACGAGGACGACGTTGCCGACCCACAGCGCGCCGCCGTAGAGCAGTCCAAGCACGGTCCCGGTGGGGAGCGTTTCCGCTGCCGAGCGGAGTCGCTCGTGGTAGACGAGCGCACCGAAGCCCGCGCCGAAGACGATGCTGTACCCGATGTGGATCACCCACCACAGCTGAAACTCCGGCAGCGCCGCGAGGATCCCCGCGGACGAGCCCAGGCCGACCGCGTTGAGCAGCGGCCGGGTGAGGCCGGCGACTCCGCCGACGACCGCCGCCTGCGGCCAGTGTGCGTAGGTGATGACGCTGCGGTTCGGGACGTCCGGTTCGGTCTCGCCGGTCGCGTCGACCTCTGTTTCGGTCCCCATACGACGAGATGGCGAGCAAGCGATTGTATTTATTACAACAGTTATCGGATTCTGGGAACGATAGCCGAGAGAGGGCACGCGGCCGTGCCGTCCTGTCGAGACGGATGGCTTCCGAGGATCCACGAGTGCGGCGACCGCAGTGTCGGCTGGAGGGTCCAGTCCGGGATCGACGTCGCGACTCGCTCGGCCGAGCCGTTCTAGGTGCGGAACAACCGCTGCTCGAGCGCTCTCTCCGCCATAAATGCCGTATTTCTCCCCTCAATCGGCTGTTGACTCCCGGTCCGGAACGGTTCCGTTTCTGAACTATCGGTATCAGTTATAGGTCGACGACGAGGATCGACGAAACGAGTATGGAGATCAGGGTGGTGATCGGCGTCCTCATCATGCTGCTCGGGCCGGCGGCGCTGGTCGTGCTTTACCTGCTGTAGGCTTCGGGCCGGCGCAGTCGGTGGGAGCCGGATGGGGATGGGGTTGGGGAACCCCAGGGAGCCGACGGAAAGCAGCCGACCTATCGCGCCAGCCCCGCGTACGCCAGACCGAGAACGATTCCGTAGGCAGCGTGCCCGACGAGGCTCTCGAGGGCCACGTTCGGCACGGATGGTGCCATCTCGAACCCGACCGCCGAGAGCCAGATCGGCATCACGACGACGGCCAGGACTGCCCAGACGGCGATTCCGTACGCGAGGCCGGCGACGGTGGCCCTGCCGGGGCGGAGGTCCCGTCGGCCGGTTCCCACCAGCAGCGCCGCGAAGACGACGCCGAGGACGGCACCGTGGGAGACGTGGATGACCATCCCGGCGAGTCCGCCCTCGAGGCCGTACATCGAGGGGATCGCCATCTCGAGGACGCCGGGCGTCTGCAGCGCCATCAGCGCCCCGAAGACGATCGCCCCGACGATGCCGCCGACGGTGCCGGCTTGCCAGGGTGGGAGTGCGGTCGACGTTCGTTCTACGGTCGGTCGTTCGGCTTCTTGTGCCATGTTGTTCTATAGCACAGAAGATGTAGTAGCGGTATCCCGGTCTGGCGTCGCTCGTACACGGCCGCCGAACGCGACGATTGGAGGCGGCGACGTGGGATTCTTTGGGACCGAGACACACAGCCATACCATGGCGGACACCGTACGGATCTCGGCCGGCGAACTCGTGGCCGACGCGATCCTCGAGGCGATCGAGGACGGTCGGCGGGTCGTGGTCACGACGACGATGCTCGGCGAGGAACACGAGGTGACGCTTCGGTACGACGGCGCCGTCTACTACTGCGACACGCCGACGCGACTCCACCGCCACGAGAGCGAACGGGAGATGCGCCGCTGTATCCGGAAAAACGGCTACGTCAAGGATCCCGCCGAGCAGGAGTAACGGCGCGGACAGTGTGTGGGGTTCTTTCATACCTGCGTTCGTACGTAGCGTATGGCGACGGACCCGCAACACCGACTCGGCGAACTCCTCGAGGATTCGGACCCGCCGTTCGAGAAGGTAATGAGCTGTGTGTTCGGGATCGAGGACCACGAAACGCGGACCTACCTCGCGCTCTGTGAGCGGCCCGGGAGTACGATCGACGAACTCGCGACGGTCCTCGACCGGGACCGGAGTACGATCAACCGGTCGCTGTCGACGCTGCAGGACCGGGGACTCGTCGAGCGCGACCGGCGACTGCTCGAGGGCGGCGGCTACGTCTACCAGTACACCGCGGTCGAACTCCCGGACGCCAAGGAGATGCTCCACGAGGCGCTGAACGCGTGGACGCGGTCGGTCCACGGCGTGATCGACGAGTTCGACTCCGACCGGGAGCGACCGCGACCGGGGGTCCGATCCGAGCCCCGGGAGTAACGCCGCATCCGCTCACTTTTTCCCGCTTGCTTACCTCTCGGACGACAATGAGTCTCAGCCTCTCGGCCGACCGGCCGACCGTACCCGGCGTCGCGGACGACGGCGTCTGGCTCGAGTGTATCGCCTGCGGCGACACCTTCGCGCCGTTCGAGGACGTCCGCTACACCTGTGACGAGTGCGACGGACTGCTCGAGGTGCGCTATGCCGACCTCCCCACGTTCGAGGACTTCTCGGGACGCGGCGTCTGGCGCTACGCCGACGCCCTCCCGCTCTCCGAAGGCGTTACGACCCAGGAGGGGGCGACGCCGCTGTACGAGGTACCCCGACTCGAAGCCGACGTCGGTGTCGAGACGCTGCGGATCAAACACGAGGGGATGAACCCGACGGGGTCGTTCAAGGATCGCGGGATGACCGTCGGCGTCGCCGTCGCGCAAGAACTGGGCGTCGGGCGACTCGCCTGTGCTTCCACCGGCAATACGAGCGCCGCGCTGGCGGCCTACGGCTCGCGGGGCGGCATGGAGACGCTGGTCCTCCTGCCGGCGGGGAAGGTCGCCGCCGGGAAGGTCGGCCAGGCCGCGCTCCACGACGCGCGCATCCTCGAGGTCGACGGTAACTTCGACGCCTGTCTCGATATCGTTCGGGAACTCGCCGAGCGCGGGGAGGCCTACCTGCTGAATTCGCTGAACCCGTTCCGACTCGAGGGCCAGAAGACGATCGGCCTCGAGATCCTCGAGGGGTTCCGCGACGACTACGGGGCCTTCCCGGACCGGATCGTCCTGCCGGTCGGCAACGCGGGCAACACCGCGGCGCTGTACAAGGCGTTTCGCGAACTCGTCCAGGCGGGCGCGCTCGAGGAGCGCGAGGTGCCGAAACTGACCGGCGTCCAGGCCGAGGGTGCGGCGCCGATGGTCGAGGCGGTCGAGAACGGGGCCGACGAGGTCCGCCGCTGGGAGGAGGTCGAGACCCGGGCGACCGCGATCCGGATCGGCAACCCCGTGAACGCGCCGAAGGCGCTTCCCGGCATCCGCGAGACCGGGGGCACCGCGATCGCGGTCTCGGACGACGAGATTACCGAGGCCCAGCGCGACCTCGCGGCGGAGGGCGTCGGCGTCGAACCGGCCTCCGCGGCGTCGGTCGCCGGCCTCCGGAAGCTCCGTGCGTCGGGGATCGTCGACGACGACGAGCGGGTCGCCTGCCTGACCACGGGCCACCTGCTCAAGGATCCCGACGCGGCGGCGGCCGCGGGGAACGAGCCCGAACCCGTGCCGGCCGACACCGGGGGCGTTCTCGCACACCTCGAGGGCGGGAATACGTCGGCACAGTAGCGCGAGGCGTCCTCGCGCGCCTCGAAGCGACCACTCTCGACCGCCGCGTCTGACGGTCGGCTGACTGAACCTTTTCACCGAGAGTCGTATACCGCCATTCGGCCCATGTCCGCCGAGCAACGACCCCCCACGACCCGCTACCACCGTCGGGAGCCCGGGCCCGACGACGTGACTCGAGAGCCGACGACTGACCCCGACTCCGACTCCAGTGACGAACCCGGCGTCACGGACGGCGAACACGAGTACCGGTTCCGGTCACCGGAGATGTCCTCGCGGTCCCCGCGGTCCCGATCACCCGACGATACCGACCTCTCGACCCGTATCGAACGCGCTCGACTCCAGTCCCGCGTGACGGCGCTCGAGCGCGCGCTGACGACCAGCGAGCGCCGTCGGCGAGCCGTCATCACGCAGTACGAGCGGCTGCTCGAGGACCGAACCGAGGCCCTCGAGGAGTCCGGGGACTGTGACCGCGACCGCGACCCGAGCCTCCTGAGGCGTCTCCTCGAGCGCTGGCGTCGCTGACGCCGACCGTCGTAGCGCCGCCCTACTCGCGTAGCCAGCCCGTACGCCGGCCGCCCGTTCGATCGACGCGATGGGCGGCCGACCGCCTCCGGTCTCGGAACCGATGATTGTCTCGAAATCCGCCATTACAGGATTATCGTGAAAAATGATTAAGTTTAGGATCGGTCATAGCATCCCGTATGACCGAACCTAACGGTCGGTTCGATCGGCGTACCGTGCTACGAGGAATGGGCGGCGGAGCCGTCGGACTCGCGGGAGTGGGGATCGGCGTCGCGGGATCGGCGGCCGCACAGGAAGCGCTTACCGTAACCGGCGTCTGGACCGGCGGCGAGGAGGAGGACTTCCTCGCCGTCGTCGATTACGTCGAGGATCAGACGGGGATCGACATCACGTATCAGCCGCGGGACACGGAAGCCATTCTGACGGGAACGTTGATGGATTACGAGGCCGGGGTCGCGACCGCCGACATCGTCGTGATGCCGTCGCCGGCCCGGATCCAGTCCGACGCGGAGCGTGGCCACCTGGCAGCGATGGGAGACGTCTGGGACCCCGACGAGTTCGCGACCGACGCGGAGCAGGTGAGCGCCGACGGCGAGATCTACGCGGCGCCGTTCAAGATGGACCTCAAGCCGGGGTTCTGGTACCGCCAGTCGTTCTTCGAGGACAACGGTCTCGAGGAGCCCGACGATTACGACGCGTTCCTCGACCTGCTCGAGGAGATCGACGGGATTTCGGGCGTCGAGGCACCGATCGCGTCCGGGAACGGGGACGGCTGGCCCCTGAGCGACGTGACGGAGGGGTTCATCATCCGACAGGAGAACGGGGGGCAACTCCAGCGAGGGCTCGTCGACGGCGATACCGAGTTTACCGACGAGCGCGTCGTCGCCGCCTTCGAGGAAATCCAGGACCTCCTCCAGGCGGGCTACTTCAGTGAGGTGCGGGACTTCGGCGTTCAGTACGAGTTCTTCTGGGAGAACGAGACGCCGCTGTACTTCATGGGGTCGTGGACGCCGGCGTTCGAGGCGATCCAGGATCCGGACGACCTCGGCTACTTCATGATCCCCGGCGCGGAGGCGATGGTCGCCGCCGAGAACTGGTTTACGGTACCACAGTACTCGGAGAACGTCGATGCGGCGCGGACGGCAGTCGAGACGTTCGTCTCCGCCGAGGGCCAGCAGGTCTGGGCCGAACGGGGCGGCTTCATCGCCTCGAACGCGCAGGTGCCGGACGAGGCCTACGACGTGGAGATCATGGGCGACCTCGCGGACCGGGCCGACGAGGTGGACCTCGTTCCCGACCTCGACGACACGGTGGGCGATCCGTTCCAGTCGGAGTTCTGGGCGTCGCTGACCGGCCTCTGGGCACGGCCGGACCAGGACGTCACCTCGCTGGTCGACTCGCTCGCCGACCTCCTGCAGGAATCCGTGGCGGACGGGGGCGGGCTGTGACGTGAGCGAACTCGGTGGCGGCGAGAGCGATCGGAACGCCGAGACCGCCGATACGGCCGGAACCACCGGAACCGCCGGGACCGCCGGGACCGCCGGGACCGCCGGGGTCGACGGGAGCGACGGCGCCAGATCGCCGCTCGTTCTCCTCGAGGAGTTCCGACGACGGAACGCGAGCGCCGCGGTCGTGGACGTCCTGTACGTGTTCACGACGGCGTTTCTCGCTACGCTGGCGGTGCGGGGGACCCGGCCGGCGATGATCGCGGCGCTCCCGCTCGTGACCTTCCTCTATTTCGCCTGGAAGTCCTCGCGGGCGTTCTTCCTGGTGAACCTCGCGGCGGTCGGGGCGACGGTGGCCGCGACGGAAGCGGGACTGTTGCCGCTGTGAACCGTTGTCGCCGCCGTCAGTCCGTGACGGCGGCGACCATTCCCTGCTTGTAGTACCGCTCGAGGGTCAGGAACAGGAGAATGGGGACGATCATCGTCAGCACCGAACCGGCGGCGACCAGCCCCCACTCGACCTGGATGCGCCCGCGCATCAGCGGGAGCACCTGCGGCGCCAGGTAGAGCTCGGGCGAGCGCATGAACACGAGCGGGAAGAAGAAGGCGTTCCAGACCCAGGTGAACTGGATCACGGCGACGGAGACGAGCGCCGGCGTCGACAGCGGCAGGATGATCGTCCGGAAGATCTGGTACCGCGATGCGCCGTCGATGCGGGCGGCCTCCTCGAGTTCCTTCGGGATCCCCAGCAGGTAGTTCCGCAGGAAGAGGACGACCCAGCCCAACCCCCAGCCGATGTGGACCAGTATCAGTCCCATGTACGTGTCGAACAACCCGACCTCCCGGAGCGTGTTGTAGTTGCCCATCGCGACCAGTTCCGGCGGCGCCGCCATCACGAGCAGGATCAGGAAGAACAGCGTCGTCTTCAGCGGGAACTCGAACCGCGCGAAGGGGTAGGCCGCCATCGCGCCGAGCAACATGACGACGAGCACCGCGGGGACGGTGACGATCAGGGTGTTGATCAGGGCCCGGCGCATCGGTGCCGTCCGGTAGGTCCAGGCCTGCTGGTAGTTCTCGAGGGTGAGCGTCATGCCCTCGAGGTGCCACCACCCCTGGATGATCTCGTTGAGCGGGCGCAGCGAGGCCATAAAGAGTCCGAGGAAGGGAACGATCCAGAGGACCGCGACCGTGATCGCGATGGCGTACTTGAGCAGCCGCGGGAGCGACGGGGTCGCGTTGGCGAGCCGCGTCGTCCAGTCCAGTTCCCTGGCGGGTGCGGTTTCGGGGATCTCGTCGACCGACAGGTAGCCGCGTCCGTCGGTCTCCCGTTCGGGATCGGTTCCGGGTCGCGTCGGTTCGAATGGATCGTCGCTGTCACTCATGTCTGATCAGCCCATACGGGCGATGTAGGCGGCGAGGGGGGCGACGATAACGAGCTGGACGAGCGCCACCACCATCGCCTTGCCGTAGTCGATCGGCGGTTCGAACGCGGCTCGGTAGACCTCGATTCCCAGCACCGAGTACGCGTGGTTCGGTCCGCCGGCGGAGCCGCCGGCCGCGTAGACGATGTCGAACACCCGGAGCACCCAGATGATCCCCATGATGACGACGACCGCGGTGACGGGCCTGACAAGCGGCCAGATGATGTCCCTGAACCGGCGGTAGGGGCCCGCGCCGTCGATCTTCGCGGACTCGATCAGCGAGGGGTCGATCGCGGCCAGCGCCGAACTGTACAGCAGCATGTTGAACCCGGTCTGGACCCAGATCCCGCCCGCGATGAGCGCGTAGATCGCCACCTGCGGGGACTGCGTCCAGTTGCGGACCTGGTGTTCCATGCCGATCACGCGGAGCAGTTCGTTGAAGATCCCCGCCTGGGGATCGTAGATGAACAGCAGAACCAGCCCGATCACGATCGTCGGCACGGTAAACCCCAGGAAGACCATCGATCGAAGGATCCGCCGCCCCCGGAGGTCGGCGAACAGCAGCGCCATCGCGAGCCCGAGAACGGTGCTGATCGGGACGTGGAGCACCACCCACAGGAGGTTCTGTGCCAGCGCGCCCATCGGGAACCGCCAGTGTCGGAGGTTCTCCCAGTCGATGATCAGCGGATCCCTGAACGTCCGGATCCAGTTCTCGAGGCCAATGAAGCTCTGCATCGAGAACGCGTCCCACGAGAAGAAGCTCCCGACCGCCGAGTAGACGATCGGCCCGACCGAGAAGATGCCGAACAGGGTCATCCCCGGGATCAGGAACACCGCGAGGGCGACGAGTTTCTCGCGGTCGACCTCCACGTTCAGCCCGAGGGTCGCGTCCTCGTCGAGCCCGTCGACGTAGTCCCGTAAGCTCATGGTCGTGCGATTATCGGCTCTCCGTCGGCTGTGGACTGGCCGTTTGGGTCACCAACTCGCCGTTCTCGTCGTACAGGTAGGCATCCTCGTCGTCGAAGGTCACCCAGACCTCCTCGCCCCGCGTGACGTCCGCGTCGCCGACCTTCACCTTCACGAGCCGGTCGTCGACGGCCACGTTGACGAGCGTGTACTCGCCCAATGGTTCGACCGTATCGACCGTCCCCTCGAGCGCGTTCCCCGAGGTGGGCCGCTCGCTCGAAAGGAAGAGGTCCTCCGGGCGGATGCCCAGGGAGAGGTCGTCGGAGAGAGATGCGGACGTGGACGTGGACGCGGATGCTGACGCGGCGTCGATCCCCTGGATGCCCGCCACACCCTCGAGGTCGACGGTACCGGCCTCGCCGATGGCGATCGAGCCGTTCCGCCGCCGTCCTTCGAACAGGTTCATCGGCGGCGAGCCGATGAAACGGGCCACCCACTCCGTCCGCGGCCGGGAGTACAGTTCCTCGGGTGGCGAAATCTGCTGGATCGTCCCGCGGTTCATGACGACGACGGTGTCGGCCATGCTCATCGCCTCTTCCTGGTTGTGGGTGACGTAGATGGTCGTGATCCCAAGCTCGTCCTGGAGGCGTTTCAGCTCGCTGCGCATCTCCTGGCGGAGCTTCGCGTCCAAGTTCGACAGCGGCTCGTCGAGGAGGAAGACGGACGGCTCCCGAACGATCGCCCGCGCGAGGGCCACCCGCTGTCGCTGCCCGCCGCTCAGCGCGGCCGGGCGCTTTCCGATCTGGCCCTCGATGTGGAGCAGTTCCGTCACCTCTTCGATCCGCCGGTCCCGTTCGTCGGGCGGGATCCCTCGTACTTTCAGCGGATAGGCGATGTTCTCCCGGACGCTCATGTGGGGGTACAGCGCGTAGTTCTGGAACACCATCGCCACGTTGCGCTCGCTCGGCGACCACCGGTTGACACGCTCGTCGTCGAAGTAGATGTCCCCCTCCGAGGGATCCTCGAGACCGGCGACGAGCCGCAATGCCGTCGTCTTGCCACAGCCGGACGGCCCCAGAATGACGAGGAACTCCCCGTCGTCGACCTCGAGGTCCAGTCGGGAGTTGGCGACGGTCTCACCCCCGTCGAAGTATTTGCTAACACCATCCATGGTGATGGATGTCATGGCCTGCTGACGTACGGTGGATTCGTCCATTAATCCCGGTTACATCGTCAGGCTCGTTGATACGTGAATCAGCGTTTAGCGCGGTCGAAATAGCGGATTAGCACGGAGTCGACGCCGCTAGGGGTGGGTCGATCGGGACGTGACGTCACGGTTCGACGGGGACGAAAGGAAAGTCGGGACCGTTAGTCGGTCTGCCCGGTTCCGGGTTCGGCTTCCGCGCCGCGGCCGCCAGCGCCGCTCCCGCTCCCGCTCCCGCTTCCGCTCCCGGTCTCGATGCCGGCGGGAGTCTCGGCCTCGGCGGGGACTTCCGCAGGGGCGTCGGCCGCCCGAACCTCGCGGACGTACTCGAGGAAGTTGTCGAAGACCAGTTTCGCGGGACAGGCCTGTTGGTAGTTCTCCTCGGTGATCTCCTCGAGGATAGACTCGAGGCGCTCGTCGGAGAGTTCCTTCCGGTGGACCAGTTCGCGGGCGGTCTTCGAGTCGTACTCGGGGTGGAACTGGACGCCGAAGGCGCGGTCCTTGCGGAAGCCGTGGTTCGAGTACTCGTTCTCCGCGAGGGGTTCGGCACCGGGCGGAAGCTCCGAGACCGCGTCGGAGTGGCTGGTGAACGCGAGGAACTCTCGGGGGACGTCGTCGAACAGCCGGGAGTCGGCCACTTGCTCGATGTCGCTGTAGCCGACCTCGTAGGCGCCCATGTCCTCGACGGTACCGCCGAGGACGTCCGCGAGCAGCTGGTGTCCCCAACAGACGCCGAGGAAGGGAACGCCGCGGTCGATCGCCTCGGCCACCCAGCCTTTGGTGGCGTCGATCCACTCTTCGTCCCAGTAGACCGACGAACGCGAGCCCGTGACGACCGCGCCGTCGTAGTCGTAGTCGGCGGGGATCTCACCCTCGGTGACGTCGAACTCGGAGAGGGAAGCATCGAGTTCGCGCCGGAAGTTTCGCGTCGTGTTCTCGTCCCGGTGTGCCGCGTTCAGGACGGCAATGCGGAGTCGATCCATTAGGCCTTCCTGTGTTCCGGACGGAAATAGGCCTTCGGGGACGTCGGCGTCGCTCTCTTTTATACTCCAGGCGAACGTGTTTGTCGCGCTTCCCGGGACTCGAGAATTGCTGGGCCCGTTATACGTCGGACTTTCATACGGCCACTCGTATGAAAGATCGTATTGGTGCTCCTGGCTTCGACTTCTCGCGACGTGACTTCCTCGCTGCGACCGGCCTCGGAACGGCGGCACTGGCCGGCTGTACTACACAGGGCAGTAGCTCCCCCGCACAGACTGACTCTCAGCCCGCGGCGTCCGACCCGGAGGACGACGGCGACGACTCGGGGCTCCCGTGGACGAAATCGCCCGAAGTCGTCGACGTCGACGAACGCGGCGGGAGCGTCACGCTGCGCTCGGTGACTGCTCGCCACGCAGCCCATCCGATGGACTCGATGGGTGGCCCAGTGGAACTGCCCCGGGTATGGGCGTTCCAGGCCGACGACGGCGACCCCAGCGTTCCGGGACCGATCATCCGGACCACGGAAGGCAACGACATCGAGGTCACGCTCGACAACACGGACAACGATCACCCGCACACGCTGCACTTCCACGGCACGAAAAAGACCTGGGAGAACGACGGCGTCCCGACGACGACCGGCATCACGGTCGAACCCGGCGAGAAACACACGTACGAGATTCCCGCGAACGTCCCCGGTACCCACCTCTATCACTGCCACTACCAGACTCACCGCCACATCGATATGGGGATGTACGGCATCTTCCGCGTCGATCCAAAGGGGTACGAGCCGGCCGACAAGGAGTACTTCTTCACCGTCAAGGACTGGGACTCGAGGGTCAACCGACAGTTCGCGGGCGAAGACGTCTCCTACAGCCCCCGGAACCGTAACCCGGACGTATTCACGATCAACGGGAAGAGCCTCCCGCGGACGATCCACCCCGAGGAGGGGTCGCCGATCATCGTCGACCACGGTGACACCGTCCGGCTCCACGTGGTCAACGCCGGCTACATGTCCCACCCGATGCACACGCACAACCACCGCTTCCGGCTGGTCGAGAAGGACGGCGGACAGATCCCCGAAGCGGCCCAGTACGAACAGGACGTCACGAACGTCGCCCCCGCGGAACGACACACCCTCGAGTTCGAGGCCGACGCCGAGCCGGGTATCTATCTCATGCACTGTCACAAGGTCGACCACGCCATGAACGGCGACTCCTATCCCGGCGGGATGGTCAACGCCATCGTCTACCGGGACGCGATGGACACCGACATCTTCGCGGACCTGATGGACTACGCGGGCTACGAGGGCTGAGCAGTCGGCCGGCGGCGTCTCGGACGACGCTCCCGACGATCCGTTCGTTTCTCCCCGCTGTCCACACGGAACCGAACTGACCGATACCGTTAAGCAGAATTGCGTGATACGGTAGAGCACACCACCCTTTCGCCGACGCGAGGCTCCTTCGAAATGGCTCTGCCATCCGTTGCGCTCGTTACTGCCGTCGTCGTCGCGATCGGACTGGTAGCCACCTGTCTGCTCTGTCTCACGGCCGAGCAAGTATGGCTGACGATCGACACGTTCGATCGTCGATTCGCGAGCACTGCGCCGTATCTCGCCGTCGCGGCCGTCGTCTTCCTGCTCAAGTGGCTCACCCACGACGAGCGACTGGACCTCTCGTACGCGATCGGCTGGAAGATGACCGATTCGATCTACGCCGTCGAGGGGACGTTCGTGGCAGTGCTACAGGACTTCGTTCCCTCTTCGCTGTACGGGTTCTTCTCCGGGATATACATGTTCGGGTTCTCGTACCTGTTGTTCACTGCGGCCGTCCTGACGTTCGTACTGCCGTCCCAGCGCAGTTTCAAGGAACTGCTCGTCGCCTACCTGCTCAACTACTCGCTCGGGGCGGTCTGCTACACCCTGTTCGTCGCGTACGGTCCGCGCAACTGGATTCCGTCGCGTGTCGACGGGGTACTCTACGACCTGTATCCACAGACCCAGGAGGTCACCGCGGCCGTGTCGGCGAAGACGAACGTTTTCCCGTCGCTCCACACTTCGCTGTCGGTCGTCGTCCTGCTGTTCGCTTGGCGGACCCACGGGACCTACCCCCGGTGGTCCTCGATCGCCACGTTCGTGGCGAGCAGCGTCGTCCTCTCGACGATGGTCCTGGGCATCCACTGGCTGCTCGACGTCGTGGCCGGGGTCGTGCTCGGCGTCGGGAGCGTCGTCGCCGCCTCGAGAATCGTCGACCGCGTGGAGGGCGGCGACCCGCCGACCGCGTCCGATGACCGTCCGGTCACGATCAGGTCAGAAACCGACGACTGAGCCGGCCCAGGGTATCCGTCCCCGACCGGATCGGGTTCGGCGACCGCTCACCTCGAGCCCGTGTACTCGTTCCCGACGACCTCCCGGATCCGCTCGGCCGTGACCTGGCCGACGCCGTCGGCCTCCTGTAGCTCCTCCTCGGTCGCGATCATCATCTCCTCGACGGTGCCGAACTCCTCGAGCAGGGACCGCGCGGTGACGGGGCCGATCTCGGCGATCGAGGAGACGACGTACTCTTGCTGTTCGGCCAGCGTCTTCGACTGCTTCTCGCCGTGAACGGAGACCTCGCGGTCGCTCGTCTCCTGTTCCCGGCCCGCGATCACCGCGAGCAGTTCGGTCGTCTCCGACTCGCCTTCGGTCCGCAGCACGCTCGCGTCGAAGTCGACCGCGAGACTCGAGAGCGCCCCGCGGACGGCGTTGGGGTGGACGTCCCGCTGTTCGTACAGCCCCTCGCCCTCGACGATCACGATGGGCCGGGAGTAGTGGCGGGCCATCGCGCCGACCTGTTCGAACATCGACCGGTCGCCGCCGACCAGCGAGTCGACGAAGTCGGCGACGGACTTGCGCTCGACGACGACCCGATCCGAGCACACGTAGTCGCCGACCTCGAGCGTCTCGAGGCGGACGTCGATCTCCTCGCGCTTCGAGAGGTCCCGGGCGATGGTGGCGTCCATCTCCCGCTGGTCGGCGACGATCTCGATCCCCTCCCCGTCGGCGGACGGCTCGTGGGTCTCGACCTCGCGGCCCGCCTCCTCGGGTTCGGGGCCGCCGTCGGTCGAGTCAGCCCTCTCGGTTCCGCCGTCATCGTCGCCGTCGCCGTCGCCGTCCCCCTCCCCGGTAAACTCCTGTAACCCCGGCCGCTCGCCAACCCCTTCGCTTCCGCTGGAAGATCCGGTGACGGCGTCGGGATCGTCGCCCTCGGATTTCACTTCCGCTTCGCTCTCGAACTCCGTCAGCGCCCGCTGGGAATCGTCCAGTTCCTCCTCGAGGTCGTCGGCCATCCCCTTCAACTCGCGCAGTTCCGACTCCATCTCCTTCTCGCGCCGCCGCGAGATCCAGAAGTAGGCCTCGTCGCGGGTGTCCTCGGCCATGAGGACGACGACCCGGCCCTCGGACTGGCGGCCGGTCCGACCCTTGCGCTGGATCGACCGGATCGCCGTGGGGACGGGTTCGTAGAAGAGCACGAGGTCGACCTCCGGCACGTCCAGGCCCTCCTCGGCGACCGACGTCGAGACCAGCACCTCGAACTCGCCCGCGCGGAACTCGTCTAAGACCTCCTGCTGTTCCGTCTGGGTCATCCCGTCGCTGCCCTCGCGGTCGCCCTGGCCGACGAACCGCTTGGCCTCGAAGCTCTCGGAGAGGAAGTCGGTCAGGGCCTCCGCGGTGTCGCGGGATTCGGTGAAGACGATCACCCGCTCGCCGTCCTCGAGGCCCAGCGTCTCCGCGAGCAGCATCCGCGTCTTGCGGTACTTGGGGTGCAGTTGGTCGAAGTCCTCCGCCTTGCGCATCGCCTCGCGGACGCGGGGGTCCGAGACCAGCCGCTGGCTGGCCTTCGACGCGCCCGAGGACTGGGCCTGGTTGCGCTGGCGCTCGAAGTACCGGCGGACCGCCTCGACGCTCTGGGTCTCGACGAGGGTGACCGCCTGGCGGAGCTTCATCACCTCCGCGTGGATGGACATCCCCTCGAACCCCTCGGACTGGTCGTTGTTGATCAGCTTCTGGAGTTCGGCGCGCATCGCGTTCAGTTCCTTCTGGGACTGGTCGGGCTGGGTCGAACTCGCGACGCCGAGTTCCTTGAGCTTCTCGAGACGTTCTTTGATCACCTCGTTGAGAGCGTCGCGGATCTCGAGGACCTCCTCGGGGAGGTCGATCCGTTCCCACTCGACGTCGGTCTCGTGGGTGAACTCCGAGACGTCGGCGTCCTCCTCGGTCATCACCTCGACCTCCTCGATGCCCAGGTTCTCGCAGACCTCGAGGATGGCCTCCTCGTCGCCGCCCGGCGAGGCCGACATCCCGGTCACCAGGGGATCCGTCGCGTCGGCGTGGTAGCGCTCGGCGATGTAGTTGTACGCGTAGTCGCCGGTCGCGCGGTGGCACTCGTCGAACGTGCAGTGGGTGACGTCGGCGAGCGAGATCCGGCTCCCGACCAGGTCGTTCTCGATGACCTGCGGGGTCGCCATCACGACCGTCGCCTCCTCCCAGGTCGCGGCGCGGTCGTCGGGGCTGACGTCACCGGTGAAGACGACGATCTCCTCGTCGGGTATCTGGAGGGCTTCCCGGTAGAAGGTCGCGTGCTGCTGGACGAGCGGCTTCGTCGGGGCGAGCATCAGGGACTTCCCGCCGACCTCCTTGAGCCGGCGTGCGGTCACCAGGAGGCTCACGGTCGTCTTCCCCAGCCCCGTGGGGAGACAGACGAGCGTGTGGTGGTCCGCCGCCGTGCCCGCGAGCTTCAGCTGGTAGAGCCGGCGCTCGAGGAAGTCGGGCTCGAGCAGCGGGTGTTCGATGGTGGGGGGTTCCTCGTCGGTCGCGGCCATTGGCGGCGATTTGCGACGGCGTCGGTTAAGGATTCGCGTATCGGAGTGAAAGTGAACGCGAGGACGACCGGGAGAGCCCCTAGAATGGAACGACCTCGACCGCGAGCCAGGCCAGCGCGCCCGCGTAGATCGGGATCGTCAGGTTGTCGTCGACGATGTAGCCCCGGATCTCGTGGGTGATCCCGTCGGCGACGGTCGCGCCGAGCGCCGCCGCGACGACGGCGAGCGGGTATTCGCGAAGGAACGGGACGGCGAGCAGCGCCGAGACGACGAACATCGTGACCAGCACCTTCGGCCCCTTCACTCGGTTGAGGCTGTTCTCCGAGACCGCGCCGCTGATCGGGTCGCCGAGCGAGAGCATCAACATCGCCGGCAAGGCGATCCTGGGGTCGAACAGGAGGACGACGACGGTCATGCTGATCATGTAGAGCCCGTAGCCGGCGATCTTCTCCTGTTCGTACTCCCGGGTCAGCTTCTCGTAGATCCACCAGTCCAGCCCCACGCGGAGGCGGACGAACTCGAGGGCCAGCGTCCCGGCGGCGAGGACGACCATCAGGAGCCGAAACCGATCCCAGGTGAGCCCCGCCTCGAGGTAGTCGGCGAGCAGATAGAGCGCGACCAGTCCCGACCCGCTGGCGTGGACGAGACGGCGCTTCAGTTCGTCGGCCATCACGTCTCCCGTCGAAGGTGCCGACCTTCAGTCCGTCGGTTACGTTTCGATCGCTTCCACGAACCGATCGAACTGTTCGAAAGACAACAGAAGCGACGTTCACGGAGCGCTTTTTTCGGTGGCGGCTGAGGGGATAACACGAACGATGTTCGCAGAACGAGACGGTATCGGCGGCTGGTGGGCGGTCCGGGCTCTCGTCGGCGTCGTCATCGGAGTCGGTCTCGGAACGATCCTCGCCGGGGACCCCGTTTCGATCCCGCTGCTGGGGACGGTCTCCGGGCTCGCCGTCGGTGGCGTCGTCGCTGCCTTCGGGGGCGTACTCTACACCCAACTGCCGGACTGTGGCTGCGGTCGCGGCGAAGCGGAGTGTGACTGCGGGGAGTGTGGGGGGTAGTCCTCGTCGGTCCGGGGCCGTGCCGTCTACGAGGAGCGACGGGTATGGGTTACGCTCGCGACCTGCAGGTCGTCGTCGAGACGGACCGTGAGGCGTTCGTCGCCGAGTTCGAACGGAACGACGGCGGTCGACGACTCCCCGTCGAAGCGCGTCCCGTTCTCGGCGGCGATAACGACGGGCTCCCACGGCCGAACGGTGCGAGCGTCCCGCCCGTGATCGTGGAAGAATCCGACGACGGCCGGCGCGGTAAGCGCGATCTGTGCGGGGTGGCCGATCCCGCCGGTGTTGCACGCCGAACACGCGAGGATGGCGTAGACGTCGTACTCACAGCGCCGGCCGCAGACGCCCGGGTCGTCGGTTCTGAGTTCGCGCTCGACCGGAGCGACGCAGGCGTGACAGACTCCCTCTCGGAGGAGGCCGCTCTCGTGACGACTCTTCCGGAGCGCCGCCTCGAGCGCGTCCTCTCGGGATCGGTCGCGAACGCCTCTGTTCGGGAGGTGAACGGTGTGGAAGAACCCCGAACACTCCCGACACCGGACGTACAGGTAGTGATCCGCGGGATACTCGGCGGTCAGGTCGGCTCCGCAGTCGGGACAGGATCCCGCCGTGAAGGGCTCGAGACGTTCGCGCTCGGTTAGCGTGCCGGCGACCAGCGCCCGATAGAACAGGTGGCCGGGCGGCCGGAGCCGATAGCCGTCGTCGGCCTTCCGGACGAACGTCCCGACCAGCTTCTCGAGGTGGTAGTTGAACCGCCCGCTGTCCTCGATGCCGACGCGATCCATCAGATCCGAGAAGGACAGTAGGCCCGGCCGTGCGTCTTCGGGGGCGACCGCCGCGCCGAGTTCGACGACGATCCGCGCCCGCGTCTCCTCCCCGAGCACGGCGAGGGCTTCGTCCAGCGGGAGTGAGCCGACCGGGTCGTATCGATCGGTCCACTCGCCGCTCTCGGACTCGGTATCTGCCATGCCATCACGTACACGATCGACGACGTAAACGTGTCCGCTCTCGGGAGCGTTCGGGTTCGAACGCCGACGCGACGTCGACTACAGGTCCGCGAACTCGAGGTCGCCTTCCCGGATCGCGGCGAGCGTCTCCGCGAGGTCCGCGACGGGGAGGCGCTTCTGGTCGGTCGTGTCCCGCTCACGAACGGTGACGGTCGTCTCCTCGTTCTCTATCGTCTCGTAGTCCACCGTCACACAGAACGGCGTGCCGACCTCGTCCTGGCGGCGATAGCGCCGGCCGATGTTGCCCGAGTCGTCGTACGTGACCGACAGGCCGGCGTCCCGCAGGTCGTCGACGATATCGTCGGCGACGGCCTCGAGGTCGTCGTTGTTTTGCAGCGGGAAGACGCCGACGAACGTCGGAGCGACCTCGGGCTCGAGTTCGAGATACGTGCGCTCCTCGCCGTCGACCTCGTCCTCGCGGTAGGCGTGGTGGAGCACGGTGTAGACCAGCCGGTCGACGCCGAAGGAGGGTTCGATGACGTGGGGGACGATGTGTTCGCCGGCGATCGTCTCCTCGTCGACCGAGAAGCCGGTCTTCTCGACGGGGATATCGTGCGTTTCGCCCTCGAGTTCGACTCCGACGACGTCACCCTCGAATGCGGAGCGGTCGCGTTCGGCCAGCGTCTCGAGTTCGTCGACGACGTCCCCCGCCGCGCCGCCGAACTCGGGACCGAGGTAGCTCATGTCGGGGTCGACTGTCGCGCGCTCGACGCTTTTCGGTTCGTCGTACTGCTTGAAGATCGTGAACCGGTCGTCGGAGTACTCGTCGTGTTTCGAGAGGTCGTAGTCGCTGCGGTAGGCGAAGCCGGCGAGTTCGATCCAGTTACCATCTATTTCGCTCTCCGCGTCCCAGCAGTCCGCGGCGTAGTGGGCCCGCTCGCCCGAGAGGTGCTGGCGGAACCGGAACCGGTCCATGTCGACGCCGACGGCCTCGTACCACGGCTTGGCGACGCCGAGGAAGTACGCCACCCACTCGTTGGCGATGATGCCTTCGTCGACCGCGTCGCCGATCGTGATCTCGAGTTCGCCGCCGTCCTCGCTGTTCTGCTCGCTGGCGGGATACAGCGTCACCTCGACGTTTTCGACGCTCGCCAGGTCCGGTTCGTCCTCCTCGGGATCGATGAAGTACTCGAGTTCGGCCTGGGTGAACTCGCGGGTCCGGATGATCGAGCGCCGGGGGCTGATCTCGTTGCGGTAGGCCCGGCCGATCTGGGTGACGCCGAACGGAAGTTGGTTGCGGGCGTACTCCTTGAGCCGCGGGAACTCGACGAAGATGCCCTGGGCGGTCTCGGGACGAAGGTAGCCCGGATCGGAGTCGCCGGGGCCGATGTTGGTCTCGAACATGAGGTTGAACGCCTCGACGGCCTGGCCCGCGAGTCCCGCGCCACAGGAGGGGCAGACGAGTTCGTGTTCGGCGATGACCTCCTCGACCTCGGGAATGGGGAGGCTCTCGGCGTCCTCGTACTCGGTGTTGTCCTCGACGACGTGGTCCGCGCGGTGGCTCTCGCCACACTCGGGACACTCCACGAGCATGTCGTCGAACCCGTCGAGGTGGCCCGAGGCCTCGAAGACCGGTTCGGGCATGATCGTCGGGGCGTCGATCTCCATGTTGCCCTCCTGGACCGCGAAGCGGTCGCGCCAGGCGTCTTCGACGTTGCCCTTCAGCGCCGCGCCCTGTGGACCGAAGCTGTAGAAGCCGCCGACGCCGCCGTAGGCGCCCGACGACTGGAAGAAGTACCCGCGACGCTTCGCGAGTTCGACCAGTTTCTCGCTCGTCTGTTCCTCCGTTTCGGATCGGGTCTGCTCACTCATAGAGCGCCTCGAGGATGTCGACGTCACGGATAATACCGGTGAGCTGTTCGGCCGTGACCATCGGGATCTGTTCGATGTCGTTGCTGATCATCCGCTGTGCGGCCTCCTGGATCGACGCGCCGCCCGAAACCGTCACGACGTCGTCGCTCATGAACTCGCTGACGGGACCGGCCGGGAGTTCGATGTCCCGCGTCGGCAGGTAGCGGCTTCCGACGCCCTTGATCCCCTCCCAGGACCAGTCGGAGTCCTGATCCGGGAAGTTGTCGCCGGTCTCCTCCTCGCCCTCGACGATGCGGGCGACGTCGAGGATGTCGACCTCCGTGAGGACGCCGCTCATCCGTCCGTCGTCACCCAGCGCGACCGTGTAGGGAACGTTCGCGTAGTACAGTTCCCGCTCGGCGACCGGCAGCGGCGCGCCCTCGTAGGTCGTGTTGACGTTCTCGCTGACGTACTCCTCGACCGTCCCTTCGGTCTCCTGGTCGCCGGTCGCGATCGCGTGGATCACGTCGGTCACCGTGACGATCCCCTCGAACTCGCCGTCGACGACCGGGACGCGGCGCGCGCCCTCCTCGACCATCGTTCGGGCGACCTCCTCGAGCGACGTCTCGGCCGTCGTCGTCGGAACGTCGTCCATCAGCATCACGAGTTGGTCCTCGTCGGGCTGTTCGATCAGCGCGTCCCGCGAGATCAGGCCGCGGTATTCCGGGCCGTCGTCGGTCGGTTTCACGACCGGCACGGACGAGAACGACTGTTCTTGCAGGTACTCGAGGACGTCCGACCGGGTACCCGGCAGGTCGGCGGTCACCACGTCCTCGCGCGGCGTCATCGCGTCGGCTACGTTCATATCCCCACGGTAGGGCGAAAATCAGTATAAACCCCGTGCTTCCCGTCCGTGCACACCTGCCCGGGGGGTCGCTCCCTCGCACCGATTCCCTCTCCCGTTCGGTCGGCTCGAGAGACAGTTCGATCCGATGAGTTTATACGTGAGTGGTTGTCACTCACATACATGGCGACGAACCCCCACGCCACGACGCCCGCCGACACGGTCGTCGGCTCGATCGATACGACCGACTCGAGCGACGAGTATGTCATCGCCGACATCTCCGCCGACGGCGCCTGGCTCTCGATGGAAGCCGACGCCGCACCGACGCTTCCGGCCTGGCGGTGACGACGCCCCTCGCGTGGGGCGACGATCAGCGGACCGTTTTAGTTTCTCACCGTCGTTCGATCCCTCATGGTCGGCTCGCGACCGCGGGACGGAACGTCCTCGAGTCAGGGTGTGAGCGACGGCTCGCGGTTCGGCCGTCCGTCACGTTCGGATTCCAGCCAGCACCGCCACGGTCGCTTGAACGGGGACGACTCCTCGAGCGACCGCTCCCGATACACTGCCGCGACGTTTCTCTCCGCCTTGCTCCCGACGTCGATCGGCCGGCGTGCGATCTCGGTTTCGGTCGAGACCGATCGGACCGTCTACGACCGCGACGAGCCGGTCGAGATCACGGTCGAGTTCGAGAACCGCCTCCCCGTCCCCGTCGAGGTACCGACCCCCGAGCAGCGCCGCTGGGGCTGGTCCGTCGACGGCGAACTCGAGGCAAGCGACGAGCGCCGGTACACGCGGGCGAACCCGTCGTCGTTTAGCTTTCGCGGCGGCGAGACGAAGCGCGCGTCGTTCACCTGGAACGGTCGATTCGAGCGGGTCCGGAACGGCGACCGTCACGAGTCGGTCGTTCCCGACCCTGGTGAGTACGAAATCCGCGCGTTCGTCGCGACTCACGAGGACGCGTTCAGTCCCAGCGACGTGACGACGATCAGAATCAGTTGACATCCTCCCCGCCCTAAAGGGCGAGGATTCCCCGAAGGGGATATTCAGGTTGCGCGTTTCCTCGGACCTCAAGTACGCTTTCGCGTGGGCCGTCAACGGTTGCCACTGAGTTGTGACCAACGGTGTGCTTTCCAGCGCGTGTAGCCCTGTCAATGGGGCCTTCCTCCCTGTCAACTACAGGCGTCAACAGCGTGGGACAACGTCCCACGAGAAATCGGGCGTAGCCCGATGACGACGGCTGGCTATTCAACCAGCGAGGTAGCACGGTTCGCGTCAGCCGAACTGTTACGCCGTGCATGGTTCTCCCTCCCGTTGTGCAATGTTCTCCGAGGCGTTCAGGTCGGCGTGGCGTCCACGGTCACACTCCGAACACGAAAAGCGATCACCATCACGGGTTCCCATCGAACCACACGCCGAACACGTCTGACTGGTGTGGTACGCATCGACCTTTTCGACGCGGATACCAGCGCGTTCGGCTTTGTACGTGATGAACTGTTGGAGCTGGTGGAAGTGCCACGAGTGAACGCCCGACCACGAACTGTTCTCGCGGATACCTTCGAGGTCTTCCATCCGAATGACGGGGTTCTCGAACTGTTCCGCGAACGTGATGAGGCGACGGGAGAGTTTGTGATTCAGGTCTTTGATTCGACGCTGTTCTTTGTCACCCACACGGTTACGTGCGCGAAGCGCACCCGCTTGTGAAAGCGAATCGCGTAGGGAACGATATTTGCGTCGAACATATTTCGCCTCACCACCAGACACCAACATCGACTCGCCCTCACCGTAGGCGGTCGCAGCGAGGATGTGGCGTTCGCCAATATCGACACCGATGGGTGTCTCACCCGACATGTCGGAGTCGTACTCGATATTGAACGTACAGTACCAGTCGTCGCCACGACGGTACACTTGAAGTCGCGTCTTCTTTGCGTTGCCCTCGACCAGCCGGTCTACGGGGTCGGCAATGTCGTCGTACACTTCGATGGGTGTGTACCACCATTGGGAGACACACGGGAAGCCGACGACGACCGTGCCGTTCTCGGTCGTGTCGATCTCCCAGTTCTGGTTGTTGACGGCGAACGGCTGACTCTCTCGGTAGCGAACCGCTCCATCCTTACTGTGATCGGATTTCGCTTCTCGGATGGCTTGGTTCTGGATAGCCGAGTAGAGGTCGTTGTCGATGCTGGCGGTGGTCACGGATTTGCCGAAGTCGCCGTTCTCCCATCCGTCGATACAGAACTGTTTGGTATCACGGTAGAGGCGAGAGGCGTGTTGCCACTCTTTCCGCCGTGAGAGGGATGGGTTGTGGAACTTCGTGGTGACAGTCACCGTGACCATTACAACTGTAATTAGATACGTTAGCTTAAGTATCTGTTGGAATATCAGGCTGTGCTATCGTCGGTGGGTTGTGTCATCGACTGTCGGATTCATCCCCGCGCTGAAGCACGGGGCTTTCTCCTTGATTCTCCGTAAGGCGAACGGAACGGAGCGGAGGCTGATACCGCACCGTGTCTCGAGAGCGCTGCCTCATCCTGTCAGGAAGCCACCGGCAGGGACCTGTCGATCCGGCTGCCCCCGGTCGCTCGTCTGAACCCCGGAGAACTCGGGGGAGTGTTCGATTGTACGCTGTGCTTTCGCGGCGATTCCGCTGTGGGTCGCGAGGACCGCTATAATCTTACTCATACATGAGTAAATAGTTGGCTCGACCTCTTAAACCTTTTTACGATGAAGAATCGTGGTGTATAATATTTCGGGACGAACGGGACGGTACCGCACCTCCGTTCCAGGTAGAAGCTGTGAAAACCCGATGCGGGAGCCGACGGGCCGAATCCGGCTCGACGCGGCTACCGATGGAGGTGACACGCCGCGAAGTGGGGTTCCGTCCCGTACTCCGGTTCGACTTCGTAGGCCGGCCGCTCGCGCGCACAGATGCTTTGCCTGGCAAAGGACTCGAGCAACAGTTCGGTCGCCTCCGCCCAGTCGACGTTCGGGTGGCCGACGCCCTCGGGCCCTCCCGCGGCGTCGGAACCACTCTCGGCCCCGACCCTGGACTCGGCGTCCCCTCGATCCGTCGCGACGCGATCGATCGCTCGCCGGACGATCTCGCCGGCGTCGCCCGTCGGGAGTTCCCCACCGAAGAACTCGGCTTCGATCTCCGCGGCCGTCATCGGCTCGAACGTCCGTCGTTTGACCGCACGCAGGAACGCCCGCGTGTGGGCCCACTCCTCGTCGGTCCAGGCGTACTCGTCCGGTGCGATCAGCCGCGGACACCGGGTCCTGAATCGACAGCCCGAGGGCGGGTTCACCGGGCTGGGAACCTCCCCCTCGAGGACGCCGCGAGCGTCCCGCTGTCGGGGATCTGGAACGGGGATCGACTCGAGCAGCGCCTCCGTGTAGGGGTGCTGGGGGTTCTCGAACAGCTCCTCCTTCTCGGCGAGTTCGACGACGTTCCCCAGGTACATCACCGCGACCCGGTCGGAGATGTGCCGGATCACCGAGAGGTCGTGGGCGATGAACAGGTAGGTAAGCCCGAACTCCTCCTGGAGTTCTTCCATCGTGTTCAGCACCTGGGCCTGGATGGAGACGTCCAGCGCCGAGACGGGTTCGTCACAGACGATGAAATCCGGATTGACCGACAGCGCCCGCGCGAGGTTGACCCGCTGGCGCTGGCCGCCCGAGAAGGCGTGGGGGTGACGGTTGTAGTGGCGCGAATCGAGTCCGACCTTCTCGAGCAGGTCCTTTGCCCGTGCCTCCCGTCCCTCGTCGTCCAACATGCCGTGGGCGCGCATCGGCTCCTCGATGATCCGTCCGACCTTCATCCGCGGGTCCAGCGACGACTGGGGATCCTGGAAGATCATCTGGATCTCCGCGCGCTTCTGTCGGAGCGCCTCGCCGCTCAGATCCGCGAGATCCTGGTCCTTGAAGTAGATGTTCCCGTCGGTCGGCTTGAGCAGTCGCAGGATGGTCCGCCCGAGGGTACTCTTGCCACAGCCCGACTCGCCGACGAGCCCGAGCGTCTCGCCCCGGCGGATCTCGAAGTTCACGTCGTCGACCGCCTTGACTCGGTTCCGCCCGATCTCGATCGGCGGAAACTGGCTCGGATCGAAGGAGACCCCGCTGAGCAGTCCCGACTCCTGGCTGAAATACTTCTTCAGGCTATCGACCTCGAGGAGCGTCTCGCCGTGAGCGACGTCCTCGCCGCTCATCTCGGAGCCGATCACGGAGCGGTTCCCGTCCGGGCCCCGATCGGAGCCGGGATCCTGAGCGGTATCACTCACTGCCCTCACCTCCGCCGCTGCTCGAGCCGGGTCCGGTCCCGGGCCCGGGCCCGGGACCCGTCACGCCCGCCTCCGTATCCGCATCCGGCTCCGAGGTCATCTGCGGTTCCTTCTCGAGCGGCGGGCTCTCGTCGTAGCCGACGTCGAACGCGTCATGTTTGACGCAGGCGGCGCGGTGTGGCTCCGCGCTCTCGGTCGTGTCGACGACCCTGTTTTCCGGGTGGACGCGCCGGCAGACCTCCCGGGCGTCCGGACACCGGGGGTGGAACCGACAGCCGGAGGGCGGGCTGATCGCCTCCGGCATCACGCCCTCGATCGGATCGAGTTCGCCGACCGTTCGGTCGGGTCGGGGAATCGAGTCCAGCAGGGCGTCGGTGTAGGGGTGTTTCGTGTCGTAAAACAGTTCGTCGATCGGTGCCTGCTCGACGATCTCGCCGAGGTACATCACGTTGACCCGATCACAGATCTCTGCGACCACACCCAGGTCGTGGGTAACCCAGATGAAACTCGTCCCGTACTTCTCCTGGAGGTCGTCCACGAGATCGATGATCTGTCCCTCGACGGTGACGTCGAGCGCGGTCGTCGGCTCGTCGGCGATGATCAGGTTCGGCTCGCAGGCAAGCGCCATCGCGATCAGGACCCGCTGGCGCATCCCGCCGGAGAACTGGTGTGGGTACTCCTCGTATCGCTCCTCGGGATCGGGAATCCCCACCTCCCTGAGCATGTCGACCGCCTCCTCGCGGGCTTCCTCCCGCGAGAGGTCGCGGTTGAGTTCGATGAACTCCCGCAACTGGCCGCCGACGGTGAAGACCGGGTTCAGCGACTCCATCGGGTCCTGGAAGATGACCGCGATCTCGTTGCCCCGAATGCGGTCGCGCATCTCCTCGTTCGAGAGCATGTCATCGCGTTCTCGCAACTCGCCGTCCGGCCCCTCCTCGAGGCCGAAGATGGTCTCGCCCTTGTAGGTGACCTCTCCGCCGACGATCTCGCCGGGGTTCTCGACGAGTCGGAGCAGGCTCATCGAGGCGACGCTCTTGCCTGCGCCGCTTTCTCCCACGAGGCCGACGATCTCCCCTTCGTGGACCTCGAAGGAGATGCCGTCGACTGCGCGCACTGTACCGGCGTCCGTGAAGAACTGCGTCTTGAGGTTTTCGACGCGAAGTAGTGGTTCGGAACTCATCGTCATCTTACTCGTTGATACGTGGGTCGAGCGCGTCCTGCAGGCCGTCGCCGAACAGGTTGAAGCCCATGATGGTGATCATGATCGCCAGCCCCGGCCAGATCGAGAGCCAGACGTTCGAGTGCATGTAGCCGTGTGAGGTGTTGAGCATCTCGCCCCAGTCGGGCGTCGGCGGCTGTGCGCCAAAGCCCAGGAACGAGATGCCGGCCACGATCAGGATCGTCACGCCGATCTGCAGCGTCGCGTAGACTAGCACCGGCGCGAAGCTGTTCGGAATGACGTGACGCAGGATGATGTCGCGGTCTTTCACTCCTGCCGCTCGAGCGGCCTCGATGTAGTCCATCTCGCGGACCGACAGTACCTCGCTGCGGATGATCCGGGCGAACACCGGGATGAACGCGAGCCCGACGCCGACGATGGCGTACATGACGTCGGGACTGCCGCCGCTGACGAACACCGTGAACACGATGATGAGGATCAGCGGCGGGATGGCGTAGACGGTCTCGATCGCCCGCATCAGGACGTCGTCGACCCAGCCGCCGTAGTAGCCGGCGACGGCACCGATGATCGTCCCGCCGAGCAGTCCGAGGAACGTCGCCGCGATGCCGACGCTGACCGACACCTGGGCCCCGTAGACGATCCGGGTGAAGTAGTCCCGGCCGTTGGGATCGGTGCCAAGCGGGTGCGACATCGTTCCGTCGGCGTGGAAGGCGGGCGGCAGGTTCGTCTCCGCCTCGCCCGGCGGCGGCAGCCGCTCGGGGTGTTCGAAGATCGGGAGCGTCTCCGCCATCGTGAAATCCGAGACGGCCCCGAACGTGAGCCGCGAGAGGTTCCCGTCGATGAGCGTGTACGCCGTGATGGCAAGCACGATCGTGATGACGTACAATCCCCATCGCGCGGTCGTGTCCCGCTTGATCTTCCGCAAGGTGTTTCGCCAGCCGGTCTCGGTCTCCTTGGTGGCCGGTTCGGCCCCGCTCTCGACCTGGGTTTCTCCGACCGCCATCGTTACTCGGCCTCCCCGTAGGTGACGCGCGGATCGATGTACGCGTACGCAATGTCGGTGATGATGACGCCGATCACGAACATCGTCGCGATGATCATCGTGATCCCCATGATGACCTGGTAATCTAACTGGACGATCGCGTCGTAGAACAGCCGTCCCAGCCCGTTGATGTTGAAGACGAACTCGGTGAGGACGGCCCCGCCCAGCGCCGTCGACAGGTTCAGACCGACGATCGTGATGATCGGCAACTGTGCGACCTGGAACGCGTGTTTCCGGAGGATGGTCCGTTCAGGCACCCCGTATGCTCGAGCGAGTTTGACGTACTCGCCCTGCAGCGACTCGATCATCTGGGTCCGCTCGACGCGCATCAGCGTCGCCATCTGCAGCGTTCCCAGCGCGATCATCGGCAACAGCAGGTGGCGTATCGTCTCGACGAAGTGCTCGACGTAGCCGTCGTGGCCGTACGTTTCGGGCGACCACCAGGGGTAGACGAGCCCCGCCGAGGGGAGCCAGCCGAGCTGGACCGCGAAGATCAGGATCAACATGATCCCGATCCAGAACGAGGGGGTGCTCACCCCGATCAGGGCGATGATCCTCGAGACGTGATCGAACGGTTCGTTGCGCCGCTTGGCCGCGATGATCCCGAGCGGAATCGACGTGACGAGGGCGAACGCGTACGCCGACAGGACCAGCAACAGCGTCGGCCCGATCCGGCTGGCGATCAGTTGCGAAACCGATCGATTCCGGTGGAAGCTGTGACCCATATCGCCCTGGACCAGGCCGGCCATGTAGTCGAGGTATCGCTCGTACAGCGGCCTGTCGAGCCCGTACTGGGCCTCGATCTGCTCGATCATTTCCTGGTCGGCCTCGACGCCCTGTAACATGAGCCTGACCGGATCCCCTGGCGTCAGATTCGCCAGAACGAACGTCAGGATGGAGATGCCGATCAGGACGGGAATCGCCTGAGCGAACCGGTACGTCGTGTAGCGAAGGAGTCCCATGGTTTGAAACCACCTGCCTATCTTCGAGGGGCGGTGCCGTTTGTCGGGTTCATATCGAAGTGTCCTCGAGAGAGCCGAGTCGGTCAGGGGTCGATCCCCGGCACCGTCGACCCTACTCGTCGATCCAGGTGTTCTGGTAGTCGGAGACGATTCGCGGGTTGTAGCTGACCGACGGGTGCGCGTGGAGGTCCTTGACCTCTTCCCGTGCGGCCATCGTGTTGTGCTCGGAATATGCCGGGAGGACGGGCATGTACTCGAGGATTTCTTCTGTAACGCTGATGTACAACTCCCGTCGTTCCTCCTGATCGGCGCTCTCGCGGGCGTTCAGGATGTTGTCGTGGAACTCGCCCTGTCCCTCGTAGAAGTGGCCCTGGCCGACACCGGCCTGGCTCTCGTGGAACAGGTTGTAGTAGTAGACGTCGGGGTCCGGACCGCCGGTCCAGCCCAGCAGGTACATCTCGTAGTCGTCGACGTTCCCGGTGTTGTACGTGTCGACCAGCGTCGCGAACGACATCCCCTGGACGTCGGCACCGTAGCCGATCTCGGTCAGGCGCGACCCGATGCGCTCGGCCAGGGCCTCCCGCGGACCGCCTTCCGGCGCGATGATCCGTGGCTCCCAGTCGTCGGGGACGCCCGCGTCCGCGAGCAGTTGCTCGGCCTGATCGGGGTCGTACTCGGGCATCATTCCCTCCCACTCGTCCATCGGGAAGTCCCAGTTCCCCGATTCGTTCGTGATCGGCGGAACCGGACTCTCGAGCGGCTCGGCTGCCGGACCGAGGTGCTCGTTGACGAACTCCCGCATCGAGAACGAGTGGCCGACCGCACGCCGGACGTCGGGATCGGTCGTTTCGCCCTCGTTGCAGTTGAACGCGAGGTACATGTACGACGGACTGCGGCTTCCGTGGATCCGGACGCCGTCCGCGCCCTCGACTTCGTCCCACTCCGTCGCGGGAACGGTGTCGATGACGTCGGTGTCCCCCGCCAGTACCTGCGCGATACGGTTCGCGTCGTCCGGTGCGGCCTCGAACCGGATCTCCGAGACGTACGGCTGCGGATCGTCCCAGTAATCGTCCCACCGCTCGAGTTCGACGTACTCGCCGGCCTGGAAATCCGCGAACTGGAACGGCCCGGACCCGATCGGATCCGTGTTGAACGCCTCGCGGTCCTCCGTGCGGACCTCTTCCGGAACGACCGGGACGGCCATCGTCGACAGCGTGAACGGCCCGTACGGGAACTCGAGGTTGACCTCGAGCGAGTAGTCGTCGATCGCCTCGGCCGACTCGATCATCCCGTAGGTCGCCGCGTTCTGGGTCTCCTCCTCCACCGGAGCCGTAAAGGAGTGTGCGACGTCTGAGGCAGTCACCTCGTCGCCGTTGTGGAACTCGATACCCTCCTGGATCTCGAAGATGTACGTCTCGCCGTCGTCTTCCTCTTCGGGCATCCCGTCGGCGATCTTCGGCTCGAGTTCTAGCTGGTCGTCCCACTCGTAGAGGCCGTCGAACACGAGGTTCGCGACCTGCATGCTGTAGGAGTCGAAGGAGATGACCGGGTCGAAGTCCTCGTCCCGTTCCGCCGGCTGGAGGAACTCGAGGGAGTCGCTCCGGTCCCCGTCGTCCGGCTCTTCCCTATCGTACTGGAATTCGCTAATGTCGGCAACGTCGTCGCCGTTCCCGTCGCCGTCGCCACCATCCTCACCGATGCACCCTGCGATGGCCGCCGCGGAGACAGCCGCCCCGGAGGCGAGAACTCGCCGACGGGTCGGCTGCAGTGACTGTCGTACCATCTCCTCGTGGGTACGATGTCGAGCACCCTTTGTTATCCTCTACCAAATAACGCGAATAATCGTTGTACCTAGGGTCTCCCGGCGGTAATCTCGTTTTGAAAAGTACTGACGTGTCGGGGACTACCCGGCCCTGATCGCGACTGTACAGGTGTGTCGGTCGATTCGAACCGGCCACCACAACGCCTGTTCTCGCCCATGCTGCCTTCGGGCTCGAGTCGAACCCGGATCACGGCACTCATACGGTTTACCGTCCGGCAGTTCCAGCCCAATCGCGACCCCGGTGGCGGTCGTCCCGGTACATCGGGAGGGGGATCCGTATCAGTCTTCGGTGCCGTCGCCGTGCCAGTTTGCGACCCGCTCGATGTCGGGGACGAACTTCTCGTAGTCGTCGTGCTGGAACGAGCCGAGCACCGTCCCGTCGAGCGTTCGAACCCGGGTGTAGATGACGTCCTCGTCGATCGCGGCCTGTGCCATTCCGGGAGCGTCGCGCAGGCGGTACTGGCC
This sequence comes from Halobiforma lacisalsi AJ5, assembly GCF_000226975.2. NCBI lineage: Archaea > Methanobacteriati > Methanobacteriota > Halobacteria > Halobacteriales > Natrialbaceae > Natronobacterium > Natronobacterium lacisalsi. The sequence continues at coordinate 868,062 of NZ_CP019285.1, read as the reverse complement.
GGCGATCATGATCACCGTCTCGGCGTCGGGGTCGCGGTACTCGACGACGAGGAAGACGTTGTCGTCGACGGTCTCCCGGTACACCTCGTAGAGGGGGTAGTCGCCGCGTTCGAACGCCTCGGCGAACTCCTCCGCGTCGTTGTCCGGGATAGTGAACGACGGCCCGAACCGGTCGTCGTCGCGCTCTGCTGGGGCCGTCGGAGCCGTGTTGCCCGCCCTGGCAATGACGACGTCCCAGCCCTGCTGTTCGCGTTCCGCCGCGAGCGCGTCCATGTCCTCGAGCGTGCGCTGCCACGCTTCTTTTATCGCTGCTCGTCCGGGCGTTCGCTGCCCACGACTGTCGTTGCCGTTCCCGACATCGGTCATACCGTGTTTCTCACACGGGACACTGGTTTACTTTTCTCTTCGGGACGGCGAGGCGCTCCCTCTAGACGCCGAAGACGGTTTCCATCGCGAACGATGCCGCGAGTACGAGCAGGCTTCCGAGAAACAGCTTCGCGGACGGCGACACCCGTCCTGTCGGCGGCAGGCGGTCCGTCGGGTACCAGGAGCGGCCATCGAGCGCCGTCTGGAGCCGGGAGTCCTGTTCGATCGTGAGAGTCGTTTCCGACGCCGACAGGGAACTCGAGCCCGCGCCCGCGAGTCCGCCGGACCCCTGTCGTCGCTCCTGTTCCGCGTCGTACTGCTGCTGGGAGGACGCGAACCACAGTCGGAGGCTCCCGTAGCCGAAGAAGGCCATTCCGACGAGGAAGAGACCGACCTTGACGCCCGCCCACTCGCCGCGGGTCGCGACGTACGCGACCGGCGTCACTACCGCGACGACGAGCGCCGCGAAGGCGACCGCGTAGGCGACGGCGTCGACGATGGTCCAGGCGAGCGTCGCGGGGTCGGGACGGGTTCGAGACATAGTCGAAAATCTGGGATCGGAGACGGAAGGACGATGGGGTCAGTTACCGACGGTTACAGTTCTACAGTTCCTCTTCGGGCGACGCGTACTCGTCGTCGTGGCGATGACAGGCGCTCGAGCGTCCGGCGTTGCCGACCGCACAGAGGGTCGGTGCCTCGCGGTCACAGATACTGTCGAACTCCTCGGCGAGGTACTCGCGAGCACGGTCGAACTCGCCCGCCTCGACGTACTCCTGGGCCTGGTTGACGTGGCGGTCGACGTCCGCCGACAGATCGAGATCGCCGAACAGTTCCTTTCGAACCTCGGTGATCTCGTCGAAGCGGACGTTCTTCCCGCGGAACTCGCGGACGCGATCGCGGATCGAGAGATCGGCCCGCGCCCGCTCGTCCAAGAGTACCCGGAAGAGGTTGATCGCCTCCCAGACGTCGTCGTCCATATCCGCGTACTCCTCCGGCCTGATCTTCGCCGGACAGCGGGTGCTGAACGGACAGCCCGAAGGCGGATCCCGCGGGCTCGGCGGCGTCCCGTTGAGGATGATCCGGTCCCGATCGACGGTCGGATCCGGTTCCGGGATCGCCGACAGCAGCGCGTGCGTGTACGGGTTCGCCGGATTCTCGAACAGTTCTTCGGTGGGCCCGATCTCGAGGATGTTCCCCAGGTACATCACGGCGACCCGGTCGCAGATGTGCCGGACGACGCTCAGGTCGTGGGCGATGAACAGGTACGTCAGTCCGAACTCGTCCTGCAGATCCTCGAGCAGGTTCAACACCTTCGCCTGGACCGAAACGTCCAGCGCCGAGACGGGTTCGTCGAGGACGACGAACTCCGGTTCGAGCGCGAGTGCCCGCGCAATTCCGATACGCTGGCGCTGCCCCCCGGAGAACTGGTGGGGGTACCGGTAGTAGTGTTCCTTCTGGAGACCGACCGTCTCGAGCAGGTCGCGGACGTGTTCCCGCCGTTCACGAGGGGTCTTCCAGTCGTGGACGTCGAGCGGCTCCCGGACGATCTCGCCGATCGTCATCCGGTCGTTCAGGCTCGACTGGGGGTCCTGGAACACCATCTGTGCGTTCCGACGCCACTGTTTGAGCTCGGAGCCGCTGAGGCTCGTCACCTCCGTGCCGTCGTAACGGACCTCCCCGTCGGTGGCCTCCTCGAGGCGGATCAGCGTCCGGCCGAGGGTGGTCTTCCCACAGCCGGACTCGCCGACGAGCCCGAGGGTCTCGCCGCGGGCGATTTCGAAGTTCACACCGTCGACGGCTTTGACGGGCTGTCCGCCGAAGAAGTCGTTACCCTCGTAGTAGGTCTTCAGGTCGTCGACTTCGATCAGCGTTTCGCCGTGCTGGTCGCTCGATACGCGTCGATCGGCATCGCGCCGTGGTTCTGATTCCGATTCGGACATGTGCTGGCTCATCGGCTCTCACCTCCCTCGGTCGCGTCGCCTGCGCCGTCGGGATCGCTTTCCGGATCGCCGAGGCGGTCGTGTAACGCGATCCGGTCGGCTTCGGATTCGGATTCGGGGTAGAGCAGACAGGAGACGCGGTGGTCCTCGGCCCCGTCGTCGACGGGTACCGACTCGGGGTGGACCCGGTCGCAAGCCTCGAACGCCTTCGGACACCGCGGCGCGAACCGGCAGTAGGTCGCCGGCTCGTTCGGCGTCGGAACGTCGCCCTCGATCGTCGAGAGCCGATCGGCGCCGACCTGGCGGCCCGGAATCGACTCGAGCAGCCCCTGCGTGTAGGGGTGGGAGGGGTCGGCGAACAGCGTCTCGACGTCGGCCGACTCGATGACCTCCCCGGCGTACATGACGTTGACCCGGTCGGAAATCTCGGCGATGACACCCATGTCGTGGGTGATGAACATGATCGCGAGGTCCCGTTCCTCCTGGAGGTCCTCGAGCAACTCGAGGATCTGGGCCTGGATCGTCACGTCCAGGGCGGTCGTCGGCTCGTCACAGATCAAAAGCTCCGGATCGCAGGCAAGCGCCATCGCGATGACGGCGCGCTGGCGCATCCCGCCGGAGAACTGGTGGGGATACTCCGAGACTCGCTGTGGGGCGTCCGGGATGCCGACGGACTCGAGGAGTTCGATCGCCTCCTCGGTGGCCTCCTTGCCCGTGATACCCTGGTGGAGCCGCAGCGCTTCCTTGATCTGGTTGCCGACGGTGTAGACCGGGTTCAGACTCGTCAGCGGGTCCTGGAACACCATCGCGATGTTCCCGCCCCGCAGTTTGCGCAGGGACTCCCCGCTGGTCCGGGTCACGTCGACGTAGTTGTCCTCGCGGTCGGCGCTCGAGCGATCGACGAAGACGAAGTCGTCCTCGTCGACCAGTCCGAGTTCCTCGCCGTACCCCGCGTCGATGACGTCGGCCACGTCGATCTCGTCGGCCGACGGCACCGGTTCGCCGGGGTCGGCGAACTCCGCTGCGGACGCGTCGAGGGTCGGATCCTCGAGGAGGTCCGCCGGATCGAACTCCTCGCGTGCGGCGGCGAGGTCGACCGTGTGGCCGGGGTACTCCTCGGCGTAGTTCTCGACGGTCTCGGGGTGGTGGTAGCGAATGCTGCTTCCATCGAGGATGCGGCCGGGGTCGTCGATCAGGCCCATGATCGAGCGGGCCGTGACGCTCTTGCCCGAACCGCTCTCCCCGACGATACCGACGGTTTCGCCGACCTCGATCTCGAAGCTCACGCCGTCGACCGCACGGATGACCTCCTTCTCGGTGAAGAAGGCGGTCTGGAGGTTCCGAACGGTCACGATCGGCTCCGAACTCGAGTCGCTCGTCGTCGCTGTACTCGCGTCGTCGTTCGTTGTTTCGATCGGATCTTCCATCGACATCAGCCACCACCTCCGCTTGCGGCGGCACCGGTCCCGGCTTCGTCGCTGCTGGCATCGCTTTCGGGGTCGATCGCGTCGCGGATACCGTCACCGAGTGCGTTGAACGCGGTGACGAGGAACACGACCATCAGCCCCGGAATCGTGGCGGTGTGCCACGACGAGGTCGGGACGTAGGGTCGACCCTCGTAGACCGCACGTCCCCACTCGGGCGTCGGCGGCTGTACGCCGAACCCGAGGAACGAGAGTGCGGCGACGCCGATGATGACCCCGCCGAGGGTCATCGACGCGTACACGAGCATGTAGCCCGCGATGTAGGGCGACATGTGCTTTTTCATCGTTTCGACTGGACTCTGCCCGTAGCTCCGGGCGGCGTCGACCCACTCCTCCTCGGCGACCTGCAGCGCCGGACCACGGACCGCACGCCACAGCAGCGGCCACCCGGTCGCCGCGAAGATCAACGCCAGCAGTAAGCCGCCGTCGTAGATCGTCGCGATCGGATGGTTCGCCTCCATGAACACGACCGAGAGGAGCAACACGACCAGCAACCGGGGAAGCGAGATGATCGAGTCGCTGACGACCACCGTGAGCAAGTCGAGCAGCCCCTTGTAGTAGGCGGTCATTAGCGCAAGCGCCGTCGCAACGAGGGTCATCAGTCCGGTCGCGAGTAGACCGATGACGAGCGATACTTGCGCTCCGTACGCGAGGAAGGTAAACAGGTCCTTCCCGTCTTGATTCGTCCCTGCCGGATGGAACCTGTCGTACTTGTCGTAGCTCATCAGGCCGACGTTACTGTCGCCACCGACCGACCGCGTCTCGAGGTTCGCCTCGCCGTGTGGGATCGAGGCGACGTCTTCGATCTCCTCGTCGTAGTACTGCACTTCGTGTTCGTACGGGCTATAGAGGTTCGCTTCTGCGGTGACCGGGCTGAGCGCCGGGGCCCACAGGGCCATCACGACGAAGATGAAGACGACGACGAACCCGAACACCCCCCAGTAGTGGTTCCGGAACCGATTGACGCTATCGTCGCGGGGCGTCCAGTCGGCCTCGCGGTAGTGATCCCGGAAGACGTTGTACCCTCTCCAGAACCACGCGAGGAGACCGAACGCGTACGCGTAAATGAGGAGTACGCGAGCGCCCCACGCCATCGCGGGCGAGAGGCCGAGCCAGGTCCCCTCCCAGCTTCCGTCGGGCAGCTGGTACCCCTGGTTGGGGATCGTCTCGCGACTCGTCAGGGTCTGGAGGGAACTGACCGACTCGAGGCCCTGCGTGAGCGCGCCGATCACGGCGTCGACCGCGGCGCCGAGCGGCGTCGCGACGAAGAGCAGCGTGACGACACCGATGACGGCGGTCACGATCGCTCGCTCGACGACGTCGGCCTTGCCGACGCCCAGTTCGAGCCCGAGCCGATCGACGATCGAGAACGGGATGAACAGCCATTTGACGACGATTGCCGCGATCACGAGCAGTGCAAGCGCCGTGAACCCGTAGGCGATCGTACCGCCGATCGACCCGAGCGATTCGGAGACGAAACCGGCCATCCACGACGGTGTGTTCGCGATCCCGCCGATCGCGAATTTGATTACGCTGCCGACCCGGAGGACGGCGGCCGCGATCGAGCCGAGCTCGAGTGCCAGCAGGACCACGAGTCCGGCGACCCACAGCATGGCCGGTCGCGGGTTCTCTGCGATACGTTCTCGAAGGGTCTTGTCGTCGAATTCGTCTTCTACACTCATCGTTGATACCCCACGCGCGGATCCAGGATCGTATAGAGGAAGTCCTGAAGGATGTTGATCGACACGATCACCAGGATGAAGATGAACATCAGCGAGGAGACGAGCGGGAAGTCATCCTGGATGGCACCCTGGTAGAACAGGTAGCCGAGCCCGTTGATCCCGAAGATCACCTCGACGATGACCGACCCGCCGATCAGGACGAACGCCTCGTTCGTGATGACCGGCACGAGCGGGATCAAAGCGTTACGGAAGACGTGCTTCCAGACGATCACCCGGCTCCGGAGCCCCTTCGCCTTCGCGGTCTCGACGTAGTTCGAGTTGATCGTCTCGAGGACCGCGGTGCGGCTGATACGGAGTTCGTTGCCCATCAGCGAGGAGCCGAGGACGATCGCCGCCGGCAGGATCTGCTTGAACGAGGCCAGGAAGGTCGTCGCCGAGAAGTAGATGCCGACCGGGATGCTGATGATGCCGAGGCTGACCCAGTCGGTGACGGCGATGAAGTCGAGGGGCGGCTGTCCGACGAGACTGTCGATCTCGACGATGAACGTGTCCCACCGGAAGCCGAACAGGAACTTGTCGCTCAGGCGCAGGAACGCCAGGAGCATGATCGCCAGCCAGAAGTTCGGCATTGCCCGCCAGACGATCCCGCCGAACGAGGCGAGATAGTCACCCCAGGAGTTCGAGTTGAGGCCGGCGTAGAATCCGAGCGGGATTCCGACGAATATCGGGATCAGGATGGACCAAAAGCCCAGCCACAGCGTTCGAGGCGCGTAGCTCGAAAGCAGCGCAGTCACATCTGTCCCGGGCTGGATGACCCACGACTGGCCGAGGTCGAACGACCACGGAACCAGCATGTCGGTCATGAAGTCGATGTACTGCTCCCACAGCGGTTGATTCAATCCGAGCCGTTCTTCGATTCGCGTCCGTTGTCCCGCACCCGCTTCCGGTCCCAGGATTGCCGAGACGGGATCGATCGGTCCCATCCGGACGATAACGAACGTGATCGTCAGTCCGAAGACGATGACCGGGATCGATAGCAGGATGCGGCGAAGCAGATAGCGCCAGCGACTCATCGGAGATCACCCGGCGTTCGAGCGCGTATGCGTATCAATGTGTGTATATCTGGTCTAAGTGCCATATGAACGTTGTTTGAGCGGAGTGAACGAGCGGTCCGCGTCGACCCCGTCGACGGCGGACGGAAGGCCGGACGAGTATCGCGGTCGGTTATTCGTCCAGCGTCACGTCGTTATACACCTGGAAGTACTCTCCCATCGCCCCGAAGGGCTCGATGTCGACGTGATCGTAGTAGAACAGTTCCATGAGTTCGTGATAGAGCGGGAGACAGACTGCGTCATCCCAAACGGCCTCCTCCATTTCGATGTAGGCCTCGTTACGGAGGTCGTCGTCTTCCGGATCCGGATTGGACGAGGCACGTTCCCAGGCGCTCTGTGCCTTCTCGACGGCATCGGTGTCCGCCTGATGCCAGTCGAGATAGTATCCGTTCGTCTCCTCCGGCATGACGGACGTATCCGTGTTCTCGGGCTCGAACCCGAAGAGCCCGTATCCGAGGTCCGGCCAGCTCCAGGTCCATCCCAGCGAGTAGAACTCGAGGTCGCCGCTCTCACCGCGTTCCTGCAGGGTCGCGAACGGCGACTGCTCGAGGCTGAGTTCGACGCCCAGGCCCGACAGCTGGTCGCGAAGCTCGCGGCCCGCTTCCTGGAAGACGTCGGACTCGTAGGTGGTAAGCGTCAGCTCGTAGGGGTCGTCCTCGGTGTAGCCCGCCTCCTCGAGGACTTCCCGTGCGGATTCGCGGTCGGCCTCGTCGCGGCTGTAGGGGTAGTCCGCGATGAAGTCCTCGTAGGCGTCGTTGCCGCCGGGCCACATGGCCGAGGGGGTGAACGTGTACGCTTCCTGTCCGCGGCCCTCGAAGAGGGTTTGGATCAGGGTCTCGCGGTTCATGACGTACGCGACCGCCTGTCGGACCGGACGCGGGACCGACGGAACGTTGAACGCGAAGTAGTACGTGCTCAGCTGCGGCGCGCCGACGTAATCGACCGTCTCGCCGTTCTCCATCGGGCCGTACGTCCCGATTTCACGGCCGCGGTCGTCGGTCTCCGCGTCGACCAGGCTGGATTCGTACTGCGCGGTCGGCAGTTCGAAGATGTCGGCGTTGCCCTCGATCGCGTAGGTGTACTGGGCTTCGTCGTCTTCGATGATCTGCCAGTGGACGGCGTCGACGTTGGCGACGCTGCCGTGGTAATCGTCGAAGCGAACGACTTCCGCTTCGGCGTCGGACTCCCAGGTTTCGAACTCGAAGGGACCGGTACCGACCGGCTCGCTCGAGGAGAACTCGCTGTGGTCGATTTCGCCGTCGTAGCCTTCGATATCGCCGACGATGCCCTCCGGAACGACCGAGAACGCGTCGTACGAGAGAATCTCGAGCGCAGAGGGGGCCTGCGTCTCGAGCGTGATCTCGAGGGTGTAATCGTCGACGGCCTCGACGGCGAGACTCTCGGGAACGACGCCGCCCTCGTCGTCGAACTCGGCCGAGACGTCGAGGAACGTCGGCGACCCGACGATGAAGTTCCCACGTTCGCTGTTCGGGGATTCGGCCAGCCGACGGAACGAATAGACGAAGTCGTCCGCCGTCATTTCGTCGCCGTCGTGGAACTGGACGCCCTCTTTGAGCTCGAAGGTGTAGGTCAGTCCGTCGTCGGACAGTTCGTACCCTTCCGCGAGCTGGTTCGTGACGTCAGTCGTCCCGTTCGGGAAGTGCGTCAGCGGTTCGTACATCTGGCGAATGACGCGACCCGACTCGGTATCCGTCGATTGAATCGGGTCGAGCGACGTCATCGTTCCGTTAACGAGGTTGAGGGTACCAGCACCCTCGTCCTCGTCACTACCATCGTCGGGCTCTTCACCAACGCACCCGGCGAGAGCTAGTGCACCAGCAGCCCCACCAGTTGCCTTCAGGAACGAACGTCGTTCCAGTTCGTCTCCATCCATCATGATACAGTTTCCCTTAATCGAACCACCAAGTAAATCCATCGTTACTTATTTATCGGGTACTTACCCGCGGAATCAGTATCGTTATCGCCTCTTCCTCGAGATATTCCGACTTTACCCTTCCGAACGTCTGACTGTTTATCCCGTATTACTGATTGATATCGAATCATGTTCCGCGAAATTCTCGAAACTAGTTCCGTTGTGCGTAGAATCACGACCCAGAGTGTAAATCTATAATTTCTCGCCCGCCGATGGTCGTTCCTGATCGATCCTGAACGTTTCTGGTCACTCGGCGACCGACCTTCCTCAACCTTTTTGCGTCTCTCAGTCTCACGTGAGGGTATGCATTATCGCGAGGTCGAGACAGCCAGCGAGTACGTGGCCCGCCTCGAGACCGGAGCGGACTGGCGAGCGGAGATCGAGTCCCTCGCAGACGAGGTCGAGGCCGACGCCGCGTGGTTCACCGCGCTCGGCGCGGTCCAGGACGCGGAACTCTGGTTCTACGATCAGGATGAGTGTGAGTACTACCCGCTCGCGTTCGACGAACCGCTCGAGGTGGCGAGTTGCGTCGGCAACGTCTCGCTGCTGGAGGGCGATCGGTTCGCCCACACCCACGTCGTGCTCTCCGACGACGAGGGGGTCGCCTACGCCGGCCACCTGAACGAGGCGACGGTCTGGGCCGGCGAGGTCCACATGCGCGTCTTCGAGGAACCGCTCGAGCGGGAGTACGACGAGACCACCGAACTCGACCTCTGGCTCTGAGATGCGCGAGGAAGACGAACGGTACTTCGAGCGGCTCGAGTCCCAGCTCGAGGAGGCCTTCGACGTCGCCGAGACGGCGAAGGAACGCGGCGCGGATCCCGAACCCGAAGTCGAGATCCCGACGGCGCGGGACATGGCCGACCGCGTCGAGAACATCCTGGGGATCGACGGCGTCGCCGAGCGGGTGCGGGAACTCGAGGGTGAAATGTCCCGCGAGGAAGCCGCCCTCGAACTCGCGAAGGACTTCGCCGAGGGCCGCGTCGGCGACTACGAGACGAAAGCCGGCAAGGTCGAGGGGGCCGTTCGGACGGCGGTCGCCCTGCTGACCGAGGGCGTCGTCGCGGCACCGATCGAGGGGATCGACAAGGTCGAAATCCTCGCGAACGACGACGGGACGGAGTTCGTCAACGTCTACTACGCCGGGCCGATCCGCTCTGCGGGGGGGACTGCCCAGGCGCTGTCCGTGCTGGTCGCCGACTACACGCGCGCGCTCGTCGGTATCGATCAGTACAAGGCCCGCGACGAGGAGATCGAACGCTACGCAGAGGAGATCGCCCTCTACGACAAGGAGACCGGCCTCCAGTACACGCCCAAAGACAAGGAGACGAAGTTCATCGCCGAGCACATGCCGATCATGCTCGACGGCGAGGCGACGGGCGACGAGGAGGTCTCCGGCTTCCGCGATCTCGAGCGTGTCGACACCAACAGCGCCCGCGGCGGGATGTGTCTGGTGCTCGCGGAGGGGATCGCGCTGAAGGCCCCGAAGATCCAGCGCTACACCCGGAACCTCGAGGAGGTCGACTGGCCGTGGCTCCAGGACCTGATCGACGGCACCTACTACGACGACGCGGGCGACGAGGAAGGGGCCGACGAGGAGGACGCTGCCGACGGCGAGGAGGAAGACGCCGAAGCCGACGATGAGGCGTCCGAACCGGACGAACCCGAGGGGCCGCCGCGCGTCGACGAATCGAAGAAGTTCCTCCGGGACCTGATCGCCGGCCGGCCGGTCTTCTCCCATCCCTGCGCGGAGGGCGGGTTCCGTCTGCGATACGGACGCGCTCGCAACCACGGTTTCGCGACGGCCGGCGTCCACCCCGCCGCGATGCACCTGGTCGACGACTTCCTGGCGACCGGGACCCAGATCAAGACCGAACGGCCCGGGAAGGCGGCCGGCGTCGTCCCCGTCGACTCCATCGAGGGACCGACGGTCAAACTCGCGAACGGCGACGTGCGACGGATCGACGACCCCGAGGAAGCGAAGGAGATCAGAAACGGCGTCGAGAAGATCTTAGACCTCGGCGAGTACCTGGTCAACTACGGGGAGTTCGTCGAGAACAACCACCCGCTGGCCCCCGCCTCCTACACCTATGAGTGGTGGGTCCAGGACCTCGCGGCCGCCGGCGCGGACGTCCAGGCGTTCGAGGACGACCCCCGGATCGACCTCGAGTTCCCCGACCCCGAGGAGGCCCTCGAGTGGGCCACCGAACACGACGCGCCGTTACACCCCGAGTACACCTACCTCTGGCACGACCTCTCGGTAGCCGCCTTCTGTAACCTCGCCGACGCCGTCGCCGAGGGTCGGATCGAGGGGGACGGCGACGGCAGCGTGAACGGGAACGGGGACGACAGCATCCTCGTCCTCGAGTACGCCGACGACGTCGCGGACGCGCTCGAGACGATCGTTCTCGAGCACCGCCAGCGTCCGGGCGACGACCGCATCGAGATCGACGACTGGCGGCCGTTCGTCCGCTCGCTCGGCTGTAAACCCCGGCGGGCGGTCGCCGACGGCGCGGCCCTCGAACCCGAGGTCGACGATGAGGGCGCCGGGGAACCGGCAGTCGAACTCGAGCGTACCTGGAGCGAGGACGATCTCTCCGAGCGCGCCCGAACCTGGGGGCAGGAGGACGGCGAAAACGCCATCGAGGCGGTCAACGAGGTCGCTCCGTTCGAGGTACGGGAACGCGCGCCCACCCGGATCGGCAACCGGATGGGCCGGCCCGAGAAGTCCGAGCGCCGGGACCTGAGCCCCCCGGTCCACACGCTCTTCCCGATCGGCGAAGCCGGCGGTTCCCAGCGCAACGTCGCCGATGCGGCCAAACACGCCGAGACGATGTCCGACACGCCCGGCGTCGTCGAACTGCAGGTCGGACGCCAGCGGTGTCCGAACTGCGAGACGGAGACGTTCAAGAACCGCTGTCCCGACTGCAACGAGCGGACCGAGCCCGACTATCGCTGTCCGGACTGCGACCAGTCGCTCGAACCGGACGAAGCCGGCCGCGTCGAGTGTGACCGCTGCGAGATCGAGGGCACCTGCGTCGAAACGCGCGAGGTCGACGTCAACGAGGAGTTCCGGTCGGCGCTCGAGTCGGTCGGCGAACGGGAGAACGCCTTCGACATCCTGAAAGGGGTCAAAGGACTGTCCTCGACGAACAAGATCCCCGAACCGATGGAGAAGGGTATTCTCCGGGCGAAACACGACGTCTCGGCGTTCAAAGACGGTACCGTCCGCTACGACATGACGGACCTCCCCGTGACGTCGGTCCGGGCGAGCGAACTCGACGTCGACGTCGGCCAACTGCAGGCGCTGGGCTACGAGGAGGACATCCACGGCGAACCGCTGACCCACGAGGACCAGCTCGTGGAGCTGAAAGTCCAGGACATCGTCCTCTCCGACGGCGCGGCCGAGCACATGATGCAGACGGCCGACTTCATCGACGACCTCCTCGAGCAGTACTACGGGCTCGAGCCCTTCTACGAACTCGAGGACCGTCAGGATCTGGTCGGCGAACTGGTGTTCGGGATGGCACCACACACGAGCGCAGCTACTGTCGGAAGAGTAATTGGATTTACAAGCGCTGCGGTTGGATATGCTCATCCGTACTTTCACGCCGCGAAACGGAGGAATTGCTTCCATCCGGAGACGAAAATCTGGTATCAGAACAAAGACGGCGAACGGGCGTACGAATCGATCGAAGCGATCGTCGAAGACCGGTTGACCGATCCCGAAACGGACGATTTCGGAACGGTCGTTCAGGATGTTGACGGGATCAGCGTTCCGTCCGTCACGGAAGACGGGACGCCCGTGGAACGCCCCGTCGAAGCCGTTTCGAAACATCCGGCACCTGACCACCTCGTTCGCGTCGAAACGCGGAGCGGCCGAACGCTGACCGTAACTCCCGATCACACGTTCCGACGGTGGACTCCCGCAGGCCTCGAGTCGGTCGACGCTCGAGAACTCTCTGCCGGTGACGAACTCCCGAGTCCGAAATCGCTCGGATTCGAGGGAGAGTCGAAATCGATCGACCTTCTAGAAGCGTTTATCGAGGCGGATTCGATCCCGAACGACTCGCTCGTCGTTCGCGGACTCGGCTCCGATCGGATCAAGAATCTCCTCGACGACGCGACGCCGGAGCAGGCATATCTCAAACCGGTTGCGGACCGACTCGGCGTCTCTCAATCGACGGTCTACAACTGGGTGAACCGAGATAGCGTTCCGTTCGGTCCGCTCCTCTCTCTGTTCGACGCTGCGGAACTCCTCGAGCGGATTCCGGACGACGTCACGCTCGGGATGAAACGCGATACGGCGGCCATACAGCGGCGGTTCGAGATCGACGAGTCCGTCGCGACGGTGCTCGGATACTACGCCGCCGAAGGATTCACTCGACGGGAAGACGGGTCGTTCTATCAGACGACGATCTGTACGCCCGACGAGGCGGCCCGCAACGAGATCATCGAGACGTTCGACGACGCCCTGTCGGTCGACGCCTTCGAAGAGAACGAGTGGAAGGTGACGGTCTCGAGCCGACTCGTCTCGGCGCTGTTTGCGGACGTACTCGAACTCGGAGCGACCGCGGAAACGAAACGGATTCCCGACTACGTCCTCGATAGTCCGCGCTCTCAGCTGCAAGCGTTCCTGGCCGCGTACTTCAGCGGCGACGGGAGTCCCGCGAGCGATCGAATCGAAATTCGGGCACACACTATCAGCGACGATCTTGCGGCGGATCTGGTCGCTGCCCTGAAACGGTTCGGAATCGCGGCGACGACCTATCGTGAAACGCGACAGCCGTCGACCGGAGCGGTCGCCGAGTTCTACGACGACGAACCGGTTCCCGAGTTCGAATCGTGGGTTCTCAAGATCACGTCCGAGAACGCGGCTCGGTTCGCCGAGCGAATCGGTTTCCACCTCGAGCGGAAGCAGGAAACCATCACCGAGGTTCTCGAGACGACGGAGTGTCGCACACAGCGGCTGTTCGCCGATGGCGGCAAAACGTGGCTCGACGAGGTCGTTTCGGTCGAGATCGTCGAGAGCGATATCGAGTACACGTACTGTCTCACCGTCGAAGACACGAACACGCTCGTGGCCAACGATATCTATGTCGGTCAGTGCGACGGTGACGAGGACTGCGTAATGTTGCTTCTCGACGGACTTCTCAACTTCAGTAAGTCTTTCTTGCCGGACAAGCGCGGGGGCAAGATGGACGCGCCCCTCGTCATGTCCTCCCGCATCGACCCCTCCGAGATCGACGACGAGGCCCACAACATGGACATCGTCTCGCAGTACCCCCGGGAGTTCTACGAGGCCACTCGCGAACAGGCCGATCCCGAGGCGGTCGACATCCAGATCGGCGAGGACACGCTCGGTACCGACGGCGAGTACACCGGCTTCGAGCACACCCACGACACCACCGACATCGCGATGGGGCCAGACCTCTCGGCGTACAAGACGCTCGGCTCGATGATGGAGAAGATGGACGCTCAACTCGAGCTCTCGCGGAAACTCGAGGCCGTCGACGAGACCGACGTCGCCGAGCGGGTCATCGAGTATCACTTCCTGCCGGACCTGATCGGAAACCTGCGGGCCTTCTCGCGCCAGGAGACCCGGTGTCTCGACTGCGGCGAGAAGTTCAGGCGGATGCCCCTGACCGGGGACTGCCGGGAGTGTGGCGGCCAGGTCAACCTCACCGTCCACCAGGGTTCCGTGAACAAGTACATGCAGACGGCGATCCAGGTCGCCGAGGAGTACGACTGTCGGCCCTACACGAAACAGCGCCTCGAAGTGCTCGAGAAGTCCCTCGAGAGCATCTTCGAGAACGACAAGAACAAGCAGTCGGGTATCGAGGACTTCATGTGAGTTAACCGGGCCGTTTCGGCCCCTCGTTGCCCTTCTCGACGGCTCGCTCGATTCGAGCCGCTGATCGCCCGTCTGACCCCCTCGAGGGGCCGCTCGAACAATGCACACTCGGGGTTTATCCTCGTCCTCGAGGTGGTACTCCCATGGTCCAGACGGGTGAGACTCCAGCGAAAGCGGACGACGAAGAAGCGCTCGAAGAGGTCCACGAGGTCACGTCCGGCCAGACCGTCTACGACGAGGATGGCAACGTGCTCGGCCGCGTCCGTAGCTTCGAACAAAGCGGCTTTTTCGTCACCACGCGCGAGGGTGCCGAGGCGATGAGCATCGAGCACGCGCGGTCGGGTCACGAGTTCGGCGAGGCACACCTGATGTGGCGGTGTATGGAGTGTGGGGAGATGGGCGGGATCACCGCCGACCTGCCGGACGAGTGTCCGAACTGCCAGACTGGTCGCGAAAATCTGATGTATTGGACGGAGGACTGAGTGTCCCCGTCGGCGCATCGACTCGATTCGATATATCGACATTGGGTTTACAGGGTCGTATACGAGGAAATCGCTGCTAGGACTGACCCGTCGACCGACGCTGGCTCGAGAGGCTCTCTCCGTGGATAAAGGACGAAAACCGTTTTTACTGCGCCGGTTCCCCTCCCTACCATGGACACGGTCGTCTTCGGTGCCGGCAGCCTGGGAAGTCTCGTCGGCGGCTTGCTCGCCCGCGAGCACGACGTAACGCTCGTCGCCCGCGAGAACCACGCTCGAGCCGTCCGCGAGTCCGGCCTCCACGTCTGCGGCGAGTTCGACGAGCGAGTGTTCCCGGCGGCGACGACCGATGGCGGGAACCTCGCGGCCGACCTCGCTGTCGTCGCGGTCAAGTCCTTCGACACGGCGTCGGCTGCCGCCGCGCTCGCGACGGGGTCGTTCGACGCCGTCCTCTCGCTGCAAAACGGGATGGGGAACGAGGCGGTTTTCGCCGATCGACTCGAGCCCGCGACACCGGTGCTGGCCGGGACTGCGACCTACGGCGCAGTCCTCCGTGAACCCGGGGTCGTCGAGTGTACCGGGCGTGGGGAGATCGTCCTCGGCGACCGCGATGGCGGCGCGTCCGATCGTGCCAACGCTGTGGGGGAGGCCTTCACCGCCACCGGCCTCGAGACGGCGGTCGTCGACGATATGCCGCGCTGGCTCTGGGAGAAACTCGCGGTCAACGCGGGGATCAACCCGGTCACCGCGCTCGCCGGGACGAAAAACGGGGCCGTCCTCGAGCCCCCGGCGCGGGATCTCGCCCGGGCGGCGACGCGGGAGGCCGCGCGGGTGGCTCGGGAGCGTGGCGTCGCGCTGTCGAACCGCGAGGCGGTCGACGCGATGGAGACCGTCGCCGAGGCGACGGCGGCAAACACGTCCTCGATGGCCCAGGACCTCCAGCACGAACGCCGTACGGAGATCGACGCGATCAACGGCTACGTCGTCGATCGTGCGGCAGAATCCGGTCTCGAGGTGCCGACGAACCGCCACCTCACGGCTCTCGTCCGCACCTGGGAGCGGGGTCGAGGGCTTCGTGAAGGGCCGGGGGAGGAGTGACCCGCCGCTTCAGCGAACCCGGTCCAGCGGCCGATCGAGGGAAGAAAACGGGACTCGACGAACGTCGGCGGTCGAACTCGAGAACTTAGAACGGCGCTTCGGGGCCTTCGTCGGGTTCGCCGTCCTCGTCGACGGTTTCGCCGGGGAACGAGGGGCTCATGCCGCCACCGCCACCCATGTCGCCGCCGTCGGCACCCGTGTGGGCGTTTACTTTCTCGATTTCGGGGATCTCCTTGACCATTCGGCTCTTGATCGCCTGGATCGTCATCGGGGAGATGCCACAGCCGCTGCAGGCACCCCCGAGGGCAATCGTGACTTCGCCGGTCTCGTGGTCCAGTTCCCGGATCGCCGCGCTACCGCCGTGCATCTGGATTTGCGGGAAGTTCCGTCGCAGGAAGTTCGAAACGCGGTCCTCGAGGTCGTCCCCGTCGTTCTGAGACTCCGTGCTCATAGAAGCCCCTTGGGTATCGGAGCCCCTAAACCTTCCGTCCCTCCGGTTCGGGATCGTCCTGGCTGAATCGACGCGCTCGTGGCTGATTCACTCGATTACTCGAATTCGAAAACTCGCTCGAGTTCGGTCTCGATCTCCTCGACGTGAATCTCGAGCACTTCCTCGAACCGCTCTCGCTCGACGAGCACGTTCGAGAGCCGGTCGTACGGGTCCTCGGGGAGCTCGACGCGGAATTCGCCGTCGCCCTCGTAGAAGGGTTCGCTCTCGTTCAGTACCTGCTGGTCGATCGCGTGGACGAGTTCGGAGTCGTAGCGGTCGTTCATCCGGTTGAACGCGTTCTTGTACGCCTGCTGGAGTTCGGTAAAGTAGTGGGCGTACTTGTCTTCGAATTTCTCGGGATCGAACGTCGTCATACTCGATACGAACGCGAGCGAGGACAAAAGTCGGACGGTCGGCGTCAAGACGACGGTTGCATTCGCAAGCGGAACGATGACCCCGGGCGGTGGCGATTCGGCCTATATGGTCGCCGACAATCCACCCATTCCCCCGGAGGCGTTACCGCCGGGATGGGGCGAAACCGAACTCGGCGAGGGCACGTTCGCGTACCGGTACACTCGCCCACCGCTCGAACTCATCGCGGACCGGACGACCGCCGATCACTGTCATCCGGGCCTCGGGCTGGGCCAGTGCTGGGAACTCCGGTACCGGTACCCGCTCGGCGATCGGTCCGTCTCGGAGGAAATCGGCCGCGTGTCGACGCGCCGGGCCGCCGTCGACGGGATCCTCGAGTGCATGCGTCGGGTCCACGAGGCCGTTGAGTCCCTCGACGATCCGATGGAGATTCGCCGCGTCCTCGATCGGGTTTCGCTCTCGGACCACGTTCCGGACGAGCCATCGGAGCCGACGGACATTTAGTATCATTCTATACGGTTTATGATGCGTTTCGGCCCGGTTCGGAGAGCTGTGCGCAGCGCCCGAAAATCGGCTCGTTCGGTTCGCTGGCCAGCGATCGATGGTCTCCGGGCCGGGGTCGACCGCACGGCCTCGGCTTTCGTCGGGCGCATCTCGAGGGCGCCGTCGAAACGCGGTCCCATGCACCGTGTTTGGCTTCCCGAATGTGTCGCACGAACCAGGGGTTTGGGTTGCTGTCCAAATTTCCCGGCGCAACCGCCGCCCGGTCGCGGTTGCGCCGGAACTGACGGACTGTAGACCGGATCAGTCAGGGAGCGTCTCGAGCGTCCTGTGCCTGTCCGCAATGTGACGACCGGGGATTCGAGACGGCGACGGATCGACGACCTCGGCTGGCCCTATGTCGAGTGACTCCACGAGCGTCGGTGGGAACGTTGCTGTCGAAGTGATGGGCTATCGACGATCAGTCCCGATCGGAGCTCGTGTCTCGCACGGGGAACGATCTCTGCGGTTTGAACTGGGGTACCGGCCCTCGAGCGGCCATCGGCGTTCCCAGTGCCGTTCTACCCACTCCTCGGAGGTGCGTCTCGTTTGCCAAACCCGGTTGTTCGATACGACGGGTCCAGTCCGGTAGCCAACCTGCGTTAAATTTCATATCGCTATATAGAATCTGCCTGCGACCCGACCGGCAGCAGAGTGTTTATGCAGGGCAACGGGCTATTAGCGGTAATCAACCCCGCTATGACGACCCACATTCCGTTTGCGATCGACTTTCACGTCCACTCCGACGAGTCCTACGACGGCCACGAACCGATCGAACTCATTCTGGAACACGCGGCGGACATCGGACTCGACGGAATCGTCATCACGGATCACGACCGGATCGCCGAATCCCTCCGTGCGGCCGAGATCGCTCCGGAATACGGGCTGATCGGCATCCCCGGCGTCGAAGTGTCGACGAAACACGGCCACCTCCTCGCGATCGGTGTCGAAAAGCGGCCCGATCCGGGGCGTCCGTTCCCGGAAACCGTCGACGCGGTCCGGGAACTCGGGGGGATCGCGGTCGTTCCCCATCCTTTCCAGCGCAGTCGCCACGGCGTCCGGAAACGCCACGTCGACGGCGTCGACGCGATCGAGACCTACAACTCGATGCTGTTTACCGGCTACCGGAACCGGCGAGCGCGGACCTTCGCCCGCCGACGGGGGTACCCCGAGATCGGCGCGAGCGACGCCCACTACCTGCCGAACGTCGGCAAAGCCTACACCGAGATACTCGTCTCGCCGGACGACGAGAACCCCACGAAGGCGGACATCGACGGCGACGAACTCGTCGAGGCCATCCTCGAGGGCCGCACCCAGATCCGTGGGAAGCGCACGCCGATTCACAAGAGCACGGTCCAGTACGCGAAAGGTGCCGTTCGCAAGTCGGCGTACGTGTTGACCTCGCGTGCGCCGCTCGTTCCGACGGTTCCGGCTTCGATGGACCGGACGTAGCGGTATCGCGGTAGCAGTCGTCAGGACAGTTGTTCGCCCACGATCTCGTCGGCGCGTTCGACGAACTCGGCTTCGCGCCCGGCGGGGACCGTTGCCCCGGCCGCGACGTCGTGACCGCCGCCGTCGCCGTCGACGGCCCGCGAGGCCTCGGTCATCACCGTCGAGAGGTCGAGGCCGTCCCGGACCAGACCGTGGGTCCCGCGGGCCGACACTTTCACTTCATCGTCGGTTTTCTCCGCGAACGCGACGATCGGCTTCGAGCGGCTGATCCCCTCGTTGCCCATCGCCATCCCGGCGACGATGCCGACGATCGTCTCGCGAATGCGATCCTCCGCGTGGAACCACTGGAGATGCGCTTCGTGGGTGACGCCCTCTCTGGTGACGAGGTCGATCCCCTCCGAGAGGTTCCGGCGGTGGTTCCGAAGGAGTTTGCGTGCACGCTCGAGCGCGTCGCTCCGATTCCCCAGGCAGACCCCCAGGCCGACGTCGGCGCGCTCGTAGCGGGCGGTCGCATTGAGCAGCGTCGAGAACTCGCTTGCGTCCCGGAGTTCGGTACCGACCGGCTCCGCGCTGAGCACGTAGCTGGTCCCGACCAGCTGGTCGATCTTCTTCGCGGGAACCCCGCGCGAGACGGCACGCCTGACCAGGGCGCTGGCGACGGTCTGTTTCTCCTCGCTGGTCAGTCCCGACCACCGGCGCCACTCGCCGTCCTCGCGGCGCAACTCGAGGTCGAGATCCTCGAGGAACCGCAGCGAGCCGGCCTCGTCGCCGGAGATGCCCGGGATCCCTACGTCGGTCGCGTACTCGAGCAGTTTCGGCAGCGGCCGGGTTTGCTTCCCGTAGAGCGCGAGGTCCTTGCCCGTCTCGAGGACGCCTGCATCGACGCCCTCCTCGACGATCCGTTCGTTCGCGCCCTGGAGTTCGCCGCCGGAGGCCTGCATGTCGCCGACGGCGCCGACGACGGCCAGGGCGGCGAGGTCGCGGTTGTCCGCGCGGGCCGTGGTGGTTCCTGCGGCACCTGTGGCGCCGCCGTCGGCCGCGACGCCGGGCTCCAGGTCCGCCAGCGCCCGGGCGAGAACGTAGCTCGCGCCGGCCCCCGAGAGCTCGGACGCGCCGTCGATCCCGAACAGCAGGGGGTTGAGGTGGTACTCGGTGTCGCGGTCGGCCGGCTGGTGGTGATCCGCGATCACGGGCGTGAACGCGCCCGCGTCCTCGTGCTCGCCGATGACGTCGAGCTGGCCGCTCCCGAAGTCCGTGAAGAGGACGGTGTCGTAGTCGGTCGCCGCGATCGCGGCGATCGCCTCCTCGTCGAGCTGTTTCTCGAACACCGTCTCGAAGGGGAGTCCCGCGCGCTCGAGCGCTTGGGCCGCGATCGCGGCGCTGGTGAGTCCGTCGGCGTCGATGTGCGAAGCGAGTAACACGCGGTCGGCCTCGCACAGTCGCCGCGCACAGCGGGTCGCGCGATCCTCGAGTTCGGGAACCGGCCCTGCCATCGGTCGACTGTGGGGCGGCTTCGCTCATAAACCCGCGGATCGCCCCTCGAGGGCCGAGAACGGGGAGCGAGCCTCGACGCACCGCTTACAGCGGGAGGACGAGCGCGTCGCCGTCGCGTTCGTACTCGGTCCCGAACGGCGCGGAGCGGTCGCGCATCGTCTCCCGGAGCCACGCCGCCTCGTCCTCGTCGGCCCTGGAGACCGCCAGATCGTCGATGACGGCGGGGACGAGGCGGAGTTCCGCCGGGTTCCCGTCCTCGAGGCCGAGTTCGAAGAGGAACGTGCGATCGTTCCGCAAGTCCTCCTTGATCACGTAGTCGTCGACGATGTCCCCGGTGTCGTGGAGCACGAGGCCGTCGCCGTAGCGCTCGATCCCCTGGACGACGTGGGCGCTGTGGCCGTGGACGAGGTCGACGCCCCGATCGACGAGCCAGCGGCCGAACGCCCGCAGGTCGTCGTCGGGGTACTCGACCCAGTTCGGCCCCCAGTGGACCGACGCGATCAGCAGGTCGGGCTCCGTTTCCCGGGCACGCTCGAGCGCCGCGCCCACGAGTCGCCTGGTCTCGGGAACGTCCGGATCGGTCTCGACGTAGGCGGTCCCCGGGCGGTCGTCGGTCGCGCCGTACTCCGCGTAGTGGTCCGCGAGGGAGACGACTGCGACGTCGACGTCGCCGATGGAAACCGTCGCGGGCGCGCGGGCCGCCGCCGGCCGCTCGCCGGCCCCCGCGAACCCGATCCCCGCGTCCGCGAGCGCGTCGACGGTGTCACGAAGCGCCGTCGGCCCGAAATCCAGGATGTGGTTGTTCGCCAGGGACGCGAACCGGACGTTCCCCGCCTCGAGGGCCGGGACGGCCCAGTCGGGATCGGCTCGGAAGTAGTAGGTCCGGTCGGGGAACCGCTCGCCTCGCGTCGACAGGCAACACTCGAGGTTGCAGCAGACGCCGTCCAGCGACGCCAGTCGGGGGCGCAGATCGCCCCAGACGCTCGCCGGATCGGCTCGACCGCTCCCGTAGCGGTCGTCGAGATCGCGCCCGAGCATGGCGTCGCCGACGAACCCGATCGTCGTCCCGTGGCGCTCGTGGGCCTCGAACTTGGTCGACCGGGCCGCGGGCGCGGTACAGCCGCCGAGGACCGCGGCTCCGGTTGCCGCGAGGAACCGGCGGCGACTCCCGGTCATCGGTTCGCCGGCCGCGGCCGTGGGACCGCGCCGGCGTCTCCCCGTCTCCCTGTTCGCATTCGTTGCCCTCGACTCATCGATCCCGTGTTCACGCTCCCGGTTGAAATAGCCCGCCGGGAGGTCACTCGCCGTTTGCCGACGCGGCGTCGACCGTCTCCGTCGCGAGCCGTTCGAAGGTAGCCTCGCTCGCGACCAGATCGACCTCGAGGCCGTGCTCGCGGGCCGTCTCGGCCGTCGGTTCGCCGATGACGCCGACGACGGCGTCCGCGAGCCCGTCTCGGGCCCGTTCCTCGAGGCCGCGGTCCGCGGCCGCCTCGAGGAAGTGCTCGACGGTCAGCGACGAGGTGAAACAGAGCCCGTCGAGCTCGCCCTCGGCGGCGAGTTCGGCCGAGCGGCCGCTCCCCTCGGGACGGACGAGCCGGTAGAGGATCGTCTCGTGGAGGTACGCGCCCGCCGCCTCGAGCCCCTCGAGCAACACCGGGCTGCCGTGGTCGCTGCGGGCGACCTCGACGCGCGCACCGTCGACCTGGCCCTCGAGCGCGGCGACGAGGCCGCTCGAGGTGTACTCCTCGGGGACGAGATCCACGGCGTACCCCGCCGTCCGGAGCCTGTCGGCCGTCGCGGGGCCGATCGCACAGACGGTCGCGTCGCCGGGTTCCCAGCCGGCGTCGGCGACGAGTTCGACGCCGGTCTTGCTCGTCAGGACGACGTAGTCGGCGTCGGTCCGGGGCGTCGCGTCGGTCGGTTCGACGGCGAGCATCGGATCCGGGACGGGCTCGGCCCCGAGCGACTCGAGTCGTTCGGTCGCGTTCTCGATGCGCTCGTCGTCGGGGCGGAACACGGCTACGGTCGGGCTGTCGGCGGCGTCTTCGTCCATGTTAGCTGTCGGGTACGTCCGCCGGGACGGCGTCGGTTTCGGATTCCGCCCGACCCGGCTCTCGTTCGTTCTCGAGGAACTCGACCACCGACTCGCGGCTGGCGGCGACGTCGCCGATCACCGTCACGGCCGGCGGTTCGATCCCGACCTCGTCGCGGGCATCGACGATCGTCTCGAGCGTGCCGGTCGCGACCCGCTGTTCCTGCCAGGTGCCGCGTTCGACGAGCGCAGCCGGCGTCTCGGGGTCCATCCCGCCCTCCTGCAGCGCCGTGACGTACTGGGGCAGGCGGGTGACGCCCATCAGGACGACGATCGTTCCGCCCGCCGTGGCGAGTGCGTCCCAGTCGACCGCCGAGTCCTCCTTCGTCGGGTCCTCGTGGCCGGTTACGAACGAGACCGACGAGGCGTGATCCCGGTGGGTCACGGGGATGCCGGCGACGGCCGGCGCGGCGACCGCCGAGGTGACCGCCGGAACGACCTCGAACGGGACGCCGTGCTCGGCGAGGTACTCCGCCTCCTCGCCGCCGCGGCCGAAGACGAACGAGTCGCCACCCTTGAGTCGGACGACGCTTTTCCCCTCGTCGGCGAGTTCGACCAGTCGCTCGTTGATCTCCGACTGGGGCGTCCGGTCGCCGTGAGCGCGTTTCCCGACGTCTATGCATCGCTCGTCGGGGAGATCC
Organism: Halobiforma lacisalsi AJ5; assembly: GCF_000226975.2. Lineage (NCBI taxonomy): Archaea > Methanobacteriati > Methanobacteriota > Halobacteria > Halobacteriales > Natrialbaceae > Natronobacterium > Natronobacterium lacisalsi. Next base: position 845,033 of record NZ_CP019285.1, on the reverse strand, counting down.
CCGAGGATCTCGGGGCCCGGGAGCTTGTCGTGGAGCACGACGTCCGCTCGCTCGAGCAGTCGTTTCGCCTTGACCGTCAGCAGGCCGGGGTCGCCGGGACCGCTCCCGACGAGGTAGACGGTTCCGGGTTCCGGTTCGCCTCCGTGGTACTCGATTTCCATCTCATTTCCCCTCCGGTGGGTCGGTGTCTGTCGTGTCGTCGCTCTCGGCTGCCTCGCGGGCGGCGTCGATGAGGTCGGCCGCGCCGCGGTCGGCGAGGTCGGCCGCGAACTCCCGGGCCGCCTCGGCGTGGCGCTCGACCGGCAGGTCTCGGCTCGCGACGACCGATTCCTCGCCGTCGCGGTCGAAGACGGTGACGTTCGTGTGTACGTACTCGCCCTGGACGACGCCGTAGATGCCGATCGGGGCGATACAGCCCCCGCCCAGTTCCGCGAGCAGGGTCCGTTCGACCGTCGTCTCGACGCGGCTGCGCGGGTGATCGATCGCCTCGCGGATGTCGCGTGCAGTCTCCCCGTCGGCCGCGGTGACCGCGAGCGCGCCCTGGCCGGGCGCGGGGACGAACGTTTCGGTCGGCAACCCCTGGTAGTCGACGTAGTGGGCCAGCCCGCTGCGCTCGAGGCCCGCCGCCGCGAGCACGATCGCGTCGTACTCGGTCTCGACCTCCCGGCCCAGCGCCTGGCGCTCGAGTTCCGAGAGGTCGTCGAACCACTCGTCGACGGTGCGGTCGTACTCGGGTTCGAACTCCTCGTCGCCGGTATTGGCTTTCCGCTCCTTGTCGGCCTCCGACCGCTTCTCGTGTTCCGCCTGCAGCGAGGGCGCGAGCAGTTTCTCGAGGCGCGTGTCGACGTTGCCCCGCAGGGGCTCGACCTCGAGGTCCGGCCGCTCGGAAAGCAGTTGCGCGCGACGGCGCAGGCTCGAGGTACCGACGGTCGCCCCCTCCGGCAGGTCTTCGAGACTCGAGCCGTCGGGCGTGACGAGGACGTCGCCCGGCCGGCCCCGCTCGGGGACCGCGGCCGTGACGAGTTCGTCGGGCTGTTCGGTCGGCATGTCCTTCATCGAGTGGATCGCGCCGTCGAGGTCGCCCTCGAGGACGCGTTCGTCGAGTTCGCGGACGAACGCGCCCGTCTTGCCCAGCCGGTGGATGAGTTCGTCCCTGATCTGGTCGCCGGTCGTCTCGACGGTCACGAGTTCGACCTCGTACCGCCGGTCCTCGAGGGTCTCCTTGACGAGCCCGGCCTGTCGCCGGGCCAGCGTGGATCCCCGCGTCGCAAGTCGTAGCGTCCCGCGCGTTCTCATGGGCGGTAGTCCTCGCCTCGGGTATGAAAAGCGCACGCTTGTCCGCCGGACGACCGAGCGTGGCTCCTCGGTTCGGTTCGTCGTTCCGGTACGGTCCCCCGCAGGTCATCCTGGCACGGCCTTCGGCACGTATTTTTTCACCACTATGTTCGGTTTCCGGCGCTCGGATCATTAAGACCGACCATATGACCGTTTCCGTAAACTGAGAATACGGCCGACGGGGAGACGAATCCGATTCGTTCCGACGACGCTGTCTACTGCATGATCTACCATTAAATAAATCGTTGTCGCTAGCAAAGCAATACCTCGAGCCCCGTAGCCGACTCGCCGAACACGTTCGCTAGCTTTTCCAGCGGATAGGAACTGCTGTCCGGTTTAACTATAAAGGGCCGTCGAACGTCGGCTATGAAAGTAACCAGAAAACAACTGGCCACGTTCCTCGCGGCCATCTTCGTCGCGAACCTCATCGTGATGGGCGGCGGGGCGTGGCTCTCATACCAGAACTCCCCCGATATTCCGGAGACGGTCGTCGGACCGGACGGCGAGACCATCGCCACCAGTGCCGACGTCCAGGAGGGGAAGATGGTCTTCCAGGAGAACGGGCTGATGAACCAGGGCTCGATGCTCGGCCGGGGTAGTTACTACGACGTCGACTACACCGCCGACAGCCTCGAGTTGAAGACCGAGCACATGCGCGATTACTACGCGCAGGAGGAACACGGGACCGCGTACGCGGACCTCGAGAACGCGGAGCAAGCAGCGATCGACGCCACGGTTCGCCAGGAACTCCAGTCGAGCACTCCCGGCGAGCAGGTCGAATACTCCGCGGCCGAGGCCTACGCCCACGAACAGGTGCGCCAGGAGTACGTCGAGCGCTACTACGAAGGCGACCGCGAACGCGGCATCCAGGAGGGGCTGATCCCGACCGAGGAGGAGGCCGAGCAGTTCGCGGACTTCGCGCTGTGGACCGCGTGGATCTCCCACACCGATCGTCCGGACTCGGACGCCTCCTTTACCAACGACTTCCCGTACTCGCCCGCCGCGGGTAACGACGCCGGCGGCCCCGTGATGACCTGGAGCGTCATCGCGATGGTCCTGCTCGTCGGCGGTGCGGGACTCGCCATCTGGCTCTACCGGGCCATCGAACTCCCCGAACCCGAGGCCGACGGCGTCACGATCCCCCACCCGAAGGAGATCGACCTCACCCCGAGCCAGCTGCTGAGCACGCGGTTCATCCTCATCGGGGCCCTGCTGTTCGTCCTCCAGACGTTCCTGGGCGGCTTGCTCGCCCACTACTACGTCGAACGCAACGACTTCTTCGGGCTCCACGAGGTGCTGGGGATCGACATCCTCGAGTTCCTCCCGTGGACGATCACCCGCACCTGGCACGTCGACCTGGGGATCCTCTGGATCGCCACGATGTGGCTCGGTGCAGGGCTGTTCCTCGCGCCGCTCCTGACCGGCCGCGAGCCCCGCCGACAGGCGCTGTACGTCAAGGGCCTGATCGGCGCGCTGCTGGTCGTCGCCGTCGGCGGCCTCGCCGGCATCTGGCTCGGCGTCAACAACGTCTTCGACGGCCAGCTCTGGTGGCTGCTCGGTAACGAGGGTCTCGAGTACTTGGAGATCGGCCGCGTCTGGCAGGCCGGCCTGCTGGTCGGCTTCCTGGGCTGGACGGCCCTCGTCGCCCGCGGGTTCAAGCCGCTGCTCGACCGCGAACCGCGCTACGGGCTGGCCCACATGATCGTCTACGCGGGCGGTTCGATCGGCCTGCTGTTCATGGCCGGCTTCCTCTACACGCCGGAGACGAACTTCGTCATGACGGAGTTCTGGCGCTGGTGGGTCGTCCACATGTGGGTCGAGGGGGTCTTCGAGTTCTTCATCCTCGTCGTCATCGCCCTGACGCTCGTCTCGATGAACCTCCTCTCGAAGAAGTCCGCCGAGAAGGCCGTCATCTTCCAGGCCGCCCTGGTCATGGGCAGCGGCATTATCGGCGTCTCCCACCACTACTGGTGGGCCGGCCTCCCCGAGGTCTGGCTGCCGATCGGCAGCGTCTTCTCGACCATCGAGTTCATCCCGCTGCTCTTCATCCTCTACGAGGCGCTCGGGCAGTACCGCGCCATGAGCGGCGCCGGGAAGTCCTTCCCCTATCGGATGGCCTTCTACTTCATCGTCGCCTCGAGCGTCTGGAACTTCTTCGGGGCCGGCGTCATCGGCTTCTTCATCAACCTGCCGGTGATCAGCTACTTCCAGAGCGGGACCTATCTCACGGTGGCCCACGCCCACGGCGCGATGTTCGGCGCGTTCGGCTTCCTCGCGATGGGGATGGCCGTCTACATCCTGCGCGTGACCACCCGGTCCGAGAAGTGGTCCGAGAAACGGCTGCGCTGGTCGTTCTGGCTCTGCAACGTCGGGCTGGCGCTCATGCTGTTCCTGTCGCTGCTGCCCGTCGGCTTCCTCCAGCTGGAGGTCGCGTTCACCGAGGGGTACGCCGCCGCCCGCGCCCTCGAGTTCTACGAGGGCGGGCTGATCCAGACGCTGTTCTGGCTGCGCATGCCCGGCGACACGCTGTTGATCCTCGGCGCGGTCGTCTTCGCCTGGGACGTCGCCGCGAAGCTGCTGTTCCAGCGGAAGCCGACCGACTCGACGACCGATGACCACGTCATCGCCGACCGGATCTTCGCGGCCGACGAGCCGGTCGACGAGCCCGTCGAGCCGGTTAGCGACGACGACTGACGACCCCCTCTTTTCAACCCGCCCACTGTCGTGGGAGTCACGCAGGTGTCGTTCCGCCCGGTATAGCCGGGCATGGCAAACGATCGTCCCGATTGTAGCGAGCCCGACGTCGACGAACGGACCGCGACCCCCGCGGACGGAACGAGCGCCGAACGCGGACGCTGGCTCCCGGACAGGCCCGAACCGGCCCTCGAGGCGCCGCTCCCGGACGAGCTGGGGACGGCCCTGGGACGACTCGTCGGAACCAACCCGGTCGCAACGCTCGGCGAGTGGGTCGAGGAGTGTCGCCGGCTGACCGGCGGCGCGATCGCGCTCGAGGAGCTCTGTCACGCCGACGGTGAGACGGCCCACTGGGGGGAACTCGGCGGCGCGGGCGGCGAGCGATACGACTTCCAGTGCGTGTACGACGCGGTGATCCTGGCGGCAGTCGCGGACGAGCCGGTTCGCGTCCACACCGAGAGCCCCGACGGGACGCCGATCGAAGCCCGCGCGACCGGCGACGAGGTCACCGCGACCCCGCCGAGTGCCGTGGTTTCGTTCGGCGTCGAGGCCGACGTCGATCGGCCAGGTGGCGGGGCGGACGCGTCGATTGCCGAGCCGACCCTCGAGGACGTCTACGCGACCGTCTGTCCGTACGTCAGGGCGTTCCCGGACCGCGAGGCGTACGACCGGTGGGCGTCGCGAGTCTCGGCCGCGACCGTGGCGATGCCGCTCGCCGGCGCGACGGACCTGGCCGAGGCGCTCGTCGAGTGAGCCCGGCGGGATAAACCGTCCCACCATACCCGGCAAACGGCCCTTTCGAATCGTCGTAGTACGAAGCTGTGTGATGCCCGCGATCCGTACCGACGGTCTCACGAAACGGTTCGACGACGTCGTGGCCGTCGACTCGCTCGACCTGGAAGTGCGGAAGGGAGAGGTGTTCGGCTTCCTCGGTCCCAACGGGGCCGGGAAGTCGACCGTGATCAACGTCCTGCTCGATTTCGTCCGGCCGACCGCCGGTTCCGTCCGGGTTCTCGGCCACGACCCGCGGACCGACGCCGACCTGATCCGGCGACGAACCGGCGTCGTCCCCGAGGGGAACCCGCTCTACGAACGACTGACCGGTCGCGACCACCTCGAGTGGACCGCCCGCGCACACGACGTCGCCGTCGACGCGACGGCGCTGCTCGAGCGCGTTGGACTTTCGCCCGAGGCGGGCGAGCGACCCGTCGGCGGCTACTCCACGGGGATGCGCCAGCGGCTCTCGCTGGCGATGGCGCTCGCCGGCGATCCCGACCTGCTGATCCTCGACGAACCCTCGGCCGGCCTCGATCCAACCGGCGCGCGGCGGTTCCGCGAGATCGTCCGCGAGGAAGCCGACGACGGTCGAACTGTGTTCTTCTCGAGTCACGTGCTCGGGGAGGTCGAGGCGGTCAGTGACCGGGTCGGGATCATGGCCGACGGCCGACTCGTCGCCACGGGGACGATTCCGGAACTGCGGGCCGAACTGGACCTCGACGCGTCGATCGTCCTCGAGGTCGAGCGTGTGCCCCCCGATCTCGGACTCGAGGCGGTACCGGGCGTCGACGGGGTCGCGGTCGACGGAACGACGCTGCGGGTCGACCTCGCGGACGCGACGGCGAAAGGCGAGGTCGTCGCGCGCGTCTCACGGCACGCTCGCGTCCTCGACGTCCGCTCGGAGGGGACGTCGCTCGAGCGACTGTTCGCAACGTACACGTCGGCCGATTCGACGGAGCGATCGGCGGAGTCGGCCGACCACTCGCCACTCGCGGAGGTGGAGGAATGAGCGTCCGCACCGTCGTCGCCAAGGACTTCCTCGACGTCCGGCGGGCGAAGACCGTCTGGTTCGTTGGGGGCCTCTACACGAGCCTGATCGCCCTGCTGTTCGCGCAGGTCCGGCTGGGAACCGGCGGCCCGTCCGACGCCCGGATGGCCGTCTGGAACATGGTCGTCGTCGGCGCGGCGTTCATCCCCGCGATCGCGCTCGTGGCGGCCTACCTCGCGATCGCCGGCGAGCGCGAATCCGGGAGCATCGTCTCCCTGTTGTCGACGCCGGTCAGCCGCCGGGACGTCGTCCTCGGGAAGTACGTCTCGCGCGCGGTCGTCGTCGCCGCATCGCTGGCCGTCGCGTTCACGATCGCGGCCGGCCTCGCCGCGGTCTGGTTCCCCGCGTTCGATCCGGCCGTGTTCGCGGGCACGGCGGCGCTGACGACGCTGTACGCGCTGGCGTACGTGTCGGTCGCGATCGGCGTCTCCGCGTCGACGGCCACTCGAGCGCGCGCCATGGCCGGCGCGATCGGGTTCTACTTCGCGACGAACCTGGTGACGCTGTTCGACGACGTCTCCGGGCTGGCGGCACTCGAGTACGTCGCGAACGAGTTGCTGGGGCTCGGCCTCGGCGCGGACGCGATCCAGTTTCTGGGGATCCTCTCGAACCCGACCCGCGCCTATCTGGCGTCGACGATGCTCGTCCTGCCCGCGGAGCTCACCGAGGCGATCGGCCTCCCGGCACGCGAGTCGCTCTCGTGGTACGTCCAGCCCGAAATCGCGGTCGTGATCCTGTTCGGGTGGCTGGTCGCCCCGGTGGCGATCGGCTGGTACCGGTTCGAGCGGGCCGACATCACCTGACGACCCCTTTCACTCGAGGGCCGGCACACCGATCGCCTCGCGACGGTGATAGAGGTAGTACGCCGCGAGGGCCGGCTGGACCGGCGGCACCGAAAGCGAGAGGAACGCCAGCGCGAGGTATACCCCTGGGTTGGGCCGCCACGAGTCGCTTTCCGTACAGACGTAGGCCGCGTCCCGGTGGATCGCGACCGGGAACGCCCCGAACGCGACCGCGCCGGCGAGCCCGGCCCCGGTAGCGAGCAGGCCCGGAATCGAGAGGAGGATCGAAACGCCCGCGGCGACGAGCCCGAACAGCGTCGTCGCGAGCGACAGCGCGACGACGACCCACCAGCCCGACCACCCCGGGGGCGTCCCGAACCGGCGGTGTCGCCGCGCCAGGTAGACGACGCCCGCGGCCGGCGCCCACAGCAGCGCGAACGCGGCGTTGAGCCACGGCCGCGGGCGCCAGTTACCGCTCGCCCGGGGCTGGCGACGGATCCGGTCCGCGTCGAAGAACAGCGCCAGCGACATCCCGAGCGTCAGGAGCGTGTAGCCGGCCGTCCCGACGAGGAACAGCCCCCACGAGAGGCCGGGGACGCCGAGGTCGAGGTCCTCGAGCACGCCGACGGCGCCGACGCCGACGACCGGCGGGAAGAGATAGCAGAGCCGCTCCGCGAGCCGGGCCCAGCCGATGTCGTCGACGTGCGTTGGCACCTGAACCATCGAATCTCGAACGTACCGGAGTCGGGGTCGCGAGAGCGGGAACCGGGGGGGCTCCATCCCGGGCTCCGCCGTGGGGCAGGAGGGTCGTCAGGTTCGCGCCGCTACAGCGCTTCCTTGTACGCCTCGAGGGTCTCCTCGACGTCTTCCTCGGTATGGGCGTAGCTCACGAACTGGCACTCGAACTGGTTCTGCGAGAGGAACACGCCCTGTTCTTTCATCTGGCCCCAGAAGATCCGCCGCCAGCGGTCCGTGTCGGCGTTCTTGACGTCGCCCGCGTTCTTCGGACAGTAGTCGTAGCGCGGACAGGTCGGGTCCTGCCGACAGCCGGCCGGACACTGCTCCTCGAGGGAGTTCGCTCCGGGGCCGTCACGGGTGAAGATCACCTTGAACATGCTGTCGGTGCCGGTGACGGTGTACTGGGGGGCCTGGTCGGCGACGATCTCGGTCAGGCCGCGACGGAGCCGGTCGCCGAGTTCGTTGACGTGGTCGTAGACGTCGTTCTCGGCCGCGAACTTGAGCGTCTCGAGGCCGGCCGCCATCGTGACCGGATGGCCGGAGAAGGTGCCCGCCTGGAAGACGTCGCCCGAGGGAGTGAACTGTTCGACGATCTCGGCGCGGCCGCCGATCGCGCCGACGGGGAAGCCGCCGCCGACGATCTTGCCGAAGGTGGTCAGGTCGGGCGTGACGCCGAACTCGCTCTGGGCACAGCCGAGGCCGCCGACGCGGAAGCCGGTGATGACCTCGTCGAAGATCAGCAGCGAGCCGTGCTCGTCGGTGATCTCCCGGAGGAACTCGTGGTACCCCTCCTCGGGGTGGACGATCCCGTAGTTCCCCAGGATGGGTTCGGTCATGACCGCCGCGATGTCGTCGCCGTGTTCCTCGAAGACCTCGCGGACGGCCTCCTCGTCGTTGAACGGGACCGGAAGAGTGTGCTCGGCGAACGCCTGCGGCACGCCGGCCGAGGAGGGCGCGGGGTTCTCGTGGTCGCCCTCGACGAGCGTCGACTCCTGTGCGCCGTGGTAGCCGCCCTGGTTGACGACGATCTTGTTCCGGCCGGTGTAGCCCCGGGCCAGCCGAACGGCCGAGGTGGTCGCCTCCGTCCCCGAGTTGACGAACCGGATCTTCTCGACCGACGGGACGTGGCGGACGACGAACTCCGCGAGGTCGACCTCGATCTCGGTCGGCGCGCCGTACATCGGCCCTTCGCTTGCTCGCTGCTGGATCCCCGCCTGCACGGGATCTGGGAGGTCGTGCCCCAGGAGGAGGGGACCGAGTCCCATCACCCAGTCGACGTAGCGGTTGCCGTCGGCGTCGATGACGTGGCCGCCGTCGCCCTTCTGGACGAAGAACGGGTAGGGTTCGATCGCCGCTCGAACCGCCGAGTTGACGCCGCCGGGCATGACCGACAGCGCCCTGTCGTACAACTCCCGCGAGTTGTCGTCGTTCATACGCGGGGCTTGGGGGGCGGACGCCAAAGTAGTACCGAGGTTCGACCGGCGCTCTCGAGGACGAGAGCCCTCGACGGCGCTCGCCCCGGGTCAGCGACCGTCCTCGCCTTCGTTGGCGAGGGCGGACTTTCGCCGCCGGATCGTCTCCGTCGCCCGCTCGAACGCCGGCAGGCCTCGAAGCCGGAGCCCCTTCCGACTGAAACTGCTCGAGGAGAGCGCACGCGAAACCGTCACCGTGCCGTACCCCCGGTTGCGGCTGAACGCCGTTGTCTTCGTCTCGAGCCCGTTTACGTCTTCGATCCACGCCTCGGTCGTCGTCCTGGTCGAGAACCCGGCGACGACGACGATCCGGCGATCCGTCACGAGATAGCGGACGCGGTTGCGCCGGTACCAGGCGTAGCCCGCGACGGCCAGACCCGCGACGACTCCCAGCAGTCCGAACGCCGCCTCCTGCGTAGCGATAGCGAGCCCGCCGAGTACGAACACCACCGCGAGAGCGAGGTGTCCGGCCCATGCCCACCACGTCGGCCGTTCGTCGACGAGGACCGTCTCGTCATCGAGCAGCGGCGGGTGCGTCCTCGAGGCCGTCGCCGACGACCCGGTTTCTTCCGGCGGACTCGAGTCGTCGGCTGCCTCGCTCTCGTCGTACGCCACCGTCGATCGATCGCTCCGCTGACTCATTCGTTCCCTAACAGATAACTCGGGTAGATAAGCGTGACGGCAGGTGTGCCAAATGCCGGCGTTTTCGGGCTCGACGCCCCGGGCACGTGGAATGCATCCGGCGGCGGGGCGAACTCGAGCGGTTCTCCGTCGATCAGACGGCTTCCGATCCGCTCTTCCCGGTGCGGATCTGGTAGGCGTCCTCGACGGGGTGGACGAAGATCTTGCCGTCGCCCGGTTCGCCGGTGTTCGCGGCCTCACCGATGGCCTCGACGACCTCCTCGGCGGGGACGTCCGAGACGACGCACTCGATTTTGGCCTTCTGGTGGAGGTCGACCGTGTACTCCTCGCCGCGCCACTGGCCCTTCTTCGCGGGCTGTGAGCCGCGGCCGGAGACGTCGGTGACCGTCAGCGAGGGGGCGCCGACGTCCGCCAGCGCCGTCTTGACCTCGCCCAGTCGGTCGGGGCGGACGATCGCGGTGACCAGTTTGATCTCGCCGTCGTTCGGGTTGCCGCCGTCCGCGCGGACGACCGTCGAGTCGTCGTCGACGGCGCCCCCGTCGGTCGCGACTTCGGGCTTGCCGAACTCGGGGTAGGTGTCGACACCGTGTTCGGAGACGTCGAGGCCGTCGCGTTCGTGTTCGGGCGAGACGCGGGCCTGACCGATAGCCTTGAACGCGAACCAGATGACGGCGGTCGCGCCGACCGTCCAGGCGGTGATGACGACGACGCCGAGCACCTGCGTCGCGAAGGCGGTGCCGACGCTCTCGACGACGCCCGGTGCGGCGACGAAGGGGAACAGCAGGGTGCCCAGAACGCCGGCCGATCCGTGGACCGGGAAGACGGCACAGACGTCGTCGATCTTCAGGTACTGTTCGACGAACTCGAAGACGAGCGGCAACTGCGCCCCGGCGAGCCCGCCGACGACGAACGCGCCCCACCACGCGGTGGTGTCGGGGATCGCCGTGATACCGACGAGGCCGGCGAGCAGGCCGTTGGCGACGTACAGCGTGTCGACCTTGCCCGTCTTGAGCCAGGCGACTAGGCCGGCGCCCATCGCACCACAGGCCATCGAGATCGTAGTCGTCATGGCGACGCGTCCGAGCTGGTCGCCGAGGAACGCGCCGTCGCCGAAGATGGCCGACGTCCCGACGTTGAACCCGTACCAGCCGAACGCGAGGATCAGCGTGCCGAGCACGGCGAACGTCAGCGAGTGGCCGGGAATGACGTTCGCGGTTCCGTCCTCGTTGTACCGGTCCATGCGCGGGCCGAGCACCCACGCGGCGGTGAGCCCGGCGATACCGCCCATCCCGTGAACGATCATCCCACCCGCGAAGTCGGCGAACGGCATTCCAGTGATCGCGCCGATGTGGCCGCCGGCCCAGGTCAGGCCCGTGACCACGGGGTAGATGACCGCCGCCAGCAGGAAGGTGTAGCCGACGTACGCACGCAGTTTCGCACGGCCCGCGACCGCGCCGGAGACGATCGTCGCCGCGGTCATGGCGAAGACCGCGCCGTACAGCCAGTCGATCCAGCTACTCGCTTCGCCGGCAAACGCCGGCTCGAAGCCGCTGCCGGCGACGACACCCTCGATGCCGACGCCGATCAGGAAGAAGACCGTCACGCCGACGCTCCAGGTCAGCAGGTTCTTCGTCAGCTGGTTCGCCACGTTCTTCGACCGCACCTGGCCCGCCTCGAGCATGGCGAAGCCGGCGTGCATGAAGAAAATGAGGAACGTGACGACCAGGATCCACGTGGCGTTGAGCGACTCCATCAACACCTCGGCGTCGGTCTGGAGGATCGTCGGCTCCATCAGGCGACCACCTCCCCGGAGCTCCCGTCAGTTTGTATACGGACGTCTATTTCTGAGCTGTTCTTCCGCACGATCGTATTTCGAATCACGGTTGTGGTGGATGGTGGAGTTGAATATAAGGGTTATCGTTAACGTTCGTCGAATTACGTTGGTGTAATAGGGACGAACGACCAAATCTAAAGGCGATCTAATGTGTATAAGGGTATTTCCGCCACGGTTCGGTCGCTTTCGCGGCCGGGTTTCGACGTTCGTCAACCCGTCGAGCGGGCTATCTCGGGGGTACTCGGAGGGGATTCGGTCGTCTCGTCGGTTCGTGTGAGCACGTCACGCTCGCGCGCGGCAGATGTTGCCACGGACTCGAGGGGCCGTCGACCCGAATGGACGTTCGTCAGAATAATGGGGGCTGTGGAGTCAGTCGTCCTCGATCAATCGCGACGCCACGTCCTCCGCGAAGTAGGTCAGGATCAGGTCCGCGCCCGCCCGCTTGATCGACAGCAGCGACTCGAGGGCGACCGACTCGAGGTCGAGCCACCCCTTCTCGGCGGCGGCCTGCAGCATGGCGTACTCGCCGGAGACGTTGTACGCGGCGACGGGGTGGTCGAACTCCCTGCGGACGGTCGCGACGACGTCGAGATAGGGGAGCGCGGGTTTGACCATCAGGACGTCCGCGCCCTGTTCGACGTCCAGCGCGACCTCGCGGACGGCCTCGCGGGCGTTCGCGGGGTCCATCTGGTAGTGGCGGCGGTCGCCGAAGGCGGGCGCGCCGTCGGCGGCGTCCCGGAAGGGGCCGTAGAAGGCGCTCTCGTACTTGGCGGCGTAGCTCATGATCGGGACGTGTTCGTGGCCGGCGGCGTCCAGGGCCTCCCGGATCGCGCCGACCATCCCGTCCATCATCCCGCTCGGGGCGACCATGTCCGCGCCCGCGTCGGCGTGCGAGACCGCGATCTTCCGGAGCGACTCGAGGGTGGCGTCGTTGTCGACGGTGATCGACGGCTCCTCGGGGAGCGAGTGGCCCTCGCCGGGGACGTGACTGTCTCCGGTTCCGTCGCCCTCGGCTCCGTCGCTCGAGCCGTTCTGGAGCCCGTCCTCGAGCGTCCCGCAGTGGCCGTGGTCGGTGTACTCACAGAGGCAGACGTCGGTGACGACGTAGGCGTCGGTCTCGGCCGTGATCCGGCGCGTCGCCTCCTGGACGACGCCGTCGTCGGCCCACGCGCGAGTCCCCTCGGGGTCTTTCGATTCGGGGACGCCGAACAGCATGACCGCCTCGACGCCCGTCTCCAGGACTTCCTCGACGCGGTCGACGGCCGCCTCGAGCGGGACGCGCTCGTGGCCCGGCATCGACTCGATCGGCCGGCGCTCGTCGGTCGTCGCGTCGACGAACACCGGAGCGATGAGGTCGGTGGGCTCGAGGCTCGTCTCGCTGACGAGCCCGCGGACGCCGTCCTGGCGGAGCCGTCGGGGGCGATGGGTGAGGTCCATGCGGGATCCTACAGACGGACGGATCAAAAACGGCGCGCTCTCCGCGCGTTTCGCGCCCGTCCCGAGCGTGTCGAGACGATATTCTCTCTCGTTGAAAGCTCCCGTTCCCGAACACGACCGTCCTTAGCCGCGTCCTCGAGCCCACGGGTTCCGTCCTTCGAACGGCCGCCCCGTTGCCGAGATCAACACCCTCATTTGCGGAGGGAAGCGACGGTCACACGATCGGCATCGATGACGACGAGACGGAGGCCATGTGAATGAGGTGGCGCTACCGAGAGACGGTGCTCGTGTTGAGCACGCTCGCGTTCTTCGCGACGATGGTCGGTCGGCTGGCGATCAGTCCGGTCGTCCCGATGGTCACCGAGGACTTCGGCGTCTCGAACTCGGTGATCGGGATCGCGCTGACGGGGATGTGGATGACCTACTTCCTCTCGCAGTTCCCCAGCGGCCTGTTCGCCGACCGCCACGGCGAGCGGCCCGTCATCCTCGTCGCCGTCGGTGGGACCGCCGTCGCGAGCGTCTTCCTCGCCGTCGCGCCCCTGTTCGGGATCTTCCTGCTCGGAACGCTCCTCCTGGGGGCCGTCGCCGGACTCCACTACAGCGTCGCGACGACGCTGCTCACGCGGACCTACGACGAGATCGGCACCGCGATCGTCGTCCACAACAGCGGCGGCCCCCTCGCGGGACTGATCGCGCCACCGAGCTGGCGGCCCGCCGTCGCGATCGGCGCCGCGGCCGCCATCCCCGTCTTCGTGCTGTTCGCGTGGCGAGTTCGCCCCACCGAGCCGCGCCGGCCGGACGAACCCGTTCGTGACCGCCTCGAGCTAGAACCCATCCTCGAGTTGCTCTCGCGGCCGGAGATCGCGTTCCCGGTCGTGCTCGCGATCCTCGCGGCGTTCGTCTGGCAGGCGACCTCCTCGTTCCTGCCGACCTTCCTCGTCGAGCACCGCGGCCAGTCGACGGAGTTCGCGGGGGTGGTGTTCGCGAGTTACTTCGTCGTGCAGGCGATCACGCAGGTCGGCGTCGGGGCGGTCTCGGACCGGTACGGCCGGGACCTGGCGACGGCCGGCTGTATGGTCCTCGCGTCGACCGGGTTCGGCCTGCTGGTGGCCGTTCCGGGCCGGATCGCGCTCGGCGGGGCGGTCCTCCTGATCGGAACGGGGCTCGGCTGGGGGGCCGCGCTGTTGCCGCGGTTCATGGACGTCCTCGGCGAGGAGGAGCGGGGTGCGGGGTTCGGCCTCGTCCGGACTGTCTACGGGTTCGTCGGCGCGCTCGGGTCGGTCTGTACGGGCGTCCTGGCCGATCTCTTCGGCTGGGGCGTCTCCTTCGCCGTACTCGGCGGGCTGCTGGCGCTCGTGTTCGTCGCGCTCGTCGTCAATCGGGCCCTTTCGCTGGGGTACTGAGGCGGATGTCTCGAGGGCCCGTTTCGCCATCCCCTGTTGTTACGCCCGGTGCACGAGCGCGGATACTCCAGTCGAACTCGCGGACGCGTTATCCGTGGACACCGACTACCTCCCATCGCATGACCGAGGAGAACCGAACGCGTGGCGCGGCCGAGTGCGTCGACTGCGGGCGGATCCTGGCGGTCCGACTCGCCGAAACGGACGTTCTGTACCCGATCGGGAGCACCGACGGCTGCCCGTGCGGCGGGACCGAGTTCCGGGTGCTCGGCGACGGGGACGGGGCGACGAACGCGGCCGACCGCGACCGGAGTCGGTCCCGGACCTGTCAGTAGAAGGCTCCGACCTTTAGCCGCGGGAGAACGTAGCGTGCCCGTGTCAAACAGCGAGGAGGCCGTCAGATCGCTGACCGAACTCGGGCTCACGGAGTACGAGGCCCGGTGTTTCGTCGCGCTCGCCCGTATTTCGTCCGGAACGGCCAGGGAGATCAGCGACGTCGCCGAGGTCCCACGCTCACGCGTGTACGACACGATCGAACGCCTCGACCGGAAAGGACTGGTCACCGTCCAGCAGTCCGACCCGCGCGAGTACCAGGCCATCTCGACCGACCTTGCCATCGAGCGGATCCGCGACGACTACGATTCGCGAATCAACGCCGCCGAGAACGCGCTGCAACAACTCGAGCGGCCCGACTCCAGGGAGAACGAGGGAACCTGGGCCATCTCGCGCCCGGAGTACGTCACCGACCGGATCGTCACGTTTCTCGAGGAGGCCGACGAATCGATCCATCTGGTCGCCGCTGTCCCGGACTCGATCGACCGAGAGGTCTACGCCGGCCTGTGTGACGTCGCCGAAGGGGAGCCCGAGGTCGTCGTCGAAGTGCCGACCGAGGACGACCGCGAGACGTTCCACGAGGCGGTGCCGGAGGCGACGGTGGTCGTCGCCGAGGAGTTGCGGACGACGACCGCCGTCAACGAGGAACGGCCGGCGAAACTGCTGCTCGTCGACGGCGAGGCGGTGGTCGCCTCGGGGCTCAAGGACAGCGACCTCCCGGACGTCGTCCACGAGACGGCGGTCTGGACCTACGGCCGGGATCACGGGTTCGCCGCCTGGATGCGCGAACTGCTCGACGACAGACTCGAGCGCCGCGACGTCGATCGCTGACGGGGGAGGGGGAGGTGACCTCGAGGCGAACCGCGACGCCGGTGAATCGCCGACCCGGAATACGGCCGGGCGTCGGTGCGGGCGACTTCGAGTCCGTACTTTTAAGTGACTGTCCGACGTTTGACCTGTTAGCAATGGCCATAGATCCGCAGTTCAACGAAAACCGCGAGAAGGTGGACGAACACGAGGGCCACGCCGTCTGGGGGCCGGTGGACGAACCCGAGGAACTGGGCATCCACGGGACTCACGTGGCGGTCGACTTCGACCTCTGTATCGCGGACGGGGCCTGTCTCGAGGACTGCCCGGTCGACGTCTTCGAGTGGGTCGACACGCCGGGCCATCCCGAGAGCGAGAAGAAAGCCGATCCGGCCAACGAGGCCCAGTGTATCGACTGCATGCTCTGTGTCGACGTCTGCCCGGTAGACGCCATCGACGTCGATGCGGGGCGGACGGCCTGATACGGTCCGGCACTCTTGCTGCGGTTCGGGTGACTGCCGTTGGCTGACGGCTACCGATCGACGACCTCATCGGTTCGGTTCGCCCTGCTGTCGCTCTCGCTCTCGGGATTGCCGATCCTTCGATTCTCGAGCCTCGAGACTCGAGCCTCGATCTTCGTCGTAAACGGAGAGCCCGAAAACGGCGAGTCAGTTCCCGTTACTCGGCACGGTCGACGTCGACCTGTTCCTTGAGCGTCTCGAGTCCGTCTGCCTCGGCGAGTTCCTGTAACCGCTCGCGGAAGTGTTCTTCACAGAGGCCGACTTTCAGCCCGTCGGATTCCGCTGCGAAGGCGGCTTCGCGGTCACAGTAGTGGCAGTTCATGAACGCAGGTATGACCCCCGAGACATTGAACCCTCCGCTATCGGCCGGTGTTCCCGCTACCCATTACCGGTCCCCGTCGGGTGCTGGCAGTCCCAGTCGCTCGTACTCGTCCTGCGAGAGGCCGGCGACGCCGAGTTCGTCCTCGTGGGCGTCGGTCCCGCCCGTCGCGAGCAGGTCGTGGCGGTCGATCGTTCGCTGGACGGGTTCCAGATCGAGGTCGCGGCCGTACGGATAGTGGAGTTCGACGGCGTCTAACGCCGCGGCCCGCTCGAGGGCGCGTTCGGGGTCGGAATACCGCAGCGGGTGGGCGAGTGCGACGACCGAACACGCTTCCGCGAGCACCTCCCGGCCGCGCTCGAACGAGGGGACGTTCCGCGGTACGAAACAGGGATCACCGCCGCCGATGAGCCCGTCGAACGCGTCCTCGTAGCCGTAGTCGACGTCGGGATGGTCGTCGATCGCACGGGCGACGTGGGGCCGGCCGAAGCCGTCGGTGACGGTGACGCCGAGGTCGACGCCGAGCCGATCCTCCACGCGGTCGACGATCGCCCGCCCGCGTTCGATCCGATCCCGCTGGATCCGCTCGGTCAGGGTCTCGAGTTCGGCCGTTCGCTCGACCGCGTACCCCAGCAGGTCGACGCGCTGGCCGGGATCGGGCCGATCGCCCGGCGGCCGAACCTCGTCGATGCCGTCAATCTCGACCCGAAGTTCGATTCCGTTGACGATCGTCACGTTGTCGCGCTCGACGACCGGCTCCTCGAGGGGCTGGAGCCGGTCGTGATCCGTGAGTCCGACGACGTCCACGCCGTGGCGCTTCGCCACGGCCGGCACCGCTTCCCGTTCGAGACTGCCGTCCGAGCGGGTGGTGTGGACGTGCAGATCGGCGTATGGCATACTCCACCCGAGCGCGGCCGGGCCTAAAGTCGTTTTCAGTCCCGGAGCTGTCGATCGGCCCGTTCTCGAAGGTCCCTCTAGCTGTATAAGGTGTAGTATCGGCCTAGAGATCGTTTATGGACAATGTTTATAATCATCGTTCACTCAGAATACGACGTAATGCTGCTCAACGGCACCGGCGAACTCATCGACGATTACGAGTACCCCGCGACCACCGAGGAACTGATCGATGCCCACGGCGACCGAACCCTCGAACTTCCGAACGGCTCCGAACAGGTCGAGGAGGTACTCGCACGCCTCGAGTCCGAGACCTTCGAGACGCCGGAGGACGCCCGTTTCGCCATCTACGCCGCCGTGAGCGAGAAGGCGGTCGGTCGAGTCGGCTACAGCGACCGTGATCCGACGCCGATCGGCAGTCCGTACAGCCCCGACGCGGTGTCGTTCTAGCCGTTTCGGGTCGGACCCAGGCTCGTCCTATCCCGTCCCGTCGCGTCCCGTCCCATCCTATCATACTTTTCCGATCGTCAGTCCCCGACAGCGGTGCGTCCCGTGCGCCTCGAGCCGTCCGTCGGTCGGTTCGATGGCCGGAAACACTACTACCGAGAAGCCACGAGTTGGCGTCGTTGCGTGTCCGGTCGTCGTCCCGTCCCGCCTTCATCCGGGAACGTGGGCCCACCGGGAACCGGACGAAACGGAACGGAAAAAACGGGTATCGAATGGCCGAAACAGCCCCAATACGCGTCGGAATTTCCGAACACGGACTCTCGACTGACGGCCGTCCGTTAGTGACGAATGGGGTCGGCTCCTGCGGCGTGGTCGTCCTCCACGACGACACCGCCGGGGTCAGCGCGATGCTCCATTTCATGCTCCCCGGACGCGAGTCCCCGTCGCCGGAGGATCCCGACGAGAAGTTCGCCGACACCGGGCTCGAGGTACTGGTCTCGACGTTCGAGTCCAACGGCGGCCGGACGCGGCGGGCGTGGGCGAAACTCGCGGGCGGTGCCCGGATGTTCGAGTTCGACAGTTTCGACACGCCGGTCGGCGAGCAGAACGTCGCGGCCGCACGCGACGGTCTCGAGTCTCGGAACATCCCGATCCGGGGATCCGACGTCGGCGGCAGTGAAGGGCGACAGGTCACGTTCGAGCCGGCCTCCGGCGGGATGATCGTCAAGACGGCTGCCGGAAAGACGCGGCGGCTCTAGAAGAGGTCGTCGGGGTCGGCGTCGGTCTCGTCGGCGCGTTCGACGAGCAGCTCGTCCAGCGCGGACTCGAGTTCCGCGGGTCGGGGAACGGCGAACAACTGGCACTGCAGGGCATCGCTGTCGCCGATCCGGATCGCGGAATCGAGCAGGAACGCGTAGTTCTCCTCGCGACCGACGTCCGCGATGATCGGGCTCACGATCGACGACCCCATGTCGTCGACGAACGCCGGCGGCGAGTGTTCGATCGACGTCTCGAGGACGTTCGCCCAGCCGTCGATGAAGCCGCTGGCGATTACGTTCCCGAGCTCCTCGAGGGCCTCGCGTCTTCGGCCGGCCCACTCGATTTCCGCGCCATCCGCCCGGTCGCTTTCCAGATCGACGAACGGCAACGCGCCGACGGCGGTCCGGGCCGCACCCGGGTCGAACAGGATCGCCAGGTGGCCGCTGGGGGCCCCGTCGAACTGGACGACGGTGCCGACACGCCGCCGATCGCTGACGTGGGCCGGGACGTC
Organism: Halobiforma lacisalsi AJ5; assembly: GCF_000226975.2. NCBI lineage: Archaea > Methanobacteriati > Methanobacteriota > Halobacteria > Halobacteriales > Natrialbaceae > Natronobacterium > Natronobacterium lacisalsi. The sequence continues at coordinate 826,283 of NZ_CP019285.1, read as the reverse complement.
GGAAAGCGGGACGAACCGGAGCCGATTGACCTCGACGGCCGTCGAAAGCTGTGTCATATCGCTGACGTTGTCCGCAGCCTTCGTCGACCCGTGCTCGGTCATCTCCGAGAACACTTCGAGTTTCTCGAAGGGGATCCGCCCGCGACCGGTCGGGACGGCGCTCGAGTCGTCGACCCGGGTGTCCAGCAGCCGCTCGAGCGACTCGAGTTCCGGGAACAGCAGCATTCGAAAGGAGACGTCCTCGCCGACGGCGTCGACCCGGGTCCGGAAGACGACGACGTATTCGTCGTCGGTCAGGTCCTCCGGGAACACCGCGATACCCGTCCCCTCGACGTACTCCGGCGGCGAGACCTCGACTTTCGTCTCGAGGTGGTCGGCCCACCCACCGACGAACCCGTTGACCATGATGTTCCCGGCCTCGACGATCGCGCTCTCGGTCAGTTCCGGATCGGCGGGACCGTCGCGGCCGGCGTTCGGAACCAGTTCGCGCGCGATGGTCTCGCGCCCCTCGGCGTCGAACGCGAGCACGGTCGTCCCCGACAGCGGCTCACCGAGCGAGACGTCGATTCCGGCGAATTCCCGGCCGTCGAACTCGTACTCGAGGTCGGCGCTCGACAGCAACGAGACGTCGGTCACTTCGACGCGTGTCTCGATCCCGGTCAGTTCAGCCAGCGCCTCCGCTGCCGACTCGCCGCCGTCCCGGGCCAGTTCGTTGTAGGTTTTCAACGATTGGACGTCGATCTCCATCGTTAGTTCCTCGCAGACCGGCGCTGGCGCTGGCGCGCGGATGCGCCCGTCCCGGCGCTCGGGCCCTCGAGGGCCGGGCTCGCGCCCGTCACTGTCCCCACCTCGGTCCCGATCGCTGTTCGTAACACGTTCTGTACCTGAACGAATCACGTAATTTATTTTTCGGCGAGCGACCGTCGACGGCCGCTCAATCGACGAACTCGACCGCGTCGTTCGTCTCGAGATCGAGCGGTACCGACCCCTTGCGGTACCCCTCGACGTGGCCGTCGGGCCGGGCGCGGTAGACGACGGCGGGCCGGTGGCGGACGTCCGGCCGTTCGTCGCGGACGGCGGCCCAGCTATCGTCGCGAAAACTCGAGCAGTCGACGAACAGGACCGCGCCACCGCCGTGTTTGGCGAGTTGTCCGTTGGTCTTCGTCTCGGCGGTGTCGCGGACGGCGGCGACCGGGCCGGCGGCGCTGCGGTTCGTCGGCGGTTGCGGGCGAGTCACCTCGACCAGGGCGTTCGTCTCGGCGTCGTCGGCCCGGAAGTCGAGCGAGTGGCCGGTCGTTACCTCGATCTCGGGGACGATGTCGTAGCCGGCGTCGGTGAGGATCTTGGCGGCGATGAACTCGCCCATCGTCGCGCTCATGCGGACGCGGTCGACGTGGTTGCTGGTGCCGAGTTTGCCCGCCATCACGTGTCGATACTCGTCGAACACGCCGGTCTTCAGGAACTCCTCGAAGAAGCGGGTGGCTTCGCGCCGGCCGGCGTCGGGGAAGCCGGCGGCGTGTTCCCGGAAGAACGCGCGGGTCGACTCCCGGCCGTCTTTGGACATGAATACGGGGAGGAAAAACCAGGAGATGTAGGGGTAGTCGGTGAGCCACGGATCCTCTTCGTGGAGCGTCGCGAGCAGTTCCCGCTGGGCCCAGCGGGCGACGTGATAGGGCACCTCGTCCCAGCCGAACTTGTCGGTCCGCCACAGCGACGACGGCGTCTCCGTGTTGCCCATCCAGTAGGCTTCGGACTCGTTGTGTGCGAACAGGGCGAGGTCGCCGTTTTGCATCTCGAAACGGTGGGTCGTCCAGTCGGCCCCGATCTCGAACCGCGGGGAGACGGCCTGGGCACCGATGTTCGACCGGAGCGGCTGCAGAATATCCTGTCGGACTCGTTGCTCGCTCCACGACTGGGGCGAGTAACGAAAGCGAAGCGGCTGTGCCACACCCTTATTTCGGCTCGAGCGCGCTTACGTGTTACGAGAGCCGGGACACATGGTGATGGATGTCTCGAACCACCGTTACATTGATGTATTCGAGCCACCAATGTGTGTATACCTACCATGTCAATGGGTGCCTATGACGAGGACGAACACGAGCGACGCGAGCAGCAGTCTTCGCGGGTCGACGCCGACTTCGACGACGAGCGCACGATCTATCACGGCGAGGTCGAGTACGACGCGGGCTCGTCTGCGGAGGAGCTTCTAGACCAGTTCGAGGAGATCAAGTCGAAGTAACGCGGTGACACGCCTCTTCTGTGTCACCGCTGGAATCCGATCGCCAGTAGCGTAACGACCGCGACCGCGACGACGTGACCGACGAGAACGACGAGGAGCACCGGCTGTTCTACGACGAACGGGACCAGCAGTAACTGCACCGCGGCGAACACGACGTTTATCGCGTCGACGCGCCGGTAGCGACGACTCACGTTCGGCTCGAACTCGTAGACGAGCGATCGCCACAGTCCGACGACGCTCGCCCACCAGCACGTCCCGATCCGATAGACGACGTCCCACAGCACCAGCAACGCGAGTGCGACCGCGATCGGCGGCGGGTCGATCCCGAACAGGTCGACGAGCAGGGTTCCCTCCAACCCGGCGCCGCGCGGATCGATCACGAACAGGTAGGTCACGAGCGCGACGAACGCCAGGACACCGAGGACGACGTCGATGCTCGAGCCGAACAGGAGCCGCCGGTACTCCTGCGGCGTCGGGAGATCGCGGACCACGTGGCTGAACCGCAGCATGAGCCAGCTCCCGATCGTCGCGACGAGGACGGCGACCGTGCCGGGCACGATCGCAGCCCGGAGGTCGTAGACCGCGGCGACGAGGAGGATCGCGACTTCGAAGCCGACGAACTGGAGGGCGATCGCCGTCCGCCCCGAGACGTTCAGTCCCGGGACCGTTCCGAGCAGGCTCTCGTAGACCCACGTCTCCCCGTAGTCGAGGTCGTGCGGCTCCGTGGCGTCGGTCATCGATCGCCCCGTTCGGGCGACGTCCCGGACGCCGCAGTCTCCCCTCGAGCGGCGCTCCGGTCCGGCTGCGGCCCCGGATCCACCGTGTCACGCTCGAGCGCCCGTGCGACGGCCTCCTCGAGGGGCGTTCGCTCGAGGCCGACGAGTTCCTGGAGGCGGTCGTCGGTGACGACGACGCGATTCCGGACGCCCTCGATGAGCGGGCGGGCGACCGCCGACGGGACGTCGGTGACCAGCCCGACCCAGTACGCCGAGAGTCGCGGACTCAGGATCGGAACGGCGACGATACGCGGCGGCCGGCCGGTCGCGAGTTCGGCGGTCGTCGTCAGCAGCTCCCGGTAGGTCACCACGTCGGGGCCACCGATCTCGTAGGTCTCGCCGGCCGTCTCCGGGCGCTCGAGGACGGCGAGACAGTACGCGACGACGTCGTCGATCGCGATGGGCTGGCAGTCGGTCTGGACCCACTGGGGCGTGATCATCACGGGGAGCCGCGTCGCGAGCTGGCGGACGAGTCGAAAGCTCGCGCTGCCGTCGCCGACGATGATCGCCGCCCGAAGGACGGTCACGTCGGGCGATCCGGCGGCGAGCAGCGTCTCGACCTCTCGGCGGGACGCGAGGTGACTCGAGAGTGCATCCGAATCGCTGCCGAGGCCGCTGAGGTAGATCACCCGCTCGACGCCGGCGTCGGTGGCGGCCCGTTCGAAGTTCCGCGCGGCGCGGCGGTCCCGTTCGACGAAGTTCCCGGCCGCCCCCATCGCGTGGATCAGGTAGTAGGCGGCGTCGACGTCCGCAAGCGCGGCCTCGAAGCTCCCTGGCTCGAGGACGTCGCCCTCGACGACGGCGACGCCGTCGGGCGGATCGTACGCGTCGGCGTCCCTGACGAGGACGGTTACGTCGTGGTCGGTCGTCGCCCGTAAGGCGTCCACGAGTCGCCCCCCGACGAACCCGGTCGCGCCCGTGACGAGAACGTGCATGCCCGTTCTTCGGGTGGGACGACCTTAACAGTCGTTGGCCCCTGAACGTTTTCGTCCTCACTCGAGTGCGTCCCAGCCCGGCGTCTCCGGGGCGCCACGGCTCAGTTCGACCGCGGCGGCGAGATCCGCCGGCCCCTCCTCGGTTTCCCGTTCCCCGACGTCGTCCGCCCGCCGGTGCCACTCCCGGATCGCGTGGCCGACCCACGACGCATTCCCGTCCCCTTCGTCGGCGTCGGGCACCGACTCGAGCACCCGTTCTTTCGCCTCCTCGTAGTGGTAATCCGATGTGGCGAGCGTGCCCGGACTCGAGGCGGCCGCGACCGCGAGACACTCCGCCCGATCGGCGGCGGTCGGTTCGCCCGCGGCGATCCGGCGGATCGTCCCCTCGAGCGCGTCGGGTCCGGGGTGACAGAACAGTTTCTCACCGATGGCCTGGGTCCCGAGGAGGAGGCCGTCCGAATCCGCGTCGACGTCGACCTCGTCCGAGACCAGCCGCTCCGTGCCGCGGTCGACGGTCGCCTCGACCCGTTCGCACTCGGTTTCGTGCTCGAGCGCGAGGTTGTGCGCTGGGTAGGCACGACACTCCGCGGGGTAGCGGTCGTCGCCGTGGATCCGACACTGTAGGGTCTCCGGATCGAGGAAGACGCAGGCCGGCAGCCAGGTCGGCTCCCGGCCGAAAGGCGCAACGGGCTTGGGCGGCTTCCGCAGGCCGACGAAGAAGGCCGGCCGGCCCGCGACCGCGGCGAGGGTGTGGCCGTCGATCTCCACGCCCTCGTCGCCATCCCGGGTGTGCCAGAACCGCGGCGTCAGGGCACCGGCCATCCCGTCATCGAGGAAGCCCCGGACTTCGTCGCGGGTGAGCGGGACGAAGTTGGGGTCGTCGTCGAGAGGGTCCCGTCCGTCCCCGCCGTCGCCGTCGCTGTCGCGAAACGGGCGGCGTCCGGATCGGTCGCGTCGCTCGCGGTCGACCCCGTCGCCCTCGTCGAACTCCTCGAGCAGCGGCCGCCAGTCCATACAACAGGCCGCACAGCCCTCGCAGTTCAACTCCATACCCGTCGGTACCCGCTCGGCGAGCAAAACGGTACTGTCGACTATCGACTGTCGGCTGTCGACCCCCCACCCAGGCGAACCACTTTCACCGTTCGGCTCCCACCCTCGAGTATGGCAAAGGACTCCTGTGACGGCTGTGGCCGAACGGTGACCGTGGCCGGCGGTATCGCCAACATCTGGACGTTCGGCGAGGATACCGGCAAGGGCACCGCGATGACCCTGGAGTTCGAGGACGGGTCCGAGCACCTGCTCTGTTACCCCTGTATCGAGGCCCTGCCGGACTACCCGTCCGCGGCGGACGTCGATCGACTCGAGGAGGTCGACGAGACGACGTCTCGCCACGTGGGACCGTAAAAAATGGCGGTAGTGCGCGTGAGCGTGGAGACGATCGCCGACGCGGAAGAGGGGCCGGAGCCGCCCTGACACGGCTTCCTAGAGTCGGTCGATCGTCCCTGTCGACGGGGACCGGAGTCCCGCACGGTGTGACGGCCGCGCGGGGATGCGATCGAAGCCGTATGGCAACCACACCGACGGTCGGTCGTGCTGTGACCGTGCTGGAAGCGAACCGCACTGCGACACACCGAGACCGCACAGCGGTCGCACCGCAACCGCACCGCAACCGCACTGCAACCGCACTGCAACCGCACCGCAAGCGGAAGGGGTGGGATTTGAACGCCACGAGGCTTAACGCCGCCGCGGGCCAAGGGGCACCGCGGTGCTCTACCGCTGAGCGACCCTTCCGCACGTCGATCCGATGCCGGATTCCGTATTTGTAATCGACCGGTTACCCCGGGGTAGCTGCTGCTTACCCGGTTGTTTTCGTCGGCCGACTCTCGTTCGTTCGTCGATTCCGCCCCGGATTGCGATACGTTGCCACGGATCCGGGCCGCAGCGTCACTCGTCGGCCTCGTCGGCACCGGCCGCCCGCAGCGGCTGCATCGACTCGTACGTAAGCACTCGCCAGATCCACTCCAGCGGGCCGTACCGGAAGTACCGGAGCCAGAGTACCGACAGCGGTACTTGCACTGCCCAGATGACGACGACGATTCCGTACAGCTCGAGCCGGCTCATCCGGCCGAACAGCCCGAGCCCGTGGCCGTAGAAAATCGACGTGGCGAGTACCGTCTGCAGGATGTAGTTGCTGAAGGCCGTCCGGCCGACCGCCGCGAGCGATCGCGTGACGACGCCGTCGGGCCGTCGCTTGCAGTACAGCATGACGATCCCGACGTACGCGAGCGCGAGCGGGACGCTCCCCCAGTAGTTGAACTGCCGCCAGAACAGCGCCGCCTCGACGCTCCAGTCGTTGGCCTGGATGTACCGGACCCCGGCGAGGACGGCGGCGAGCCCGATCGCGCCGCCGATCGCGACCAGCCGACGGTAGAACTGCGCGGAGCGTTCGTTCGTCAGCACGCCCCACTTGAAAAGCGCCATTCCGAGCAGCATCGACCCGCTCACCCGCCAGCCGGTGTAGCCGAGGAGCCCGGTCGTCTGCCGTCGCAACGCGGCCGGCACGCGGTGTTCCATCTGAGTCAGCCACCCGCTCCGGTAGGTCTCGACCTCGGCACGCAGGGCGGATTCCGCCGGTTGCCACGAACTCGCGACTGTCGCCGGCTCCGCAGTGACTGCCGCGATCACCTCGATGAGCGACGGGACCGAGAGCAACGCGACGCCGGCGATCGCGAGCGTCCGCGGGTCGTGATCGCGAAACAGGACCACGACGAACGCGCAGACGCCGTAGGCGACGAGGATGTCGCCGTACCACAGCAGGTAGGCGTGTGCGAGCCCGAAGGCGACGAGCCACCCGGAGCGTCTGACGTACAGTTCGAACACCGGCCCGTCGCGGCGCTCGACGTTGCGGGTAAAGAGGACGACCCCGCCGCCGAACAGGATCGTGAATATCGTGATGAACTTCTGTTGGGCGAAGACGTGCCCGACGAACCAGGCCCAGTAGTTGCCGCCGGTGAAGTCGCCGTAGATCGTCGGGTTCGACAGCGTCGTCTCGGGCATCGAGAAGACCCAGACGTTGATCAGGAGGATGCCAAGCAGCGCGAACCCCCGGAGCGCGTCGAGGCCGACGATGCGGTCCGAGGGGGCGGTTGGACCGGTCTTCTCGGTCTCACTCGCGGAACTCATCGTCCCTGCATCTCGAGGCGGCGCGTCTCCGGGTCGGTACGTCGGTGATCCATCGCTCGTTCGTCACGTCGTGTAGCCGATACAAATGCGTTCCCTCCGCCCGCTGCTCGCCCGGGTCGGCGACGGCGACCGCGCCGTCCTCGAGTCCACGCTCCGTGCTCGAGCGTCAGTTACAGCCAGCGCGACGGTCCGTAGCCTTTAGGGAACGTCCGGTCCGTGAGTCGAACGGTGAATCCCGACCGGATCTTCGACGAGTTTCCCGCGCCCAGCTACCGCGGGAACCAGAAGCAGGCCCTCCGCGACATCCGCGACGCCTTCGCGGCCGGCAACGACGTCGTTCTCGTCCGCGCCCCGACCGGCAGCGGCAAGTCCCTGCTCGCGCGGTCGGTCGCCGGCTGTGCCCGTCCGGTCGGCGAGGCCGACCCCAGCGACGCCACGGGGGCGTACTACACCACCCCGCAGGTCTCGCAACTGGACGACGTCGCCGCCGACGACCTGCTCGCGGACCTGAACGTGATCCGGGGGAAGTCGAACTACACCTGCATCCTGCCCGACGAGCGGAACACGCCCGTGAACCAGGCCCCCTGCGTCCGCGAGCGTGGGTACGACTGTTCGGTGAAACACCGCTGTCCGTACTTCTCCGACCGGGCGATCGCCTCGAACCGGTCGATTGCGGCGATGACGCTCGCCTACTTCATGCAGACCGCCGGCAGCGAGGTCTTCCGCAAACGGGACGTCGTGGTCGTCGACGAGGCCCACGGGCTCGCCGAGTGGGCCGAGATGTACGCGACGATCCAGCTCGGCCCGCGGACGGTCCCCTTCTGGGACGACCTCCGGGTCCCCGCTATCGACGGCGACCTCGAGCGGGCGGTCCGCTACTGCGAGAACCTCGCCGAGAAGTGTACCCGGCGGAAGGACGACCTGCTGGCCCAGGAGACGCTCTCCCCCGCGGAGGTCCGCGAGCGCGATCGGCTGCAGGAACTCATCGGCGAACTCGACTGGTTCGTCTCGGACTACCGCGACCCGGAGAGCCCGACGACGTGGCTGGTCGATCAGTCCGAACCGTCCGGAGGCTCGAGTGTAGGCGATGGCGATGAAGACGGGGGCGGGGACGGGGACGGAGGCGGGGACGACGAGGATGGCGGGCCCCTCACGATCAAACCCATGAGCCCCGAAAAGTACCTCCAGCACACCGTCTGGGACCGGGGCAACAAGTTCGCGCTCCTGTCGGCGACCATCCTGAACAAGGCGGCGTTCTGCCGTCAGGTCGGTCTCGACCCCGAAAACGTCGCCCTCGTCGATGTCGGCCACACCTTCCCCGTCGAGAACCGGCCGCTGTACGACGTCACGCAGGGGAAGATGACCTACGAGCACCGGTCGGAAACGACGCCGAAGATCGCCCGCACAATCGTCCGGATCATGCAGGAACACCCCGACGAGAAGGGGATCGTCCACGCCCACTCCTACGACATCCAGGAGCGACTCGCCGACCTCCTGCGGGACTTCGGCGTCGGCGACCGGATCCGGACCCACGACCGGGACGACAGGGACGCCGATCTCGAGGCCTGGAAGGCAACCGACGACCCCGACGTCTTCATCTCCGTGAAGATGGAGGAGGCGCTGGACCTGAAAGGCGACCTCTGTCGGTTTCAGGTACTGTGCAAGGCCCCCTTCCTCAACACGAGCGACTCGCGGGTCGCCCACCGCCTCGAGGAGAGCCAGTGGGCCTGGTACTACCGGACCGCCCTGCGGACGGTCATCCAGGCCTGTGGTCGGGTCGTCCGCGCGCCCGACGACTACGGGGCGACCTATCTGGCGGACTCGAGCCTGGTGGATCTGTTCGAACGTGCCAGGACCGACATGCCCGACTGGTTCGCGGCCCAGGTCGATCGGATGGACCGGCCGGACCTGCCCGAATTCGAACCCCGGGCCGCGGTCGGCGACTCGAGCGGGGTGTCTCGCGGGCGGGGGAGTGGCGGCCGGTCGTCTCCCGGGAGTCCGTCGCGTCGGGACGACTCGACGACTGCGTCCTCGAACTCGGGATCGGAATCGGAATCGGGATCGGAATCTGGATCGGCCTCCCGTTCGCACTCGAGGTCGCGTTCGGGGTCGCGTTCGAAATCGAGTCCCCTGGCCGACGTCTGGGATACGGAGCGCTAGAAAAGCCTCGTTCGGCCCGGTTCGATCGGCGAGCGTCCTCGACTACAGTGCTGCGAGTGCTCCCCACGCGATCATCGAGGTCACCATGAGAACCGCAAACAGCACCGCGAAGAGTTGACTCCTGTCCATACCGCCCGGTACTCTCGGGAACGCCATGAATGTCACGACCGACCGGATCGCCCGTGTCGGTCGCTCGGCGGCCGACAGGCGTCTCGGACGGCCTGCCGTACCGGTACACTGGTGGAACCGGAGCACGCTCTCCGGCCCGGTCCCACCGGCGATGGCGGGCAGTCCGTCTCATACGGCTTGCTGTACCGATCTACCGGCGCAACCGCCGCCGGGTCGCGGTTGCGCCGGAACTGACTTACAGTAAACCGTCTCAGTCGGATCGACGTCGGGTCGACAGACCGATACCGAGCAGGCCGATCAGTACTGCGACGACCGTTCCAACGGGTGTGAATCCGGGGATGTCGTCGCTGTCACTGGCTTCGTCCCCAGTGCTGTCACGGTCACCGTCACCGTCATCATCAGCATCGTCGGTCTCTCGTTCGTCCTCTTCGTCGTCGCTGGTGGAGTCGTCACTGGCCGAGTCGTCGCTCGAGGCCGATTCATCTTCATCACCGTCGGACCCGTCGTCGGTCGTCTCCGATCCGTCGTTGCTTTCTCCGTCGTCCGGGTCGTCGCTCCCGCCGGTGCTTTCCGTTCCGTCGGTGCTCTTTTCGTCGCTATCGTCGTCCCCGTCGGTTCCGGTACCCCCTCCGTCGCCGTTGTCACCGCTATCGCCACTGCCCGGTGACGAACCGCCGTCACTTCCGTCGTTCCCGTCGTTCCCGTCGTTCCCGTCGCCCGCGTCACCGCCGGTGATCGGCTGTCCATCACCGTCCGTCACCGACGAGTCCGCCTCGACGAGGTCGACATCGAGGTCGTCCGCGCTGCCGTCGGTCGCGAAGGTGACGGTCGCAAGCGTCGGTTCGTCGACGCTGTTCTCGCCGACGGTCGACTCCGTGACCGCCACGTAACCGCTCTCCGGATCGGTATTCTCGTTGTTCATCCCGTCCAGGTCGCCGAACTCGACGTCTTCCACCGTGGCGTCGTCCGCCGGGTAGGTCACGTTCGCCTCGAAGCCGGCGACGTCCGCCTCCTCGGAGGTGATCGCGACGGTGAGTGTCCCGTCGCCCTCCGTCACCGTCTCGAGCGAGATCGTTCCGTCGCCGGTCGCCGTTGTGGACGCGACTGCCGCCTGTGCGCCCGCGGCAGCCGTCGCCACCGCGAGGAGGACGACGAGGGCGAGGACGAGCGATCGAGTCCGGGTTCCAAATCGATTCGGATTCTGTCTCTGTGTCTCTCTCATTGTCGTAACGTTCGAAATATCGTCTTCGTCGCGTGCAGGGACGCTCGTATCACCGTCCCGTCATCGTCGCCATCGACTCGAGGACGAAGAAATCGCCGCGGGGCGATTTCGATTCGCTGCCGACTCCGCTATCGTGTCTCGGTTCGTCAGGCCTCGAGCGCGTCAGCGCCGTGGCTGGCGACGATCTCTTCGAGCATCATCGTGACGTCGCCGGCGTCGACCTGTCCGTTCCCGTTCATGTCCGCGAGTTCCGCGTGGAACGTGTCGGTCGGCTCTTCGCCGGCGATGAACTGCTGGGTGAGCGTCGCGTCGTAGGTGTTGAGTTCGCCATCGGCGTTGACGTCACCGAGCCAGGCGGTCTCGACGGTGCCGTCGACCGGCAGGATATCGAGGTCGCCGTCCTCGGCGTTGAGGTAGGTGTTCTCCTCGTCGAACACCAGTTCGGTGCCGCCCTCGGGCGCGTCGTCGACGATCGCGAATTCGACGACGGCGAGCGTGGACGCGTTGGCGTCCTGGCCCTGCGCCTGTGCGAGCGAGAGCGTCCCGTTTTCGTTGTCGATTCCCGTCATCGGCTCGCCCAGGTCGCCGCCCTCGACGCGCTCGACTTGCAGCACGTCCGGGTCGAAGCGGACCTGGGTTTCGTAGCCGGCGACGGCGTCGGCCGTCGTGGCGATCTCGACGTCGACCGTCCCTTCGACGGTCCCGACGTGGTCGCCGTCGCCGAAGGTGAGCAGCCCGTCTGGCTCCTCGTGGACCGTCAGTTCGTAGTCGATCGCGTCGTCCTCGCTCGCGACGGTCACGTTTCCGGTACCGACGTCGGTCTCGTCGGTCTCCCAGGTCAGCGAGACGACGGTCGACTCGCCGTCCTCCAGGTCGACCGTCGCGTCGTCGACGACGTCGCCGTCGAAGTTCCCGAGCGTGACGGTCTGTGTTCCGGGCTCGACGCCGTCGTTCTCGACGGCGACGTCGACGGTCAGGTTCTCGCCCTCGATGATCGGCTCGTTCGTCCCGAGCACCTCGAGTTGGAAGTTCGGTGCGGGTTCCGGGACGACGTACTCGACGGCGTTCGCGAGGATCGCGTCGGCCTCGTCGGTGTAGTCGTCGCTGCCGACGAACGTCGTGTAGCCGAGGCTCGAGGCGAACACCGTCGCGCTCCGGTCGTCGACGGCGAAGCCGCTGCCGGCCGTCACGCCGTCGCCGGTGGTCGTCTCGGCGAGTACGTCGTACTCCGTTCCTTCGAACCAGGTGTGGTCGCCGAAGAGGGCGTCGTGCAGTTCGACCGTCTCACCCGCTTCACCGATGCCCTCGAAGATCTCGTGATCCGCGGTCAGTTCGTAGCCGATCGGCGGCGCGGCGAGATCGTCCTGGTAGGTCGCGTCCGGTTCACCGGTCGCCTCGGAGTGTTCGGGGATGCCGTTGCTGTCTACTCCCCACTGGTCGAGGTAGACGACGCCGGTGTCGCGGTCGCCGGTCGCCTCGGCGAACGCTTCCGCAGCGGCGGGGTCGATGTTCTGGACGACGACGACGTCGTATCCGTCCATGGCCTCCTCGGACGTGGTCACTTCGGGGTTGTACATCGGCGAGAGCGTCGCATCGAGCACGTCCGCGACATCGCTGCCGTGTGCACCGGCGTCGTCGACGACGGCGACTGGGACGAAGTCCTCGAACACCGTCGTCGGGCCGGTCGTCACCGTAATCTCGTCGTTCAGACCGGCGATCGTGTGCTCGAGCGAGAGCTCTCCTTCTGTGTCCTCGGTCGTCTCGACGGCGACGGTCAGGTCGCCCGAGACGGGACCGCCGAGGTCGACTTCCTCGCCGAAGGTGGCTTCCTCGCCGTCGACGAACAGGGTCGCGTCCGCCTCGTCGTAGTCGCCCGCGAGGTCGACGGTGATCGACTCCGCGTTCGCAGCGGTGACGGTCGCTTCGATGGTCTGACCGCCCTCGACGCCGTCGGGCTGGCCGCTCGCCAGTTCGACGTCGAGCGCGTCGCCTAACTCGAAGTCCTGTTCGGTCGTTTCGTTCTCCTCGACGGTCACGTCCGCGCTCACGCTCTCGTAGCCGAACGCGTCCGCGGTCACCGTGTACTCTCCTGGCGCAGCGACGTGGCTGTACGCGCCGCTTTCGTCCGTTTCGGTGCTTCTATCGTCGAGTTCGACGACGGCTCCCCCGATGGGGGTCCCGTCGGCGTCGGTGACGGTCCCCTCGACGCCGCTATCGAGCGCGACCAGGTCGGCCGCGGCCGCGGCGTCGATGATACCGTGTCCGTACTCGGTGTTTGGCTCCTCCTCGACGCCGTCGGGCTGCCAGGCGGTGGTCTCGACTGCCTCGTACAGCAGTTCCCGGTCGGCCTCGCCGTCGGAGGCCGACACCAGCAGCGCGAACGTACCTGCCTTGTGCGGGGCGGACATCGACGTTCCCGAGAAGGTCCCGTCGTACCCGCCGCCGGGGACCGAACTCAAGACATCGACGCCCGGCGCGGCCGCGTTCGGCACGACGTACTCGTCGGGCCAGTACTCGGGCGCGTCCGGATACGCCCCGTCGGTTTCGATCAGTTCGCCGCTCGAGAAGCCAGCGACTTCGCCGTTCTCGTCGACCGCGCCGCTCGCGAAGTTCGGGTACACGTTCCCGGGCGCGCCGCTTACGCCCTGTCCGGAGTTTCCGGCCGAGGCGACGAGTACGACGCCGGCATCGCGTGCGTTCTCGGAGGGTTCGACCATTTCGCTCTCGTAGCCGTCGACGCCGAGACTCATCGTCACGACGTCGGCGTCGGTGTCGTCGACGGCCCACTCCATGCCCGCGACGATCTGTGCGAACGTCCCGCTGCCGTCGTCCTCGAGGACTTTCCCGTGGTAGAGCTCCGCCTCCGGGGCGACGCCGTACGCGGGGACGTCACCCGCCGGGTCCTCGGGGCCGACGACGGTTCCGCTCACGTGGGTTCCGTGGCCGTTGCCGTCGTTCGGCTCGGTCTCGATCGGCTCCCCCGAGCCGTCGAACTGCTGCCAGTTCTCCGGTGCGATCTCGTGGTCGGGGTGGTCGGCGTCGAGCCCCGTGTCGAGGACGGCGACGCCTGCACCCTCGCCCTTGGTGTCGTATTCCTCCCAGACGTCGGGCGCGTTGATCATCTCGAGGCCGTAGGTGACGTTTTCGGCGGCGTTGATCGATCCGGCCGTGTCCGCCTCGGCGTCCCTGTCGGCCGTATCGTCGGCCTCCGCGTCGCTTTCGGACGCGTTCTCGCCATCGAGCGTGCTGACCTCGAAATTAGCGTGGACGCTCTCCGCACCGGTCGCTTCGGCGATTCGCTTCGGGCCGACCGTCGACGGTTCGACCTCGACGAGGACCGCGTTCGCGAGCCAGAAGTCGTTCCGGTACTCGACCCCGTCGGTGCGTTCGATCCAGGAGAGCGCGTCCGACTGGGTCCGCTCGGCGTGGGCCTGCAACGCGCTAACCGCTTCGGCCTCCGTCATCGAGTCGGAGACGTCCGCGGATTCGAATCGGAGAACCATCTCGAACGGTTCGTCCCGGTCCAGCACCGTCTCGTCTACCGCCGGCGAGACGTTCGTCCGTTCGTCGTTGATCGCGGCTTCCGTCTGGGTTCCCCCGGAGGCTCCCGCAAACGCCATCGCGGGTGCCGATGTCACCATCAGGAGCGCGAATACGACCGCTATGCTACGTGATATAGTCGATTTCGATTGTAACCGTGGTGTGTCGCTCATGTCTTTTCATGGCGCGAACTCGTTCAAATTTCGCGCCTGTGACTTGATCCCACGGTGAGTTTGATTAGTTACTATGAGCGTTATTCGCATTGGAAATCGGCCACAAGATTTAACAATTAGAGGTACTGTCCGCTCGAGATCACTGTCGACGATTCGGTCAGAAATCGCTCACGATTTTCGATGTCGGTGCGGGGTACGGATCGCTGTCCCGATGTACCGGCGCAACCCTCGCCCTGGTCGCGGTTACGCCGGAACTGATTCAGTACCCCGACTGAGTCGGAACTGCGGCCTTCGGGATCGTCAGTACACCTGCACGTCCAGCACGACGTGTTCGACGCCTGCGCTGTGGCTTTTCACCCGTTGGCGCTCGAGGACCTCGAGCGACCGACCGGCCGTCTCGGCGGCCGCCTCGAGTCGCCCCTCCGGCCGCTCCCAGAGCCGCGACTCGGGGGTCGCCTCGTGGTAGTGGACGACGCCGCCGGAGACGAGCGCCTCGAGGGCGTGGTCGAGGAACTCGTGGGCCTCGTCGGCTCTCGTCTCCCCGCCGTCGTCGCTCCCGTAGTAGCCCATCACGACCCGGTCGGCCTCCACCTCGCTCGCGAGGTCGCGACAGTCGGTCATGTAGGCGTCGACGCGATCCGAGACGTCGTTGAGCACGGCGTTCTCGAGCAGGTAGCGGAACGCGGTCGGGTTGATCTCGGTCGCGGTCACCTGCGCGCCGCTTCTGGCCATCGGCAGGGTGAAGTAGCCGATGCCGGCGAACATGTCGAACACCCGTTCGCCCTCGGTACAGATCTCGCCCATGCGCGCCCGCTCGGCCTGGTTGCCCGGCGAGAACATCACCGTCGCGGGGTCGAGTCCGTATCGGGTACCGTGCTCGGTGTGAATCGTCTCCGTGTCCGACTCGCCCGCGAGCAGCCGGGTCCGGGGCTCGCGGTAGGTGCCGGCCGCACCGTCGTTTTCGATTCCCTCGTCCGCGAGCACGCTGTCGGCCTCGCCGTGTAACTCGAGCAGCGCCTCGGCGACTTCGGTCTCGTCGGGACAGTTCTCGGGGATCGACACCAGGACGACCGACCCGACGACCGCCCACGACCCCGGGGCACGCTCGAGATCGTCGTCGCCCCAGCCCCGTTCCGCCAGCAGGTCCGCGAGATCCCGGGTCCTGAACTCGGGCTCGAGTTGGCGGACGACCTCGAGCACCCGGGTTTCGGTCGGCGGTTCGGTGATTGGTAGGGCGACCCTGTCCCGGTCCTCGGCCGCCGCTATCGACTCGGTCGTACCGTCTACTGGCCTCGCGTCGCGTCGCTCCCGGGCCTCGCGCACGCGCCGGGAGTCGTCGTAGACCCCCTCTGCGCGCAGTGACTCGATCGCGGTCTCCGCACGGGGTTTCTCGACGACGGCGGCGAGCGGCGCGTCCGCTCGAGCGATGGCCTCGTCCTCGATAGCGGCCCCGGGTCGTTCGGTCCCGGGGTCGGTCGGCTCGTCACCGTTACACATCGGTATTGGGGTCGTGTTCGTACGGGTCGTAGTAGCCCTCGTCGTTCCCCTCGTCGGCGTCCGGGTCGGGATCCGGGAGGACGTGCACCCCAGCGCGACTCTTCAGCACGGGGACCGTCTCCGCGTCGGGATCGAAGTAGTCCGGGCGGGCGACGGTCGTCGCCTGGTAGGTCTCGGGATCGAGCACCTGCACGGCGTTCTCGTCCTCGACCGTGACGACGGTCGTCCGCTCGGCGTCGTCGTGTTCGCCCAGTTTGCGCGCGTCGGGGGACGCGCCGTCCTCGTGGCTGGCCTCGTACCGTTCGCCGGTGGTCACCCGGACGCCCTTGAGATTGCCGTGGGCGCTGCGGACCAGCACTGGCCCCTCGTCGTCGTCCTCGAGGTCGATGACGTCGCCGGGCGTGTACGGCGGCAGGCGGACGGCGAAGGTGACCCGGTAGACCTCGTTGCCGTCCTCGTCCTCGGTTACGAGGGTCTCGGCGTCGTTGACGGTGCCGCCGAACTCCTCGACGGTCTTGTTGGCGATCTTCTTGCCGATCTTGTTGGTCGAGACCTTGATGTTCAGCCCGTCGTCGGTCTCGCCGATCTCGGTGACGAAGGCGTTGCGGTCGCCCGTCGCCTCCATGTCGGCGACGATCTCGTGGGCGATCTCCTCGGCGCGGTCGGTCTCCTCGCCCGTCGGCGTGCGGCCCTCTGCGCGGATCTGGACGATGCTGGCGTAGTAGTCGCCGGCGATCCGGCCACAGCGGTCACAGGTTTCGCGGGAGATTTTGACCGGCACCGTGACCGTCTCCTCTACCGGCGTTCCCCGGACGACCCCCGTGAAGTAGGCGTGCATCCGGATCGTGTTCTCGTCGACCTGCTCGGGTTCGACCTGCCAGGCGACGTCGGAGACGTCGACGTGGACGGCCAGGGCCTCGCTGACCTCCTCGATCGCGATGTCGGTGTAGTCCCTGGCGTCGACGTCGACCCACCGGTTGCCCCGATGGACCGCGCCACACTGGGAGCAGACCCGGACCTCGATGCGATCGGGCGCGTCGACGAAGTCGAACTCGTCGAAGTAACACGAATCGCAGAGTTCGACCTCCGCGCCCGGCCGGAGGGGGTCGGCGGCTCCGTCCCCCTCCTCGGTCGGTCGTTCGGGTACCGGATCCCCACACCGGGGACAGAACGCGCGCGACTGACTCATTGTTCCCGCTTGGGGACTGCGAAAGTTAAGCGGCGCGCTCTCCCCCGCGGCGTTGCCGTGGCCTCGAGCGCCGATGCCGGCCGCTATCCCGCCGTCCTCAGAATGTGAAAACTCCACACGAAACGAGGGGGTTCCATGCGAAACGAAGGGGTTCTCGACTCCCCGTCGGCTCTCGGTCAGCCTTGGACAGCCGGGACACCCGGGGACGACGGCCAGGTACGGTCGGTGACACTTATTCGCCTCGAGCCCTACTTTCGAGTATGAACTGGCAGGCGGACTGGGGGCTTCGGTTCCGAATGTTCCTGACGATGTTCCTGTTGTTCGCGCTGTATATCGTCTTCGCGGGCGTGCTCACCGCCTACCTCGTGGGCGGCGCGAACCTGCTCGTCTTCGGGATGCTGTTCGGCGGGATGTCCCTGGTCCAGTACTACTTCAGCGACACGCTCACGCTCCGGAGCATGGGCGCGCGGAAGGTATCGGCCGACGAGTACCCACAGCTTCACGCCTCGATCGAGCGGCTCTCCCAGCAGGCCGACCTCCCCAAACCGAAGGTCGCGGTGATCGACTCGGACGTTCCCAACGCCTTCGCGACCGGCCGAAACCAGAAGAACGCGGCCGTCGCGGTGACGACCGGCCTCCTGCGGTCGCTCGATCAGGAGGAGGTCGACGGCGTCCTCGCGCACGAACTCGCCCACGTCAAGAACCGGGACATGATGGTGATGACCATCGCCTCGTTCCTCTCGACGATCGCGTTCATGATCGTCCGCTGGGGGGCGTTCTTCGGCGGCGGCCACGGCCGCGGCCGCCAGGGCGGTGGTGGCGTCGTCGTCGCCATCCTCGTCTCGCTTATCGTCTGGATCATCAGCTACCTGCTGATCCGGGCGCTCTCTCGGTACCGCGAGTACGCCGCCGACCGGGGTGCCGCCGCGATCACCGGCAACCCGACGGCGCTGGCTTCGGCCCTGCTGAAGATCTCGGGCGAGATGGACAAGGTGCCCAAAGACGACCTGCGAGAGGAGGCCGAGATGAACGCCTTCTTCATCATCCCGATCAAGTCCGGCGTCGTCGGCCGCCTGTTCAGCACCCACCCGCCGACCGAACGCCGCGTCGAGCAACTGCGCGAGCTCGAGCGGGAAATGACCGTCTGAACGGCTCTTTCCCGTTCCTTTGCCGTAACGTCGATCGACGTTCAGTCCTCCGACGCTCGAGGCCTTCGAAGCGCTTTTGATCCGGCCGAAGAAATCGGTCCTATAATGCTCGAGCGTGAGCGAATTATCGAAATCGTCCTCGCCGTCTCTTCGGTCCTGTTGATGCTGGGGGCCATGATTGGTATCGGCTACACCTACGGCGGTGACGGCGGTGTGCTCTCCCAGGACGGCGCGGAACTGCTCGTCGGCGCGATCATCGGCTTCATCGTTCTGCTGACCGCGGTCGGGATCGGCCTGGCGTACATCCTGAACGACCCCGACGACGGTCTCGACGACGCGGACGCCCAGAGCGCGGTCTGATCGGCCGCCGAAGCCTACACAGCCGGCAGCTTTTTCACATAGTGTGAGTGACATGTTTTGTGGACGAGTCCGATGACGGGGCGACAGCCGACGGTCACGGTCGGTCACAGCGCTCGGTCTCGCTCCCGCTCTCCCTGTCGTCACCGTTGCTATGGCCGCTCGTCGGCGGCATTGCGTTGGCGGTACTCGGGTCGTCGCTGGTCTTGCGGCCGTCAGTGATGCTCAGTCCGGCGGGGGCCGCCGGGACACTCGCCGTTCTCGTGGCGCTCGCGGTCGGACTCGTGATACGGGAGTCGCTTCGTGGGTCCGGATCCGGATCCGAGTCCGACTCTGACTCCGACTTCGATTCAGGGTACGAGTCCGGAGCCGACCACGAACCCGGGCGGGCCCGTGGCTCCGACTCCGACTCCGGATCCGTCCTCGAGTCCGAATCGGCGTCCGCTCCCGGATCCGCCGACCGCCAAAGCGACCGAGAGCCGACGCGACGGAACGTCACGCGTCGCCGTGAGGAGAGCACGGCCGAACGGCCCCTCGAGTAAGGTGGCGTCGCCGCAGCCGTGGTTCGGCCACTACTCGGCGCTTGCCGCTTCGCTGCTGGCTTCGGCCTCCGAGTCGTCGTCCCCTCCCCGCCAGTCCTCGAGTTCCTCGTCGTCGGCGTCGTCGATTCGCTCCTCGTAGTAGGCCATCGGGTGGGGGATGCGCTCACAGAGGTCGTCCTTGTTCACGCAGTCCCCGTAGGACTGCATCGTCGCACAGGAGGGCGGCGAGTACTCCGTCGGCGACGTTTCCCCGCGGATGTGTTCGGTCTGGTAGCGCGTCATCTCCTCGCCGAACGAGGAGTTCACCCGGTAGAGATCAACGATCTCGTCGGTCGTCATGCCGATGCTCGTCAGGAACGAGGTGATGGCAAAGCGGGAGTGGTGGGGCAGGTGTTCGCCCTTCTGGACGTCGTCCAGCAGCGCCTTCATGCACGGCGGGAACAGTTCGGGGACGACGGTATCGATCTCGCGTGTGAGATCGAGATCGGCGAGCACCCGCCTGATCTCGTCGGCCTCGGCCTCGAGTTCGGTCGCGATCGCGTCGGGCACGTCGAAGGGGAGCCCCTCGTCGATGCGGTTCCGGATCGCCTCGCGGACGAGCGTCAGCAGTTCCTCCTCCGAGAGGGGGACTTCCCCGTCCGCCAACGACCGGTTAACAAGCCGCCACTCGTCGTCCCAGAGGTCCTCGGCCAGCGGGAGGTAGGTCCCGACGTCGATTCGGTACTTGCCGCGTCCGTCCGCACCGGTCTCGCGGACCGCCGCCGCGAGGTCGAACTCGTCGAGCAACTCCTCGAGGTCGAGGCCGGTCGACTCGACGCTTTTCAGTTCGGTCGTGTCGGCCATGTCCTCGGTGAACCGCTCGTAGGCCGTCGCGGCCTCCGCGCGGGCGTACTTCCGGACGAGGACGCGCTCGTCGACCATCGAAACCAGGACGCGCGCGACCGGGTAGGAGAGCAACTCGGTGCGGGTGTCCCGATGGGCGTCGCCGACCTCCCCGTCCTCGAGCGCGGTAATCACGCGTTGGGTGGCGCGCTCGACGACCGCCCGGTCCCGTTCGACGACGGTGGCGAGGTCGACCGCCTCCGTGGCAACGGTCTCGCGGGCGGCCTCGAGGAACGGGTACCGGGCGTGCAGTGCCTGCATCGTGATCGGTAAAAGGATATTACTGCGTCGGGATAAACGCCCTGATTGTCGCCGGGGACGGTAACCCCGTTTTGGACGGGGTAAAACCGGATTACTTCGACACGTCCCGGCGCCCGTCTCGGATTCGAACGGCGAACTCGAGGATCGATTTAAAGGGGATCCGATACGTCACGTCGGGTATGCCACGGGCGACGCGGGACGGCGTGTCGATCTACTACGAGCGCGACGGAGCGGAGAACGGCGATCCGGTCGTCTTCCTCCAGGGACTGGGGTACGGTCGCTGGATGTGGCGCTGGCAACGCGAGGCAGTCGCCGACGAGTACCGGGTGATCGCTCCGGACAACCGGGGCACTGGGCGCTCGGACGCCGGCCTGCCGCCGCTCGTCCCCCGACTCCCTCGGCTCCTGCGCGCGCCGATCCTCAGCAAACTGGCGGGCTACTCGATCGAGGGGCTGGCGGCCGACCTTGAGGCGGTGCTCGACGACGCCGGCCTCTACGACGTCCACCTCGTCGGAGCGAGCATGGGCGGGATGATCGCCCAGCAGTACGCGCTCGACTACTCGCGGACGAAGACGCTGACGCTGTGCTGTACGAGCCACGGCGGGCCGGACGCGGTCCCCGTTCCGGAGGAAACCCAGGAACACATCTTCGACGTTCCCGACGGGGCGAACGAGCGCGAGACGATCCGCCACCGGATGCGACCCGCCTTCACCGAGCGGTTCACCAACCGGAACCCGCATCTGATGGACCGGATCATCGAGTGGCGACTCGAGCAGGACGCCGACGAGCCGGCCCGCGAGGCCCAGGCCGCGGCCGTCCTGGGGTTCGACGTCAGCGACCGCCTCGAGCGGCTCCGGATCCCGACGCTGGTCATGCACGGCACCGACGATCGGGTCCTCCCGGCCGCGAACGGCGAACTACTGGCTGAGCGGCTTCCGGACGCTCGTCTCGAACTCGTCGATGGCGGGTCACACTGCTTTTTCATCGAAGCAGCCGAGCACGTCAACGGGGTATTGCTCGAGTTCCTCGAGGAACGGGGCTGACCGGCCGCTGTGGCCCGGGCGGAGAGGCCGGAACTCGTACGGGTTACTGTCCGTCAGTTCCCGCACAACCGCGACCCGGTGACGGTTGCGACGGTACCTCGGTACCGCGATCCGTATCAGGTGCTCGCGCTCGATCCCTGTGTGGCCTCCTGGATCAGAATCTCGCCGTCGCTGTGGACGCCGACGTCGAACCCTTCGTAGGTGAACCACAGTTCGTCGATGCCACCGTCGACATCCGGGTCCCCGCTGGCGGCGGACAGCCCGCTCCGGCCGCGGCTGTGGACGAACAGTGCGTCGAGTGCGTCCGGATCCACGGCCTCGTACAGGGGGGTCAACTCGAGCGGGTCCGCGTTCGTGAGCGCGGCGACCGCGTCGATAATCCGCTCGCTCGGTCCGTCGCCGGCGTGCGGATCGAACGTCGTCACGTAACTGGCGTCCGACTCGGCGGGATCGGTCGATTCGTCGCTGGAGGGCATACACTCACTACAGGCGACGTGGGGGTAGGCACTCCCCTTCCCATATGTCAGTTTTAAGTATTCGACGAGGTTGTCGACCGCAACGGGTACCGGTCGCGGCGTCGGTAGACGGCGGAGACTCGAGGAAGAGGAGACCCGGTAACCGTCGGTTCGCCGGACCGAGAAGCGAGGAAAGCGCGGATGGGCTCGCGTCGATTACTCGCTCTGGATCCGCGGCGCGAGCATGTAGGTGACCTGCCCCTGGCCTTCGGCGAACCCGAAGTAGATCTTGACGGGGAACTCCTCGCCGAGGTGCAGCGTGACCTCGGTGTCTTTCGGGATCGCCTTGTTCATGTCCTTGAGGTAGTCCAGCGAGAACAGCGAGTGGGCCGGGCCGACCTGCAGGTCGATCAGGTCCTCCCCGGTGAGTTCGAGGTGGACGTCGTCGGTGTCGCCCTCCGCGTCGACGTAAAAGTACTCGTCGCCTTCCTCGACACCCAGCGCGATGTGGTCGGAGACCATGTCCGCCGCGGTCACCGAGCGGTTGACGTCTTTCCCCTCGAGGACGACCTCCGCCGGCAGGTCCAGATCCGGGATATCGGGTTCCTGGCGGATCGAGTCGGGGTCGATCAGCGCGAGCGTGTACTCGAGCCCGTCGATCTGGATCTGCAGTTTCCGGGTCTCCTCGTCGAGTTCGAGCTGGATGAGCTGGCCGGATTCGGCCATACCAGCGATGTCCTCGAGCCGGGAGAGGTCGACGCCGATCAGCCCGCCGTCGGCCTCGTAGGATTCGAACGCGGCCGCGTCGAGCGAGAGGTCGACCATCCCGACGTTGGCGGGGTCGACGGCCCGGATTTCGAGCCCGTCTTCCTCGAGGTGGATTTTACACTCGTCGACCAGCACGCTCACCGAGTCGAGCGCGCTGGTGAGCGTTTCCGCGCTCACGATGGCCTTGAACATATACGCCGAGGTACGAACGGTCGACATAAAAAGCCACCCTTTACGCGCGGGCGGGAAGCGATCGATCGGGGGTCGTGACCGGTTCCGACGACCCTGTGGGGGTTCTTCCCACAGCCGACTCTCGAGGCCGCCGCCGACCTTTCGAGTCGTTCGGCGCACTCCCTGTGAGGGATGCGTACGCAAGGAAACGACGTTTTCCGTCGTGCCCGTAGTCGCGTCCATGAGCGACTCCGACTCGTCGTCGGGGACCGACTGGGAGTTCACCGACGTCTTCGCCGACCCCCTCGAGTCGGTCCCGGACGAACAGTTCGACCGGGAGCGGTTCGTCCCCGCTGTCGGCCCGCTCTCGGCCGAGGTCGCCCTGATCGGCGAGGCACCCGGTGCACAGGAGGTACAGCGGGGCGAACCGTTCGCCGGCCAGGCCGGGAGTCAACTGGATCGTGCCCTCGAGGCGATCGGCTACGACCGGCGGGACTGCTACATCACCAACCTCGTCAAGGTGCGGCCACCCGAGAACCGGGACCCGCACGTCGCCGAGATCGAGGCCTGGTGGCCGGTGCTCGAGGCGGAACTCGAGCGCGTCGACCCCGCAGTCGTCGTCCCGATGGGGAGTTTCGCGACGGCGCAACTCCTCGAGACGGACGAGACGATCACCGACCTCCACGGCCGGGAGTTCGAACGCGAGGGGCGGACCGTCGTCCCTGCCTTTCACCCCGCCGCGGCGCTGTACGACCGAAGTAAGGTCGATGCGATCGAGTCGGACCTGGAAACGGCGCTCGAGCGGGCGTAGTCCGCCGCGTGTGGCCGATTCTGCTCGAGGACGACCCAGATCCAGATACCCCCAGGCTGTGCAGGCACGGACGGCTTCCCGACGCCGACGCTACCGCGGCGTATGACGACGTTCACGACCGACGACATCGGCAAGACCGTCGAGAGCGCGAGCGGCGACCCGCTCGGGACGATCGTCGAGGTCGACGACGGGACCGCGTACGTCGAACCCGACCCCGACGTAAGGGACTCGTCGAAGGCCGCCCTCGACTGGGAGGGTAGCCACGAAGCGATCCCGCTTGCCGACTCCGCCGTCACGGAGATCACCGCAGACGCGGTCCGCCTCGAGTCGGCGTTCCCGGAGGGGAGCCTCGAGCCGTCGGACGTGGCCGGCGGCGGGATCGACGATCCGGACGCGCCGGAGCCGACGAGGGCAGACGACGAGTTCTACGACGACCCGGCCGAGGGGCCGCGGGTCGATCCGTCGGACCGGATGGAGCAGCCCGACGACCGAGAGGGGGCCGATCGAACCCCAATCGAGGCCGACCGTGACGCGGTCGAAACGACGGCGAGCCGCGAACTCGAGGTCGACCCGACCGAACTGACCGACGGGGAGCCCGGATCCAACATTCGAGTGACGGAGGACGTCGGCGACCGAACCGACGCCGATGCGAACGCCGGCGACGCTCGACCGGAGGACGGTGGGAGAACGACCGACGAGCCGTCGGGACAGACGCCGGAGGACGCGGGCAGTATCGACGCCGAGATGCCGGCGGCGTCGGAACGCGGCCCGGAGGCGGAGACCGACGACGAGGAGGGCGAGGCGACCGACGACGGCGAAGAACACGACCTCGACGAGGGCCGATAACCGGGACCGGGACCGGGACCGGGCCCGACGTCTCGAGGACGGAGGTGCTCGAGGCGTCGGCGTACCCCGACCGAGACAGCAAAAACCGCTCACGGCCGCTGTTCGTCCCGTCGACGAACGCGCCAGGAGGCAGGAACGCAAAACGAACGGTCGCCCGCTATAGTACAGCTACAGCTACAGCTCCTCGCGGATCGTGAGGATCCCGTCGTTGACCGTCACCTCGCTCGCGTCGGCCGGCACGTCGAACTCGAACTGGTCGTCGTCCGCGACGACGATCGCCGTGTCGTCGACGACGTCCAGCGACACCTCGCCGGTCTCACGGCCGAAGTCGACGGCGATCACGTACTCCTCGTCGTACTCGCGGTCGGTGATCGTGACGTCCGAGCGGTCGCCGGCCGCGTCCTCGAGTTCGGGTGGTGGTTCCATACTCGAGGGTCGGGGGCCACTGCCCGTAAGGGGTGTGCACGAAACTGCCGCCCGGTCGGCGGCGACGCCCGCTGGGGGCGACAGCAGCGATATCCCGGACGGCTCGCTTTCAGCAGGTCTTTCCGCGTCTGGCTCGTACGCCCGGTAAATCAGGTCGACTCCGTCGACCCGGACCAGACCGGGACGCGCCACGTCCGCGGCGCGACCGGCGAGGCAGCTACCATGACAGGACGCGATCACTACTACAACAAGGCGAAACAGGAAGGCTACCGGAGTCGAGCGGCGTACAAGCTCAAACAGCTCGACGAACTCGAGGGCGTCATCGACCGCGGCGACACCGTCGTCGACCTCGGCGCTGCGCCGGGCGGCTGGCTGCAGGTCGCCGCCGAGACGGTCGGCCCCGAGGGGAAAGTCATCGGCGTCGACCTCCAGCGGATCGACGACCTCGAGGACCACGACAACGTCGAGACGATCCGCGGCGACATGACCGAGGACCGAACGCGGGAGCGGGTCATCGACGCCGCCGGCGGCGAGGTCGACGCGGTCGTGTCGGACATGGCACCCAACATGTCCGGCGAGTATTCGCTCGACCAGGCCCGCTCGCTGCACCTCGCCCGACAGGCGTTCGAGACGGCGCTCGAGCTACTGGACGCCGGCGGGGACTTCGTCGTGAAGGTCTTCGAGGGGCCCGACGTCGACGACTTCCGCGCGGAGGTCGAAGAGGAGTTCCAGTACGTCCGCGCGACGAGCCCGAAAGCCTCCCGCGACGAATCCTCGGAGATCTACTTCATCGGGAAGGGTCGGATCACTGCCCCTGTCCGGCCGGGCGACGAACTCGAGGTCGAGATCGAGGAGGTCGGGAACGAGGGCGACGGGATCGCCTCCGTCGACGGCTACCGGCTGTTCGTCCCGTCGACGGAGCCGGGCGACGTCGTGACGGTGCGAGTAGACGACGTCAAGCCGAACTTCGGGTTCGCACAGCCGCTCGAGCGCGAGTAACAAGTTACTAACTATTCGTCGGTCTCGAGTCGATCGTGTCGCTCGTCGATCTCGTCTAAGATGTCGAGGGTTTTGCGGATCGACGCCCGGATCGCGTCGCTGCGATTGACGAACTTCCCGTCGTCGCCGACGTGATCGTCGAGGTCCTCGAGCAGTTCCTCCGGGATTTCGACGCTGATCTTCGGCATATCCTCGCTAGCGAATAGCCGACCAATATACGTTGGGTGTTTCTCGTGGCCCTCCGCTGGCTATCGGTCCGACGAACAGCGAGCGCAGGGGAGGGACGGATACGGGTGCGACTGGCGAGGGACGTTACCGGCCGAGAAGCCCCGTCTCGAGGTCTGGACCGCCGCCCTCGCCGCCGAACAGCCGTCCGCCGCCGGTCAGGAGATAGAGGACGGCGAGTCCGAGCACGTACGTGAGCGCGATCGGGATCGCGACCATCAACATGGTGAGGATCCCTTTCGGGCTCGCGATGGCGGCGACGGCGAAGATGCCGACGACGACCGGCCGCCAGCCCCGCAGCATCGTCCGGTAGCTGACGATGCCGCCGACGTGGAACAGCGCCATCGTGACGACGATGTTGAACAGGAAGCCGATGCCGAGGGTCGTGAAGATCACCAGCCAGAAGAAGCTGCTGATCCGGTAGGAGACGACCATCCCGTTGGTGATGGCGTCCGATACCAGATACGAGATGACCGCGGGCGCGATCCAGAAGAACCCGAGGTAGGTACCGAAGGCGAACCCGCCGGCCAGGCCGCCACCCCAGAGGATGAACACGCGCCGGTCGCCGTAGACCAGACCGCGCTCTTTCAGGGCGGGCCAGGAGTAGTACAGCACCATCGGGAGCACGGCGACGGCCGCCGCCAGCACGCTCACCTTCACCTCGAAGATCAGCACTTCGACGGGGTGAAGCGCGATGACGATATCCATCTGGGTGATGAGTTGCTCGAGGGGCATCCCGCTGGGATCGACGTCGTTGCGGACGGCCACCTCCTGGAGGACCTCCTCCGGCACGCGGTCGAGGAACGTCGCGAGCACCCCGCCGAGGCCGCCCTGGTAAAGCCAGAAGAAGGTCCCGCCCATGACGAGCATGAACACGGCTACGATCCGGAACATCTTCGAGGTGAGGCTGTTCAGGACGAAGGCGATGTCGTAGGCGTAGCCGCCGATGTCGTCCTCGGTCGTCTCGTCTTCCGTGAACGGATCGAGCATGCCGGCGGCGGTGCTGGCGACGACGCTTTCTTCCTCTTGCTCTTCCTCGCTCGAGTCGGCCGGCGTCCCGGAGGCTCCGGAGGCCCCGGAGGTCCCGCCGGCATCGTCAGCGCCGGTCGTGTCGCCGTCGAGGGTGTCGAACCGGTTCAGGATCGCCTCGGCCTTCTCCCGGTCGTCGTCGTACATCGCCTGCCGGGAGTACTCCAGGGCGTCGTCTTCGGACATCGCGAGGAACACCTGCGGGGGAACGTCCTCGATGTCCGCCGCCTCGAGCGTCTCGAAGTCGACGTCGTCGGGATCGGCGGCGTTCCGGAGGTCGTCCTCGCGGGGGTAGACCGGCCCCTGCAGCACTTTCAGCGTGTAGCCAAAGAGGAGGAGGAAGCCGACGACAACGGCGACGATCAGTCCGACGGCGACGTCGCCCAGGAGTCCGTACTCGACGGCGATCGACTCGAGGCCGCCGACCTGGCCGTTCTCGGGCCGGAGGTAGTCGGGCAGGGACGGGTAGACGGTCGTCCGAAGGAGGTCGAAGCCGCCCTGGTTCACTGCGGCGGCCGTCGCGACCGCAAGGGCGACCAGCATGCCGACGAACCGGAGGACGACCTGCTTGATGTGGTCGGTGCCACGACCGGATCCGGGCGCTTCGGCGGCCCCGCGCCGACGGACGTTCGAGACGACCTTCGCGAGCCCGAGGCTGAAGACGTAGAGGCCGACCATCGGCATCGCCCACATGATCAGCGTGAACGGGTCCGGCGGGGAGAACAGGGCCCCGAAGACGGTGACGCCGACGATCGCGTGGCGCCACTTGTCGCGGAACGTCTCGTAGGGGACGATCTCGGTGTAGGAGAGCACTCCCATAAAGAGCGGGAGCTGAGCCGCGAGGCCGAAGGAAAGCGTCAGCAGCGCCATGAACTGCGTGAATTCGGTGATCCCGAAGCTCGGTTTGACGCCGGCGCTGACGGCGTTGCTCGCGAGGAAGTCGAACGCGTACGGGAAGAAGATGCCGTAGGCGTAGAAGATGCCGCCCCAGAACAGGACGAAGGCGGTGAGGCCGAAGCCGGCCAGGTACCCCTTCGAGATCGGGACGACGCTGTCGTACCCCCGCTCCCGAAGGGGTTCGCGTGCGAAGTACAGGAGCGCGGGAAGGGCGACGATGGCTCCCACGAACATGCCGATCTTCGCCTGTAACAGTATCACCTCGAACGGCGTCCGCGTAATGACGTCGGTCGACTGGGCGACGTACGGGCTCATCTCGGCCTGGGCCGTTTCCTCGAGGAAGTCCCAGATGTAGACCCGGAGGGCGTAGAACGCGCCCATGAAGCCGACGACGAAGACGATGAACACCTTCTGGAGGTGCGTCTGAGCGGTCGAGAGCATCGCGCCGAGGGTCTCGCGCCCGGAGTTGATCGCCCGGGCGGTGTCCTCGTCGACGGCAGAACTCATTTGCTGGCTGTGGGTAACTTACATCCAGTTATCAACCTTTCGAGTGGGCTATCGGTTCGGGCCGGCGTTCGGCCTCGATCGCTTTCGTTCGATGGACGTAAGAAAAAGGCCTATAACTGGCGGCCTATCTATATCTCCCTAGATGTCGGAGGAGCCGGCGGACGACGACGCTCACCGGTCCGAGGGTCCGGAGCCAGAGGCTCGTTCCGAAACCGATCCCGAATCGGATGCCGAATCGGATGCCGAGTTCGATCCGATCGTCGACCGGGACGACGACGAGCAGCCGGTCGAGACCGACGGCGAGGGCGTCGTCGGGGATCGCCACGAACCGTCCTATCCCGACCCGGACTACCCGGACGACGACGTCGGCGGTATCTCGACGCCGCCGGACGACGAGGAGATGCCGCTGGCCGATCACATCGAGGAGATGATTCTGCGGCTGGCGATCGTTCTCCTGTTCGGCGCGGCCGGGACCGCCGTCGGGCTCCTGTGGGCCTCCCAGGCCATCGAACACATCTGGTTCAATATCTTCCCCTACGAGATCGAGCAGGTGCCGCCGCCGCACGTCTACCACCCGCTCGAGCTGTGGCTGACCCGCATCAAGGTGTCGGCGCTGCTGGGCATCATGGTGGCCCTGCCGGCCTTCGTCTACGAGTGCTACAAGTTCATGAAGCCGGGGCTGTACCCCCACGAACGCAAGTACTACCTTGCGGCGGTGCCGACGAGCGTCATCCTCGCGGCCGTCGGGATGTTGTTCTCGTACGTGCTCGTCCTCCCGGTCCTGTTCGAGTATTTCACGTTCTACGCCGAGGGGAGCGCGGACATCGCGTACGCCCTCGGCGACACGTTCAACCTGATCATCACGCTGACCGGGTTCCTCGCGATCGTCTTCCAGATCCCCCTGTTCATCATGCTCGGGATCATGATGGGCGTGACGACGCGCCGGTGGCTGGCCCAGAAACGTCTCTACTTCTGGGCGGCGTTCGCAGGGCTCTCGTTCATGTTCACCGTGGACCCGACGATGATGGCCCCGGTGCTCGTGGCCGTCACGATGATCCTGCTGTTCGAGGGGACGCTGGCGATCCTGAAGTGGGTCGGCCGGGAGTGAACGGTCCTCACTTCGCCCGGATCGCGTCCCTCCCGAGTGCCGCTGGGTACGACTGATCCCATCGTAGCCAGTATTTGTAGGACTCCGCGCAGTCCTGTACGACGGTCGTCGTCGGCGACACCGCGACGGGTTCGAACGCGGAACGGAACGGAGCGGAGTGGAGTGGACCGCCGTCGGTCGACGAGTCGGATGGCTAACTAGATAGGACTCGTTCTTTACTATCCCGCCCTCGAGCGGACGCATATGACCACGGCGAGTGACTCGATCGAGATCGAAGTCGACGTCGAACGCGTGTACGACTACCTCGACGACCCGTACAACCACGCCGAGGTAACGCCGAGCCTCTCGGACGTTCGGGACGTCGAACCGCTCGAGAACGGCGGCAAGAGACTCGCGTTCACCTACGAGATGGCGGGGGTCGGCGTCGACGGCGAACTGGTCCAGACCGTCGCGAAGGAGAACGAGCGCATGACCTTCGACATGCGCGGTCCCCTCGACGGCGAGATCGATCTCGAGTTCGAATCGACGGAGGACGGGACGCGGTTGACCTACACCGGTCGCTACGACGTTCCGGGCGCCGTCCTCTCGACGGTCGCCGACCCGTTCGTTCGACGGTACAACGAACGCGAACTGCGAACGATGCTCGAGAACGTGAAGACACGGCTCGAACTCGAGGGTTGATCCGGGCTGGTGTACCGACCGAGGGGTGTCACTGTCTGCCCTGCGGTTGAACCGGTGGCGATTTCGACTGGTCCGTACTGTCGGAGAACCCATTCCGGGGATGGAACGGGGAACGGGGAACGGGGAACGGGGAACGCGGAACGGGGAACGCGGAACGGGGAACGGGGAACGGGGAACGGGGAACGCGGAACGCGGAACGGGGAACGGGGAACGGGGAACGGGGAACGCGGAACGGGGAACGCGGAACGGGGAACGGGGAACGGGGAACGGGGAACGCGGAACGCGGAACGGGGAACGGGGAACGGGGAACGGGGAACGCGGAACGGGGAACGCGGAACGGGGAACGGGGAACGGGGAACGGGGAACGGGGAACGGGGAACGCGGAACGGGGAACGCGGAACGGGGAACGGGGAACGAATTGTTACTCGGACTACCGGCAGCCGTCCTGCCGCTCGACGGATACCGCGTCGCCTCTCGAGGAAAATCAGTCGGCCGACTGTTCGTAGTCGATGCGAGCGTCGTTCGAATCGACCGCGTCGCTCGCGAGTCGCTTCCCTCGCCGGAGTTGTCCGGCGTAAAAGTACGCGATGTTCCGAAGCCCGGTCTCCTCGGTCGGAGCGCGGTAACTGGCGATTAGTGACCACATGACCGCGACGCCGATCGACCCGGCCGCCGAGAAGGTCATTCCCATGGTCGCGTAGGTACCCGCGTAGATCGCCCCGATCGTCATCGAGGGAACGCTCGAGCCCAGCGGGACCCGAGCGGTCGCGTTGCGGATCGTCGGCGCGAGAAAGACGATCGAGAGGGTGCTGCCTGCCAGAAAGACGAGGTCTTGCCACATCATCGAATAATCTTAACTCAGGACCGAGTAAAAACCTCTTGGTATTGGAAACCGACGGTTATCCGGACTCTCAGCGTTCGACGACTGTCCCGACTGTGGCGCCTGCCGGGCGATCAGCGGTGGGGTCGCGTCCGTTCGCTCGCGTACTCGAACGCGTCCTCGAGCGTTCCCGGGCCGTCGTACCGCGCGGAGAACAGTTGCATGAACTGGCTGGCGATCCGGTCACAGCGGTCGAACGTGAGGACGGTCCGGACGCGGGTCGTCTCGGCGAGCTCGAGGCCGGGGTACTGCGTCGCGCGGAGCGCGTAGCCGGGGTGGTCGTCGCCGTCGAGCGCGGCGGGCGCGACCTTCACCCGGAGGTCGCCGGAGTCGTGGCGGTAGGTCAGGTAGGTGAGTTCGCGGTCGGTTTCGGCAGGCGTGTAGGTTCGTCGGGTTTCCACCGTCCAGCCGTCCGGTGCATCGCCGGTGGCGTCCATCGACATCTCCTACCAGCGATAGTGATACGTTCGTATCGGATTGCGCAATATTACCCGACAGGAATCGTAAAACACTCGTTATTACGTTCTTCTCGGCCCAATCTTCCGGAGTTAGTAGACGTTCGTTCGATTATTCTGCGCGTTCCCTCCGATTCGACGCGAGCACCCTCGGATCGTCCCGCCCGCAGGTCAGTCGTCCCCTTCGGACTCCGCCGCGAAGACGTCCTCGACGACCGGGTCGTCACCGTCCGGGCTGACGCTGCCGGTCCGGTAGCCGTGGAGGTCGAGCGTGACGTGGTCGAATCCGATCTCGGACAGTTCCTCGCGGACGGTCTCGGCGAACTCCACGGTGAGCGCGCGCTCGAGTTCGTCCGGTGCGACCTCGATCCGGGCGAGGCCGTCGTGGTCGCGCACGCGGAACTGTTCGAATCCCCACTGTCGCAGCAGGGCCTCGGCCCGCTCGACCCGGGTGAGCCGTTCCTCGGTGACCTCGAGGCCGGTCGGGATCCGGGAGGAGAGACAGGCCATCGAGGGCTTGTCGGCGACCGACAGACCGTAGTGGTCGGCGATCGCCCGCACCTCCGCTTTCCCGATGTCGTGTGCCAGCAGGGGGGAGTGGATGTCGAGTTCTTCCACGGCCTGCAGTCCCGGCCGGTGGCCGGCACCGGGATCGTCGGCGTTGGTGCCGTCACAGACCGTGCCCAGCCCCAGTTTCCGGGCTGTCGCCTCCATCTCGCCCAGCCGCATCGTCCGGCAGTGGTAGCACCGGTCGTCGTCGTTCTCGACGAAGTCCTCGCTCTCGAGTTCCGAGAAGGAGACGACCTCGTGGCGGATTCCGATCTCGTCGGCGACTCGCCGGGCCTCCTCGAGTTCGGCCTCGGGAAGCGTTTCGCTGCGGGCGGTGCAGGCGACGGCGTCCTCGCCCAGGGCGTCGTTGGCGATCGCAGCCACCACGCTCGAGTCGACGCCACCGGAGAAGGCGATCAGGACCCCGTCACGGCTCGCGAGGTCGTCCCGCGCGGCCTCGAGTTTCGCTTCGACCGCGGCCTCGAGTGTCATGGACCCGCGTTCGCACCGGACGGGCAAAAACGCGTTGTCGTCGAGGAGGACGACGTCGGTGCCCCGCTCGAGGCGCCGGTCACGAACTGCAGTCACCCTCCTGCCAGTCCGTTAAGTCGTCGCCGATGGTAGCCCGCCCCGAGACCACTATGTCGAGTTCCATTTCGGCGTCCGTCTCCGATCGAATACGCCAGCTCCGTCCGGCCGAAGAGACGAGCGGCCGGACCGAGGAAAGCGACGACCGATCGCGGCTCGAGCACGCCGTCTACGCCGCCGGGCGCGGCCTCCAGGCGGGGTTCGTCGCGACGCTGATCATGACGGCGTTTCGACTCCCGATCCTGCGGTCGCTGCCGCCGTCGGCGAACTTCTGGTCACAGTACGTCTCCGGCGAGGATCCCGACGATCACCCGGTGATCGGGCTCGTCCTCCACTTCGCCTACGGGATGCAGGCCGGCGCACTCTTCGGCGGACTCTTCGCCCTGCAGGACGCCGAACGATCGATCGAACCCGAGCAGCGGGGGATCGTCTGGGGGTCGGTCTACGGGATGGCCCTGTCGGCGTTCGGCTCGCAGGTTATGCTGCGCGAACTGCTCGATATCCGCCTCGATAACGACGAACTCGCGCTGTTTCACGCGGGCCATCTCGTCTACGGGCTCGCGCTCGGGGCCTGGGTCGGCTCGCGAACCGAGGGCGTCGACGATCCCGAGGCGGAATACGAGTACGGTGACGGGAACTGATCGGTGCGGGTCTAGCAGTTCTCGTCCCGGAGCTAGTAACGACTAATACAGGTAATACGGTGGCTCGAGTGCGTTCATAACAACCTGTTTACCGCCGGCGTCCTCCCGAACGACCATGGAGATCGGCGTCGTCATCGGCGTGATTGCTATCGGTTTCGTCCACGGCGTGTTGCCCGACCACGGGTGGCCGATCGCGGCGATGTACGCGTTGAACCGGAACCGGCGGCTGCTGTACGGCCTCTTCGCGGCGCTGGTCCTCGGCGTCGGCCACCTGATCAGCAGCGTCGTCCTCGTGGCGGCGTACTACGGGTTCAGTTCGTTCGCCGCGTTCGCCGAGGGGCCGTGGCTCGAACAGGTCGCCGGCGTGTTGCTGATCCTGCTGGGGATACACGAGTACCGCCACGGTGGACACGGCCACGGGCACGTACACGATCATGAGGACCATGACCACGACCATGGGCACGAGCACGACCATGGGCACGACCCCGCCGACCACGACGGAGAACGTTCGCACGACGCTCACGATCACGGTCACACCCACGAGCACGAGCACGAGCACGAGGACGAAACCGATCACCCGCACGATCACCACACCGACGGGGGAAGCGACGCGCCCACCATGGACACAGCCGACTCCGATTCCCGCTCCGGCGTCCTCGAGCGACTCCGCGCTCGCTTCCCCGGCGGCGGCCACCAGCACCTGAGCGAGGAACACGCCGAACGCGGCCTCGCGGCGCTTGGCACCACCGCACTCTTGCTCGGGTTCGCTCACGAGGAGCCGATCCAGATCCTGGCGATCTGTGTCGGCACCCCGTTTTGCCTCGAGTTGATGCTTCTGTACTCGCTGGCGGTCATCGTCGCGATCGTCGTCCCGACGCTGCTGTTGATCGCCGGCTACGAACGCCACCGCGAGCGTGTCGAGCGGATCACGCCGCACCTGCCGGCGATCACGGCCGTCGCACTCGTCGGGATGGGGCTGGCCTTCCTCACCGGTCTCGTCTGATACGGATCCCTGTACCGATGTACCGGCGCAACCGCTGCTCGGGTCGCGGATGCGCCGGAACTGACGGACAGTAACCCGTCTGAAGCTGTCGAGTCAGGGGTCGACCGACTCCGATCCCGACCCTGACCCCGATCCAGACTCGAGAAGATTATCGAGATCCTCCTCGAGCCGAGCCGCGTACTCGAGGCGCAGATCCCGTGCGTCGCCCGCCGTCGCGTACTGACGGCCGTCGATCCGCCGCGAAATCGGGTGATAGTCGTCGACCGAGAAGCCGGCCCACTCGAGGTAGTCCGCGACGCCTCGGTTCGCCAGGCCGTCCCGGACCGCCGCCTCCGCAAGGTCGGCGAGCGTCCTGGGCCCTGGAAGGGCGATCCGCTCGTCGTCCGCAACTCCGCGGCCGTCACCGTCGGCGATTTCGCGGTTGCCGCGGGTTCGGACCCCCGCCCGATCGACCCGCGTCACCACCTCCTCGAGGTCGCGAACCAGCCGGAGGAGCTGGCTCGGCAACGCGGTGTCGGGCGCGCGCCACTCGAGGAGCGAGGGCGGGAGCAGCCCCGCATCGTCGTGCAGACGGATCGGCGACGGGAGGAGGTCGGCCGGGGAGAACGCCTCGAGGGCCTGCTCGTCGATGCCGTTCGCCGTCGCCGCGGTCGCGAGGGAGTCGCCCCAGTTCTCGAGCCGTTCCCGCCACTCCTCGAGGGTGTCGACGTATCCCCAGGGGCGTCCCCGCCGTCGCCTCCGATCCCGATCCCGATTCCGGTCCCGAACCGGATCCGGATCCGATCCGGATCCGGATCCGGATCCCGATCCCGCTCGGGATCGTCCGGCGACCACGCGTCGTAGAACGCGGTCCGCTGACAGTAGGTACGGGCACCGCTCGCGACGCGCTCGCCGCGCACGTACGGCGCGGAGTTGACCAGTGCCAGCGCCGGCTCGAGGGCGACGAGCGCGTTGAGCCGGTCGACGGCCCGCCCCGTCTCCCGCCCGGGGTCGAGGTCGATCCGGACCCGTGTGCCGGCACAGCGGTTCCCGCAGATGTCCCGACCGGCGACGGCCCGCCGTATCCGCTCGCGCTCGCTCGGCTCCCCGACGGCGTCGTCCGCGGCGTTGATCGTCGTCCCCAGCGGAACGAGTCGGCGCTCGCGGTCGGCGGCGCGCGAACGGACGGCCTCGAGTTCGGCGGTGAACGTCGCGGCCAGGTCCGACGGTGACTCGAGGGGCGTCGTCACCGTGACGCGTGGCGCTCCAGCGCCGGCGGCGGCGCTGGCGGCCGATCGGCGGCGCTCCCGCTCCCGTTCCCGCGGCGACTCGACGAGACCGTCGGCCGACGCGAGGTTCCCGTCGGCGTCGACGACCCAGTACTCGGCCTCGAGACTCGTTTTCATCGGTGGGGTGTGGCATCGGCGCGACCGCCGTCCGGTCGGCTCGTTCGTCGTTCGTCGTTCGTCGTTCGTCTGCGGCGATTCGTCGTCCGTCAGTTCGCGGATTCTCGGTTCGTCGTTCCGTTCGTCGTCCGTATGGACCGTCGGTGCGCTGGTCAGGCCTTCTCGGGGCTCGATGCATCGGCGACCGACGGTATCCGATCGCGTTCTTCTAGCGTCCGTCGCATCTCCCGTTCCTCGGCGAGGGTCGCTTCGAGGGGTTCGACGACGTCGTCCGCGTAGGCGAGTCGGCCGGCCAGCGTCACCAATGTCTCGTACGTCCGGATCTCGAACCGTTCGGCGAGCAGCGCGGTCTCGAGGACGGACGGGGCGGGTTCCTGTTCGGGCCCGTCGCCCTGGTTCCGGTGGGCCTCCGCGAGCCCGTCGACGGTCCGGGCCCGACTCGCCCTGGGTTGGCGGCCAAGGGCTGCGAAGACGTCCTCGAGGCGGTCGACGTGCTCGCGGGTCTCCTCGCGGTGCTCGCGGAGGGACGACTCGAGGTCGCGGTCGTCGCAGTCGGCGGCGAGTTCCTCGAGCAGTTCGACCTGGGTACGCTCGGCGTAGTAGGCGTGCTGTAGCTGGTATCCGAACAGGTCCTCGATGGTCTCGACGTTCATGATGGATCGCGTGGCATAACGTGGTCGGTCTCGGTGGCGCGGTCGTCGTCGCTGTCGTCGACGTCGATCACCGCGGGCGATCGAGCGAGGCCGGATCGCCGCCGGAGATCACGCTCGCCTCGAGCAGCGCCTCGTGGGCGTCGCTCTCGGCGATCGCCTCGATCTCCGCGCGGACCTCGCACTCGTCACGGTAGTTCTCCCCGAGCGCGTCGACGATGGCCTCGACGTCGATGTCGACGTCGACGTCACCGTCCGAATCGCCGTCGATGGCGTTCGCGACCGTGAGCGCCGACTCGTAGGCGGTACACTCGATCGCCTCGAGTTTCAGCGTCGTTTCGACGTAGTACAGCGGCCGGACTTCGTCGTTCAGGACGACGTTGTTGAACTTCTCCTTGTCCGCGAGCAGGCCGTCCAGTTCGGGAACGGGCCGCGTGTCGGGCTCGACCCCGAGGGCGTCGAACGCGCGCTCGATCCGACCGATGTGGCGCTCGGTCTCCTCGCGGTGCTGGTCGATCGCGTACTGGAGTTGCTCGCGACACTCCAGTTCGCGCAGGTCGTCCAGCGAGTCGATCGCGACGTCGGTCGACAGCGTCTCGAGCTCCGAGCGGAGCGTCCGTTCGACGTAATAGAGCCGTTCGAGGCGTGTCGCGAGCGCGTCGTGCGGCGTCGTGCTCGTGCTCATGCTCGTGCGGGTCTCTCTCGGTTCAGAACGACTGTTGCATCCGGACGAACTCGTCCGTGTCGTGGGGGCTGTCGCCGCGGTCGCTGTACCGGGGTCGCCCGACCGCGTCCCGCCTGACGCCGTTGAAGACTGCGAGCCGCAGGTCGTCGGGCGTCGCGTAGGTCTCGAACCCCGACGTTTCGAGGATCGTCCGCAGCGGGTCCGATTCGCGCGGATAGCTGACCTCGACGTCGCCGAACTCCGCGATCACGTCCTCGGTTGTGACCGGGAACTCCATCTCCTCGAAGAGGTCCGTGACTGCCCGCATCTCGAGGGATCTGATCTCGTCGGTGTCGGCGTCAGCGTCGACCTCGGCATCGTCGATGTGGCTCATCAGCCGACCCTACCTCGATGGGCGACAAAGCGGTGGAGCCTGCCCTCGACGACCGTTTATAAGGGATCGCGGCCGACTCGGGCGCTTTCGGTTCGGAACGCCGGTCTTCGAATACCCATCAACCGCAGCGACCGTCACGATCCCGTCGAATAACGACTTCCCGTGAGGTCGTGACGGTTCCGACATGCCGATCCGACCGCCGACGACGGACGACCTTCGCGAACTCGGTGCCGCCATGCACCTCGAGTTGACCGACGAAGAACTCGAATTTTTCCGGGAGATGGCCGAGAAGCGAGTCGA
The DNA here is from genome assembly GCF_000226975.2 of Halobiforma lacisalsi AJ5. Lineage (NCBI taxonomy): Archaea > Methanobacteriati > Methanobacteriota > Halobacteria > Halobacteriales > Natrialbaceae > Natronobacterium > Natronobacterium lacisalsi. Next base: position 788,575 of record NZ_CP019285.1, on the reverse strand, counting down.
AGCCTACGAGACGGTCCGATCGTACGACCCGGAGCCCCGCCTCGGCGGGCGGGAGCGCCGCGAGCGGACGGCAGGGAGACGTCCCCCGGCCGAGGAGAATCCCCACAACGCCTGGGTGACGCGCTGTTACGTCGCGGGCGACGCGGACGGTCCCCTGTCGGGGCTGGACGTCGCGATCAAGGACAACGTCTGCGTCGCGGGCGTCGAACTGACCTGTGGCTCCGCCGTCGTCGAGGGCTACGTCCCCGACGTCGACGCGACGGTCGTCACGCGACTGCTCGAGGCCGGGGCGACGGTCGTCGGGAAGACGAACATGGACGACATGGCCGTGACCCGGACGGGTCACAGCACCTTCGGCCCGATCACGAATCCGCACGGCGACGGGGAGACAGGCGAGTACCTCGCGGGCGGCTCCAGCGGCGGCAGCGCGGTCGTCGTCGCGACCGACGAGGCCGACGCCGCGATCGGCTCCGACCAGGGCGGCAGCGTTCGGATCCCGGCCGCGCTCTGTGGTGTCGTCGGCCACAAACCGACCTACGAACTCGTCCCTTACACGGGGTGTATCGGCCTCGAGCACGCGATCGACCACCCGGGACCGATGGGACCGGACGTCGAGACCGTCGCGCGCGTGCTCTCGGTGATCGCCGGCAGCAACGAGAGCCACCTCCGCGAGCCGTCGTCGGTCCCCGTCGAGGAGTACCACGAGGGGCTTCCCGGCGACGCCGCGGACCTCTCGATCGGCGTCCTCGAGGAGGGGTTCGACCGCCCCGAAGCCGACGAGGGCGTGCTCGAGCGTGTCCGGGCCGGGATCGACGCGCTCGAGGACGAGGGGGCCGCCGTCGAGACCGTCTCCGAACCGATGCACCTCGACGCCGACGACATCCACACCGTCTGTACGGGCGAGGGGCTGCTCGACGCGATGATCGGCGAGGGGCTGGGCCACGGCTGGAAGGGCTGGTACAACACCTCCTGGGTCGACGCCTTCGGGAAGTTCCGCCGGGCGCAGGCCGACGACTTCCCGGCGCAGTTGAAGCTCATCCTGCTGATGGGTGCCTACGCCAACGACGCCTACCACTCGCGGTACTACGCGGCCGGGATGAACCTCACGGTGGAACTCACCGAGCGGTACGACGCCCTGCTCGAGGAGCGGGACCTGCTCGCGATGCCGACGACGCTGCGGACGGCACCCGAACTGGATCCGGATCGCGACCAGTACGATCGGATGCGCCAGGACCTCGTCCCGGCCAACACCGCGCCGTTCAACCGCTCGGGCCACCCGGCGATCAGCGTCCCGGTCGGGACCGTCGACGGGCTCCCTGTCGGCCTCATGCTCGTGGGGTCGCGGTTCGACGACGCGACGGTGCTCGAGGGGGCGGCCGCGCTCGAGGCAGCCGTGGCGGACTGACCTGCTGACGTCCTCGCCCGTTGCGGACGCAGGTTGAACCGAAATTTCCCGCGCCGTACTGGCTCCACCCGTGCCCGACTACGAACTCCACGAACCCCAGCTTTCGGGAACCACGACCGGGGAGTGGGACGATCCGCAGCTCGAGGAGTTCGACACCGACGACCTAGGCGAGGTCGCCGATAGCTTCCTGCTGTCGGCGTCGGGGTTCCCGCCGGAGAACTTCACGGACCTGAAGCTCCCGGTGGTCGATCAGGACGGTAACCTGAACAGGAACGCGCTCCGCACGGCCAAAAGCGGCGGGCGCGGCGTCGGCGCTGTCGAGGATCTGGACGCCCGGAAAGCCGACGAGGTCGAGGACCTGATCGACGAACTCGCGAACGAGCACTTCGACGACGCTGATTTCGGCGACTGACGGCGCTACGACGGGGAGGCGCTCGAGGTGCGTCCGCCCCGGAGCAGTTTGAGGATTCCCTGGGCTGCCAGGCCGAGCATCGTCCACTTCCAGGCGAGTACGGCGACCCCGAGCAGCAAGACCCCACGCGTACGTTTGCCCCGGGTGAACGCGCGCTTCGCCTCGTTGAGCACCGAGACGACCGTCAGAGAGCGCGTCGCTTTCGAGCCGAGGAGTTTCTTGAGTGGCATACCCGTCCTTGCGGAGTCGGGGGGATAACGGCGCGCCCGGAGCGCGCAAGGGTCGTCGCGAGCGGCGACTCTCGACGATAGCCCCCACGGATGGTTCAGGCCGGGCGTCCCATCGTGTAGAAGAACGCCGGCGTCTGTTCCGTCGCCCGCGGCGCGAAGAAGTCCGAGACTACGTCGTCGTAGAACGTCAGACCCGTCCCGCCGAGGCGGCGGTGGGCGTAGGTGCCGAGGTAGAGCCGCCCGGCGGTCAGGGCTGCCTCGAGTTGGGCCACCCGGTAGCCGCGGTCCCCGAAGGCGTCGACGACCTCCTCGAGATCGGTCAGGAAGGCGAGACAGACCGCGGCGTCGCCGCCGAGGGGCTGATCCAGCGCGAGGTGGGCCGCCTCTTGGCGGAACTCGCCGGCCCGGAGTAACTCGAGTTCGCCCGCCCTGGGGTGGTAGTGGTACGCGCCGGACGGGAGCCCGTCGACGGCGTTGACGACCAGGTAGGCGTCGACGAACGACAGCGGCGGGTCGGCCCCGCGGCGCGCGTGTCGCTCTGCGCTCGCGGTGTCTCCGCTCGCTTCGTCGGGATCCCCGTTCCGCCCGGCTCCCGCCGTTCCCGTTCGGGGAGTCGAGGACTCGCGACGCACGTCCATCGGCACGCCCCGAACGGCCCGGTCGAGGACCGTCGAGAGCTTGCGGAAACTGATCGGCTCGCGCTCGTACTCGCGACAGGAGCCGCGCCGGCGAATCGTCCGGTGAAGGGGGCGACTCGAGGCCGTCTCGGCGTCGACAGGCTCGAGCGGGATCCGATCGCCGTCGCCGGGCTCGCGGGTGCCGATCGGCTCCGCCGGACCGGTTTCGCGCCACGCCCGGGCGTCGTCGCCGTCCTCGAGCGTTCCGGCCCGCCAGGCCTCCTGAATCAGGGGAAACTCCCGCTCGTTCGGCGAGAGCGGTTCGGTCTCGGGATCGATCGGCTCGAGGGCGGGCGCAGCGGGTGCGGCGTCGCCGGTTCCGATCGGCACGATCTCGAGCGGGGCCTCCCGGTCCGGATCGACGCCGAGCAACTCGGCGACGGGCCGGTCGGCGAAGCCGGCGACGACCTCGGCGCGGTAGTCGAGCGCGTGGGCGACGGCAAGCAGGTTCGCGAGGGTCGTTCCCGAGTCCCAGAAGGCGTGGCGGAAGGTCCGGTCCTCGTACTTCCAGGCGTTGCGCCACCAGGTCGACGTCGCGACGACCGACAGCGGGGCGTCGGCGACGGCGTCGTCCCCGCTCGCCGCGGCGAGGGCGCCCCGATAGTCGCCCTCGCGGAGGACGTCCAGCGAGCACGTCCGCGGGTCGAAGTGGTAGACGCCGGCCGGGAGGCCCCGCGGGACCGCGCCCGCGCGCCCGGTTCCCTCGAGGTCGCCACAGACGACGTACAGGTCGACGTGATACAGCGCGCCCGTCGTCGCCGCCGCGCGGAAGGGTTTCGTCCGGTCGCGGAGCGCGATCTCCTTGGTGATCCCGGCCGCGTAGTAACAGCAGGTCGTGACCGTCTCGCGGTCCGGGCCGACTCGAGCGTCGTCAGCAGGGTCGTCGACGACCGCCCGCCACCCGTCCGGCGTCGGCTCCGCGATCGCCGCGAGCGCGGGCTGTTGGGGCGGTCGAATCCGCTCGGCGAGCGGCTCCGTCGGGCGGTCCGTGTAGACCTTGTACGGACGGGGCTTGTTCTCGAAATCCAGTCCGGGACCGGCGGCACGGACGCTCCGTGGGGAGTGTTTCGTCCGTTCGTGGTACTCGAGCGCGCCCACTGGCATGCCGGCTGGTAACACGTCGGCCGGCAAAAAGGGCGGGCGGGATCTTTTTCTCGCTCCGGTTTGATACGACCGACGAGAACGATGGACCTCGAGTCGATCCCGGGTGTCGGGGAGAAGACCGCCCGGGCCCTGTCGGAACTGGACGATCCCGAGCGCGCGCTGCGGGCGGGCGACGTGGCGACGATCGCGACCGCGCCCGGGATCAGCCAGGGACGGGCCGCCAGGATCGCACGCGGGGCGATCCGCGCCGAACACGACGACCCCGGCGGGTTCCTCGCCACGGATCGCGCGCGGGAGATCTACCGTGAGGTCCTCTCGCTGTTGAAAGCGCGGACCGTCACCGACTACGCTGCCCAGCGGGTCGAGACCTTCTACCCCAGTCCTCGCCGCTCGCGCATCGAGGAGGTACAGTCGTTCGCGGGCGAGGCCCTCGAGCGCGAGGTCGACCCCGACGCGCTCGAGGCGCTCGAGGGCGTCGAACCCCTCCGGGAGCCGGGCGACGTCCGGGTTCGCGAGCGGTGTCTGGCGACGACCGACGCCGAGCGCTACAGCGAGGCCCGCGAGGCGATCCCGGAACTCTCCGTCGAGGTCGTCGAAGACGCCCAGGGGCTTGCCGAACTCGCCCGCGGCTACTCTACGGTGATCGCCCTCGACGAGTCCTTCGCGGGCGTCACCATCGAGGGCGACGTTCAGGTCCGGCCGGACGCCCTCGAGAATCCCGCGGAGATCGTCCCCGAGCGCCCGCTGGCCTTCTTCGCGCGCAACCGCGAGCGTATCCGCGCCGCGATCGACGTTCATCGCGCCGCCGACCGCTCCGACGGCGAGTACGACGAGACGGACCTCGCAGCCCTCGAGGACGGCCTCGCGCGACTCGACGAGGACGGCACCGTCGCCGGCGACGACGAACTCGACCGGCTGACGACGGCGGTCGACGACCTCGACGCGGCGGCGAGCACGGCCGAAAGCGTCGCCAACGACAGGCTCCGGGAGGCGATCCGGGAGGAGGACGTCACCATCGAGGGGTCGGACCTGCTCTCGCTGGTCGAGCGCGGCGCGGGCGTCGACTCGCTGCTCTCGCGGGAACTGGCCGACGAGTACGCCGACGCGGTCGAGACCGCCCGCGAAAACCTGATCGACGCGCTGGACCTCGACCCGGGCGAGGCCGAGATCGCCCGCCGGGCGTTCGGCGACGAGCCGACGTTCCCCGTCGAGCGCGACGAGGACGCGATCTCGCGGCTGCGGGAGGAACTCACCGCCGCGAAAGAGCGTCGGGCCGGCCGGCTCAAGCGCGAACTCGCGGCCGACCTCGCCGACCAGCGCGAGACGGCCCGACGACTCGTCAGGGACGCCCTCGAGTTGGACGTCGAACTCGCGATCGCCAGGTTCGCCGACGACTTCGCGTGCACCATGCCCGAATTCGTCCCCGACGAGTCGGCGGACGCGGCCGAGACCGGGTTCGCCATCGACGGCGGCCAGTCGCCCCTGCTCGACGAACCGCTCGAGGCGATCGACCCGGTCGACTACGAGGTCTCGGGCGTCGCCCTGCTGTCGGGGGTCAACAGCGGCGGGAAGACCTCCACGCTTGACCTGGTCGCGAGCGTCGTCGTGCTCGCCCACATGGGGCTGCCGGTACCCGCAGACGACGCCCGCCTGCGGCGGTTCGACGACCTCCACTACCACGCCAAGACCCAGGGGACGCTGGACGCCGGCGCGTTCGAGTCGACGGTCCGGGAGTTCGCCGACCTCGCCCGTGGCGGCGAGGGATCGCTCGTGCTGGTCGACGAACTCGAGAGCATCACCGAACCCGGCGCCTCGGCGAAGATCATCGCGGGCATCCTCGAGGCCCTGGTCGAGAACGGCGCGACGGCCGTCTTCGTCTCCCACCTCGCGGGCGAGATTCGAGAGATGGCGGACTACGACGTGACCGTCGACGGCATCGAGGCGGTCGGACTGGTCGACGGCGAACTCGAGGTGAACCGCTCGCCGGTCAAGGACCACCTCGCGCGGTCGACGCCGGAACTGATCGTCGAGAAACTGGCGACCGAGGCAGACGAGGCGGCCACCAACGGCGGTACGGAGGGAGTCCACGAGCCGCAGTTCTACGATCGGCTGCTCGAGAAATTCGACTGACGCGGTCGGGCCGGATCTTTCGGCGTACTGATGGCCCGTTTCTCCCTCGCCTCGAGCGACGGTTCCCCGCTCGGGCCGCTACTTCGGCCGTTAACTTCATGTCGAGTAAACAACCGGTGTGACTTACCGCGAATCGAACAATTAATGCGGTGGTTCTGGAACGTCAGGGAGATGACTCGTACCAGGGGTGGTGGGAACGAGGAGCACCCGATCCAGGTACTCCACCAGGTGGCGTTCGACCTCCAGTCGGCCGACTCCGCGGACGAGGTCTGCCGACGGACGGTCGACGCCGCCGAAACCGTTCTCGAGTTCGATACCTGTATCATCACGCTCGCCGAGGGCGAGACGCTTCGCGTCCGGGCGAAGTCGTCGGGACTACCGGACGACGGCGTCACGCCCACGAGCAGCATCGACGAGGGCATCTCGGGACTGACCTACCGGACCCGCGAGTCCTCCCGGTTCGACGAACTCTCGAGCGTCGAGGAGGCCGAACCCGAGGCCGCCTACGAGTCCGGACTCAGCGTCCCGATCGGCGACCACGGGGTCTTCCAGGCCGCTTCGGAGGAGCCAGGGGCGTTCTCCCCGGAGGACCTCGAGTTGGCCGAGTTGCTGGTTTCCCACGCGGCCGCCGCGCTCGACCGACTGGAGTACGAGCGCGAACTCGAGCAGTTCGCTAGCGTCGTCTCCCACGACCTGCGGAACCCGTTGACCGTCGCCCGCGGGCGCCTGGAACTGGCCCGCTCGGCGGCCAACGACAACGCACAGCCTCACCTCGCGGAGATGGACGAGGCCCTCGAGCGGATGGATTCGCTCGTCGAGAAATTGCTCGCGCTCGCCCGCCAGGGGGAACTCGTCGAGGAGACGGTCCCGGTCCCATTGCGGGAGACGGTCGAAGACGCCTGGGAGACGGTCGCGACGGAGGAGGCAACCCTGGCCGTCTCGGTCGACGAGGGGGCCGTGCTCGAGGCGGATCGGGAACGGCTCCGCCAGCTACTCGAGAACCTCTTTCGGAACGCCGTGGAACACGCTGATACCGACTCTACGGAATCGGTGACCGTCACGGTCGGCACGCTTCCCGACGGCTTCTACGTCGCGGACGACGGGCCCGGCCTTCCCGACGACGCGGACGACGCCGACGACGAGGTGTTCCGTCGCGGGTACACCACGAGCGACGACGGCACCGGGTTCGGCCTCTACATCGTACAGCGGATCGTCCACGGTCACGACTGGTCCATCTCCCCGACGACGGGCGAGGACGGCGGTGCACGCTTCGAGATCACCGGGGTCGAGATCGATCGAAGCGGGGACGCCCGACCCGGCTCGCCCGAGCAACGCTGACCCTGATTTTCCGGGGGCGGCCTACGAAACCGGTTCGAACCGGTGCAGGTAGGCGGTATCCTCGTTGTCCCACTCCGTATCGTGGGTGCGCTCGATCCGTCGTTTGTACGACTCGAGGTCCGGCGACCCCTCCGCGCGGGCGTCCTCGTCGGTGAGGTCGCCGAGTCGCCGCTCGGTCACCTCGCGGATCTCGAACGTCGTGTCCGCGATCTCGAAGGTGTCGCCCTCGGCCGCGTGGGGGTCGCCGCGATGGATCTGGGTGATCTCGCCCTCGAGGGCCGCGGTCCGGAGCCGTTCGGCGGGAAGCAGGTCGGCCACGTCGATAGTTCCCATATCAGGACAGAACGGGCGGGGATCCGTAATTCTACGTGCGGGCGCGCTCACGATGGCATCGGCTGGGGTCTGATCCCTGCGGCCGTCGATCGCAAGGCCCAGCCGTTCCCGCGATCACCGTCTTGGTACGGTGTGACCTACCAGTTCGAGTGTTCGGAAGGCGACTGCGAGTTCCTGTTGCGCTCGAGCAGCGACGAGGAGATCGACCGTCTCGTCCGGGCTCACGTGCGGATGGTCCACGGCGGCCGGATCGACTCGGCCGACCTCGAGCGCGAAACGGAGCGGATCGAACGCCGCTGACCTGTTCGCTGCGAACAACTAAGTAGCTCCGACAGCGTGGTGAAAGTGATGGCAGACGACCCCGAGGAGGGGATGTTGTCGTGGGACGAATCCGTGTTTAGAGACGAGCACGTCTTCGAAATCGACTACGTCCCCGAGACGTTCAAACACCGCGAGGGCCAGATGGAGAGTCTCACCTACGCCCTGCGCCCGGCCGTCCGCGGCTCGCGGCCCCTGAACGTGATGGTCCGGGGGCCGCCCGGGACGGGGAAAACGACGGCGATCCAGAAGCTGTTCGACGAGGTGGGCGCCCAGACGAGCGACGTCCGCACCATTCGCGTCAACTGCCAGGTCAACTCGACGCGGTACTCGGTGTTCTCCCGGCTGTTCGAGGGCACCTTCGAGTACGAGCCGCCGTCGTCGGGCATCTCGTTCAAGAAGCTGTTCGGCCAGATCGCCGAGAAACTCGTCGAGGAGGACAAGGTACTCGTCGTCGCCCTGGACGACGTCAACTACCTCTTCTACGAGAACGAGGCCTCCGACGCGCTGTACTCGCTGTTGCGCGCCCACGAGGAGTATCCCGGCGCGAAGATCGGCGTCATCGTCGTCTCCTCGGACCCCGCCCTCGACGTCATCGACGAACTCGACTCGCGGGTCCAGAGCGTCTTCCGGCCCGAGGACGTCTACTTCCCCGTCTACGACCAGCCCGAGATCGTCGACATCCTCGCAGAACGTGTCGAACGCGGCTTCCACGACGGCGTCATCTCGCGGGATACCCTCGAGTACGTCGCCGAACTCACCGCCGAGAGCGGCGACCTCCGGGTCGGGATCGACCTGCTGCGCCGGGCCGGGTTGAACGCCGAGATGCGGGCCAGCCGCACCGTCGAACGGGAGGACGTCGAGGACGCCTACGAGACCTCGAAGTACGTCAACCTCGCTCGCAGCCTCTCGGGACTGACCGACAACGAGCGGACGCTGCTCGAGGTCATCGCGCACAACGACGGTGACCAGGCCGGCGACGTCTACGACGAGTTCCACGAGCGGACCGGCCTGGGCTACACCCGCTATTCGGAGATCGTCAACAAACTCGATCAGCTCGGCCTGATCGAGGCCGAGTACGCCGATGTCGACGGCCGCGGCCGCTCGCGGTCGCTGTCGCTGGCCTACGAGAGAGATGCCGTGCTCGAGCGACTCGACTAGTTCACCCCGTGCTCTCGCGAGGTCGGCACTCGGCGACGTAACTGCACGGAAGCCCGCGCCGTGACTGAACGTCGGCGGAATCAGGCCTGGTCGATCCCCTCTCGATACTCCTCCGCCGCCTCGAGCGCGCTCTCGAGTCGGTCCTCGGTGTTGCCGTCGACCTGCTCGCTGAGCTGTCGGAGGTCGTTGAGGTGCTGGTCCATAACCGCGTGGTCGGGCGCGTGGTCCCCGACGACGTAGTCGGCGAACGCGTCCGCCGTCTCGCGGATGTCCTCCCGGACCTCGTCGTCGGCCGTCTTCTCCGCCTGCTCGAGATCGTCGCGGGCGCTTTTGAGCTGTTCGGACATGAACGCGAGTATCACGACCGCTCCCATAACCGTTGGCCGAGCACGGGCCGGCGGGGGCGACAGCACGGGACGGAGCCGCCGGAAGCAGGGGCTTTCCCCCGTGTACGGTGAGCTTACTCGTCTCGACGGGTTGCTTGAAGCCGTTACTTGCAAGTTACGGGCCGGAATTCAGGGTTTCACCGTCCCGAACCGTTCGGTCCCCCATTGAGACGCCGCTGGCTGTCCCTCGAACGGCGTTTACCGACCCTAACGCAGGGAAACGAGGGAACAACCAGCCATACTGACTACTGGCTTTTTCAAATCACGGTCCTCCTACTCGGTCGCATCATGCCCGTATCACGACGTGCAGCGCTCAAAACGATCGGCGTCGCGGGCGGTCTCACGGCCGCCAGCGGCACCGTCTTCGCCAGAGGAGAGCACAAGGACGACGAACGACCGACGGATGGGGGGAAAGGATCCACCGAGGACGATCACGAGGGGCGGAGAAAAGCCCCGAAAGCGGCGGTTCGCGTCGCGCACTTCTCGCCGGACGCGCCGAACGTGGACGTCTACGTCGAGGGCGATCGGGTCCTCGCCGACGTCGCCTACGGGGACGTCTCGCCGTACCTCGAGATCGCCCCCGGCACGTATCAGGTCACGATCACCGCGGCCGACGATCCCGACACGGTCGCGTTCGACGACCAGGTCACGTTCGGCTCCGCGATATACACCGTCGCGGCGATCGGTGAACTCGAGCCCGGAACCTTCCGTCCCAAGGTGCTGGTCGATGCCGGTTCGGCACTCGTCCGGGCAGTCCACGCGTCGCCGGACGCGCCGGCGGTCGACATCTACGCCGGAGAGGACCCGCTGTTCGAGAACCTCGCCTTCGGCGAGGAGACGGAGTACCTCGCGGTGCCCGCTGGCGATTACTCCCTGTCGATCCGGCCGGCCGGCGAACCAGACGCCGTCGCCTCCTTCGACGTGAGTCTCGAGGCCGGAACCGCCTACTCCGGGTACGCGATCGGGTACCTCAACCCGCCGGAGGGGGCCACCGGCCGGGACTTCACCGTGGAACTGACCGTCGACGGCGCGATGGCCGACGAGTAGCCGCGTCCGCGGTGCTGTCGTGCGAACTCGAACCGACCGCTCGTTTTTTTCGTGGGTGCCCGTGGAATCGTCTCTCGAGTCGCCCGGTCGTCCGACGCGGTGGGTCCCGGTGTCGATTCGGTCTCGTATCGTCCCGGTTTTGGATTACTCGTCTAGAACTATTTGCTGACATATATTTTTTAATTCGAGTCTATGTCTGGGAATACTCAGATAAAATATATATTGGCGATGTCGGGCGAGTAATCCCGAAATGAGATTTCGAGGGGCTATATACGGAAGTTATCCGGGTTTCGGGTAGCGAAGCGTGCTATAGGTATTCTCGCCCTATTTCGGGGCCTAATATCTCTGTAGAGGGACTTGAGGGTGCTATAGGGAAATTTTCGGACCAGTAACGGAGCGATCGACGCGACTCGAATAACAGAAATAATAGATGATACCTCGTCTGTTACATACCCAGAAATATAACGAATCAGTAGGTAACTAACCCGGATACGACGCCTCGAGTCCCGACAGCCGTTCTCGGTTCACTCCGCCGAGTCGGCCGGTTCCATCGGCTCGAGCCGGCGACCCGGAATCCCGTCCCCGTTCCCCCGGAGGACGGTACACTCGCCGAAGCGAACGTCGTCGCCGGTCGACACGTCCCCCTCGAGCTGGGCGACGAGGGAAACGCCGTCGAACCGGACGAGCCCGAGCCGGTTCGGTGAGCGAACGTTCGGCGGGGTGGCGTGGACCGTCGTGGTCGCGAGCACCTCCCCCGTCTCGAGGCGGTAGGTGTCGATCCTCTCCGACCCGCACTCGCTGCACCGGTCGCGGGTGTAGTACCAGCGGTGGTCGCAGGCGGGACAGGCGAACGCGCGATCGGTCGAGACGTCCCGTGGGGGCTGTGTTTCGTTCCCTGTTCCTGTCGCAGTCTTCGATCGTGAGTTCGAATTCGTCGTGGTCATCGTTCGTGGTCCGGTGGCTGGATTCCGCTCGCGTTCGTGGCCTCTCCGCGGTTTCGTTCGGCCGTCAGCGCGCCTCGAGCAGCGTACAGATCGCGTTGTTGCCGAACCCGCCGACGTTGAGCGCGAGTCCGGTTTCGGGGCCCGCAACCTGCCGGGCGTCGGCGTCGCCACGCAGTTGCCAGGTCAGTTCGACGAGTTGTGCGACCCCCGTCGCGCCGAGCGGGTGGCCGCGGGCCTTGAGCCCACCGCCGGGGTTGACCGGTAAGTCGCCGTCGAGCGCCGTCTCGCCCTCGAGGGTCGCTTCCCACGCCCGTCCGCCGTCGTAGAACCCCAGCTCCTCGAGTTCGAGCAACTCGAGGACGGTGAACGCGTCGTGGATGCAGGCGACGTCGACGGCCTCGCGCTCGAGGCCGGTATCGGCGAACGCGCGGTCGCCGGCCCGCGAGACGCTCTCGATGGCGAGCGGGTCCGGTCGCTCGGCGACGGCGTGGGTGCCCGTCGCGCCCGCGACGCCGGCGAGTTCCACGTCGTCGTCCCCGCCGGCCCGGAGAACGATCGCCGCGGCCCCGTCGCTGGTCGGACAGCAGTCGTAGAGTCGCAGCGGGTCCGCGACCGCCGGCGACGAGCGTGCCTCCTCGGCCGTGATCTCCCGCTGGAACTGCGCGTAGGGGTTTGCAGCCCCGTTGCGGTGGTTCTTGACCGCGACGGCCGCCAGCGCGTCCTCGTCCGCGCCGGTCGTCTCGAGGTAGCGGTCGGCCGCCAGCCCGGCGAACGAGGGCAGCGTCAGCCCTTGCTCGTACTCGCGGTCGTGGACCAGCCGGCTGATGAGTTCGGTCGCATCGTCGGTGTCGACCGCCGACATCGTCTCGACGCCGACGACCAGCGCGACCGACGACCGTCCGGCCCGGACGGCGTCGACCGCCCGGAGGACGGCGCTGGCCCCGCTCGCACTCGTATTCTCGATCCGGTCCGCCGTCGCGCCGTCGACGCCGAGCGCGCCACAGAGCGCGTTCTCGAGGCCGGTTCGCTCGTCGAACGCCTCGGCGGCCATGTTCCCGACGTGGACCGAGGTCACGTCCCCGGGCGCGACGTCCCCGGCGTCGTCGAGGGCGCGCCAGGCCGCCCGTTCGGCGAGTTCGAGCGCCCCGGCGTCGCTCTCGGATTCGAACGCCGTCATCCCCGCTCCCGCGACGCCGACGTCGGTCATGCCGAATCGCCGAACGCGCCCCGCTCCTCGAGGGCGTCGAGTTCGTCCTCGTCGTACCCGAGGTCGGCGAAGACGCTGCGGTTGTGCTCGCCCAGTTGCGGCGGCGGCGACTCGAAGCCGCTGTCGGCCCGGTCGTAGTTGAGCGGGTGTTCGACGACGGGAATCTCGCCGCGCTCGGGGTCCTCGATCGTCGTCGTGGTCCCGCGGGCCTCGGTCTGTTCGTTGTAGAGGGCGTCCTCGACCTCGTAGACGGGGCCTGCTGGAACCCCGGCGTCCTCGACGAGCAGCGTCATCCACTCGTCGGTCGTCAACTCGCGCAGTCGCTCCTCGAGTTCCGCCTCGAGTTCGTCCATGTGCTCGACGCGGTCGCCGTTGGTCTCGAAGCGCTCGTCGTCGGCCAGTTCCGGCCGGTCGATCGCCTCGCAGAACGTCCGCCAGAGCTTCTGGTTGAGACAGGCGACGTTGATGTAGCCGTCGGCGGTCTCGAACGTCTGGTAGGGCGCGAGGACGGGGTCTTTCGTCCCCATCCGGGAGGGTGACTCGCCGGCGAACACCTTTCCGGCCTGCTTGGTCAGCCACGGGAGGGTGGCGTCTAACATCCCGAGGTCGATGTACTCGCCCTCGCCGGTCAACTCGCGGCGGTAGAGCGCGTTCGAGATCCCGAACGCGGCCCACATCGCGGTGATGAGGTCGGTCATCGGAAGTCCGACCTTCACTGGTCTGCCGTCCTCCTCACCGGTGACGCTCATGATGCCGCTCATCCCCTGGATCATCAGGTCGTAGCCGGGCCGTTCCCGCCACGGACCGGTCTGGCCGAACGCCGAAATCGCACAGTAGACGATGTCCTCGTTGTGCGAGCGGATCGTCTCCTCGTCGACGTCGAGTCGTTCCGCGGTTCCGGGGCGGTAGTTCTGCAGGAAGACGTCGGCCTCGCTCACGAGGTCGTACAGCGCCTCCCGGCCGGCCTCGCTCTTGAGGTTCAGTTCGACGCTCTTCTTCCCGTAGTTGACCGTCCAGAAGTACGGCGACTCGCCGTCGATGAAGGGCGGTCCGGAGTGTCGGTTGTCGTCCCCCGCGCCGGGTCGTTCGACCTTGACGACGTCGGCACCCTGGTTCGCCAGCATCAGCGAACAGAACCCGCCGGTGACGAACGTCGTGAGATCGACGACTCTAATGCCATCGAGAATCCGATCGCTGTCTGTCATGCGGTGCCATGACAATCCAGTCGTCGCGTCAAAAACTTTCCTATCGTCACCCCCTGGTCACTCGAGGGCGGTCGTCGGCACCACGTCGACCCGCTCGCCGGCCTCGAGCGGGTCGGTCGTGAGCACGAACCCGTCCGCGCTCGCCGCCCGGGTGCTCGAGGAGAGCACGCTCGGATCGAACGTCTCCTCGTAGACAGACAGCGGGGAGTCGGCGTGGCCGAGCGGGTTCGCTTCCTTGCCATCGGGGTCGAGAGTGACCGGGATCGCGTACGTGAACCCCGCAGGTCCGAGGCCGACGTCCGCGCCGAACGTCCGCTCGAGGGTCGCCGGCCGCCGTTCGCCGGTGAAAAGGGGCCGGGCGACCAGCGCCGTACTGACGTACGCGCCGATCGGCTTCCCGGGGACTGCGACGGCGACGGCGTCGTGGTCGGGGAGGGACGCGATCGCGATCGGTTTCCCGGGACGCAGCCGAACCCGGTGGAAGTCGACCTCGCCGAGCGACGCGAGCGCGTCGATCACGTGGTCTTTCTCGCCGACGCTCGTTCCGCCGGTCGTGACGACGACGTCGTGGTCGCCGGCGAGGTCGTCGATCCGTTCCCGGACGCGGTCGCCCTCGTCCGGTACCGATCCCTCGTAGTCGGGGTCGTGGCCCCACGCCCGGAGGAGGTTGCACAGCATCGGCGAGTCCAGATCCGTGTGTTTCCCCTCGTGGATCTCGGTCCCGGTGGCCTGTACGCCGATCGAAAGCGGGTCCGCGACCGCGACCGACTCGCGGCCGAGGTCCCGCAACAGGATCGCGTCGGCGGCGTCGAGTCGGTCGCCGGCCGCGTAGAGGCGCTCACCCGCCGCGAGGTTCGACCCCCGCTCGTAGACGTAGGTGCCGGGAGCCAGGTCGGGGCCGTCCAGACGGCCGTCCTCGAGAACGGCGTCCTCCCGTTTGACGACCGTGTCGGCCCGCTCGGGGAGCGGTGCGCCGGTCGCGATCTCGACCGCCTGACCGGGCTCGAGCGCGGGCGGTTCGCTCTCGGGGTAGACGGCAGGGTCGACGACCTCGAGCGGTCCCGCCTCGGCGTCGGCGGCCGCGTACGCGTAGCCGTCCATCGTCGCCCGGTCGGTCGCCGGCCGGTCGGCGTCGGCGACCACGTCCTCGGCAAGGATCCGGCCGGCGATTCGCTCGAGCGGAACGGTCGTCGCCGGGCGATCCTCGAGAAGGGCGTCGCGGCGAGCGAGCGACCGGTCGATCGCGTCCTCGAGGGACAGGAGATCCGCGTGACTGTGGTCGTCGCGGTCGTCGTTCTCGTCGTCGGACATGACGGGGACGTTCGACCTGATCCGAGAAAGAGTTTGTTATGGCGTGACGATGGGGCGAGATGACGCGAGGACGAGGTGCCGGGATGACGGGATAGCGTGCTCAGGACGTCGGCTCGCCGCGCTCACCGCGCTCACCGTGCTCGCCGTGCTCGTCCGGCTCGCGGTCCTCCTTGACCGCCTCGATCGCCGGCTCGAGTTCGTCGTAGAGTCGGTCGACGTCTTCCGGATAGACGTCGATCGGTTTCGCCTGGCTGTGGGTGTGAATGCGGATCCGGTCCCGGTCGCGGTAGGTTCGATAGACGCTCCAGAGACCGAACGCCGTCAGTCCGAGCCCGACGAGGGCGTTCTCCGACACCGAGTAGACGCCGAACGCCGCGAGTGCGAGGCTCATGATGACCAGCAGCCAGTCGATCCACTCGTGGGTAACTTCGCTGACGTTGGTGTAGGGGACGCTCGTGACCTCGTCGGTCCGCACGAGGAGGACGCGACGGTCGGTCACCGCGATTTCGTCGCCGTCCCGGAGCCCGCCGCGGTAATGGAGACGTTCGCCCGTCTCGAGGTCGAGACCGTTTCGGTTCGGCATTACCGGCACTGATGGGGGACTCGTTATCAAACTTTCCCAGCGAGGAGGGGTCGCGGTTGGGTTAGTCGGCTCTGTCGACGGGAGTGGGCTCGTCCGAGGAGCGCATCGACTCGAAGAACGTGACGAACTCCTCTTCGTCTTCGGCGAGTTGCTCCCACTGGGTGAGGCCGCGTTCGTCGCGGGTCCCGCGGACGGTGTTGTCGAGGACGAACGCGATGATGCCGCCGACGGCCATCGTGGTCGATCCGATCACGAAGATGGTGTCGGCGATCAGCGGTTGGCCGAGCACCGGTCCGACGAGCGCCGCGTCCGCGGCGATCTGCTGGAACTCGGCCGCGCCGCCGACGTTGTCCATGTACTGAGGTACCGAGAGCCCCAGGAACAACGCGATGCCGATGATGAAGACGTTCCGGGAGGCGTCGAGATCGACGTACCGGAGGTTCGAGAGACCGATCGCCGCGATCTGTCCGAACATGGCGATGTACAGCGCGCCGACGATGGGGCTCGGGATCGTGGTGATCAGGGCCCCGAAGTAGCCGACGAAGCCGACGATCAGCATGACGATCGCGCCGATCTGGACGACGTACCGGGAGGCGACGCCGGTAATGCCGATCGCCCCGATGTTCTCGCCGTAGGAGGTCGACCCGTTGCCGGTCCCCATGATACCGGCGATGATGTTACCGATACCTTCCATGCCGATGCCGTGGTTGATCCGTTTCTCGCTTGGCGCGCCCACGCCCGCGATCCGGGCGACGGCGTAGTAGTCGCCGAGGCTCTCGACCATCGAAGCGAGCACGCCGGCGAAGATCCCGACGGCGAACGCCGGGGTGAACTGGGGCATCCCCCACTGCAGCGGCGTGATGACCTGGATCGCCGACGCTTCGGCGATCGCGCCGGTGTCGACGTAGCCGACCGTTTCAGGTCCGTACACACCGGTTACTGACAGTATTGCCGCGACGACCCAGGCGGTGACGATTCCGAGAAGCACCGGGAACAGTTTCGCGTATCGGCTGTACCGATCGAGGTACTGTGAGAACAGCACGATCAGGAACAGCGTCAGTCCCAGCAGCCACCAGTTCTGGTCGGGTCGGGTCACGTCCTGGACCCCGACCAGCGACAACCCGATCAGCACGATCACCGGCGCGATCACGACCGGCGAAAGGTAGTACTTGAGTTTGCCAAGCGCCCCGACGTAGCCCAGGATGACCTGGACCGTCGCGGCGGCGATGATCGCCCCCTGTAACTCGAGCAGGGTCGTTTGCCAGCCGACGCCCTCCGCGGCGAGCGCGCCGATCACCGCCAGTGCGGGGGCGAGCAGGGCGAAGGTCCCGCCCTGCACGATCGGGTACCGGTTCCCGACCGTCGTCTGTAACAGCGTGGCGATCCCCGACACGACGAAGAAGGTCCCGATAAGCCGTGCCGTTTCACCGGCCGGCATCTCCATCGCGCCCGCGAGCACGAGCGGGATCGCGACCGTCGCGCCGATCATCGTCAGGTAGTGCTGGATGCCAAGCAGTATCGATTCACCGAGCGGTGGTTTGTCCTCGATGCCGTACTCGACGAACGACGCCTCCTCGCGGGATACGTCCCCGCCGTCCGTCCGAATCTCGTTCGAAGTCTCGCTTTGGTCAGTCATATCTCCATCTCCTGGATTGCTACCGTGTCGAGTGTCCACACTCGACAGGTTGAGTCAAGAAAACTAAGCGAACGCCCATAAAGATACCGCCGTTCTGTCGGCCGTGCACGGCTATTACCGTCGGAAAGAGGTCCTCGTTCCGAGGCGTCTTCGGGTCGGTCGCCACGTTCCCCACTGGGGAATAACTATTACACTCCGCCCACATCGGTTAGTGTGATGGTATCTCATCCCGAGTACGCAGTGACCGCTGAGCTAGACGTGTCGATCGAAACCCGGGACGGGGTCGAACTCGCGACCGACATCTACCGGCCGGCGGATCCGGAGACGGGCGAGCCGATCGCCGAACCGAAGCCGGTGTTGCTCGACCGGACGCCGTACAACAAGCGTGGGCGGATGGAACGACACGGCGAGTGGTTCGCAAAGCGCGGCTACGTCGTCGCGATCCAGGACTGCCGCGGTCGCTTCGAAAGCGAGGGCGACTACTACATCTTCGTCAACGAACCCGAGGACGGGTACGACACCGTCGAGTGGCTCGCGGACCAGTCCTACTGTGACGGGCAGGTCGGGACGATCGGGACCTCCTACGGTGCCTGGGTCCAGACCGCGCTCGCGACCCAGGACCCGCCCCACCTCGAGGCGATGTTCGTCAACCAGGGAGCCGCGAACGGGCGGGAGGCCACCTTCCGTCACAACGGTACCTTCGAACTCCGGTGGCTGTGCTGGGCGCTCACGCTCGGCGGCGGGTTCGCGAAGCGAGCCCTCGAGGACGAGGACGTTCAGCAGCGACTCGCGAACGTCGACGTGCGGGACGTTCTCGCGAACGGCCCCGTCCAGCGCGGCCAGTCGCCGCTCCGGCACATCCCCGACTACGAGGAGTGGACGTTCGACATCATGACGAAGGGTGCTGCAAGCGACGAACTCTGGCAGGAACCCGGTCTCAACTTCGAGGCCTACTACGACGAGATGGCCGACGTGCCGACCGTCTACGCGGGCGCGTGGTACGACTCCTACACGAAGGCGACCTGCGACAACTTCGAGGGACTTGCCGACCGCAAAGACAGCGACCACTACCTGCTGATGGGGCCGTGGACCCACGGCTGGAACACGTATCCGCTGCCCTCCTGGAACAAGTCCTACTCGGGGGAACTCGAGTTCGGCGAGCAGGCGTTGCGGGACTATCAGGAGACGCGCCTGCGCTTTTTCGACCACTACCTCAAAGGGAAGGATACCTGGTCGGATCAGCCGACGGTCCAGTACTTCCGGATGGGGACCGGCGACGGCTCACAGACCCGCGACGGCCGCCTGTTCCACGGCGGGGAGTGGGCCGAAAGCGAGGAGTGGCCCCTCCCCGACACCGAGTTCGAGACCTACTACATCCACGAGGACGGCCGGCTCTCGACGGAGGAGCCGACCGTTTCCGACTCCGCGACCAGCTACGAGTTCGACCCCCGCGACCCCGTGCCGACGATCGGCGGCAACTGCTCGTCGTACATCACCTACGAACCCCGCGAGGAGTCGCTCCTCGAGTACCCGCTGAGCGAGCGCAAACTCCAGGACATCACCGGTCGCGGCGGCTTCGACCAGCGGACCCGTCCCGACACGTTCGGCGCGGAACCGCCCTACGGCCCGCTCGAGGAGCGCAACGACGTCCTGGTCTACCGGTCGGAGCCGCTCGAGGAGCCGCTCGAGATCGTGGGCCCGATCCGCGTGCGGGTCTACGGCTCGACCGACGCCCCGGACACCGACTTCACGGCGAAGCTGATCGACGAGTACCCGCCCAGCGAGGAGCATCCGAACGGCTTCGCGGTCAACCTCTGTGACTCGATCTGTCGGGGCCGCTACCGTGGCTACCGCGACGAACCGGACCTCCTCGAGCCCGGCGAGGTCTACGAGTTCTACATGGAGCCGTACCCGACGGCCAACGTCTTCGGCGAAGGCCATCGCATCCGGCTCGACATCTCCTCGTCGAACTACCCACGGTACGACGTCAACCACAACACGGGCGGCCCGCTGTACGACGACCGGGAGTACGAGGTGGCGACGAACACGGTCCACCACGACGCCGACTACGCGACACACGTCGAACTGCCGGTACAGCCGCGCTGAGAGGCCGATCCTTTTCCCGGCCCGCTACCGGGACCGGGACCGGGACCGGGACCGGGAAGCGCCCTCCGACTCGAGTTCGAAGCCCGTCAGCGTCCCCTCCATCTCGGCGGCCATCCCGTCGATCGCCTCCGAGACGTCGACGACCCGGTCGACGGTCGCCGTCTGCTGTTCGATGCTCGTCGAGACGTCGGCCATCCGGCGTTCGATCTCGTCGCTGCGCTCGGAGAGTTCCCGGACCACGTCCTCGACGGTCGCCGTGTCCTCGGCCTGTTCCTCGGCGGCGCGGGCGATCGCCTCGATCTCGCGGTCGGTCTCGCGGACGGCGTCCTCGATCTCCTCGATGTGGTCGACGACCCCCTCGACCGCGTCGGCCCCGGCCTCGACCGTCCGGTTGCTCCGTTCGATCGCCGCCGTCATCTCGTCGATCCCGTCCCGCAACTCCTCTAGATCGTCGGTGATCTCGGACACCGTCGCCTTCGACTCGTCGGCCAGTCCCTTGATCTCGTTTGCGACCACCCCGAACCCGTCGCCGGAGTCGTCGGCGTGGGCCGCCTGGATGTTCGCGTTCAGGGCAAGCAGGTTCGTCTGGTCTGCCACGTCCGCGATCAACTCCGCCATCTCGCCGATCGCGTCCATCCGATCCTCGATGCGCCGGACCTGTTCGACGTTCTCCTCGGAGGCCGCCATCGCCTCGCGGATCCGCTCGAGGGCGCGTTCGGCGTCGTCGACCCCCTCCTGGGTTCGCTCGCTTGCCGTCGCCGCGCGCCCCTCGATCCGGGCCGCGTTCTCGGAGATCTCCTCGACTGCGCCCGCGAGGTTCGAGACGTTCTTCGCGGCGATCGTCGCCTGTTCGGACTGCTCGCTTGCCATCTCGTCGACCGCGTCGCTCGCGTCGTCGATCTCCTCGGTCGCCGAGGTCGTCTCCTCGCCCGCCGCGACCAGTTCGTCGCTGATCTCGGCCAGTTCCTCGGCGGTGTCGCGGGCGTCGGCGAGCGCGTCGTGAATGCTCTCGATCGCGGTCCCCAGGTCCGCCGCCATCTCCGAGAACCGCTCGTGGGCCCGCTGTACCTCCTCGAGGTCGGAGTCGGGTTCCGGCACCTCGGGGTCGACGGTGAAGTCGCCCCGACTCAGCCGGTCGGTCCACCCCTTGAACGCCTCGATCACCTCGTCCTGGTAGTCCTGGTACTCCTCTAGGGTCTCCTGGCGGTTGACGGCCTCGACTCGCTCGGAGACGTCGCGGTTGATCTCGATCGCGCCCGCGAGTTCGCCCGCGGCGTCGAAAAGCGGGAAGAAGGTCCGGCTGACGTGGACCGTCTCGCCGTCGACCTCGACCTCGCCCTCGAGGTTCTGGATGGCTTCGCCGGTGTCGAGCACCTCCCGCATCACCGTGTTGTCGGCCTCGTCGTAGTCGAAGAGGTTGTCGCCGATCAGTTCGCCCGGTACCCGACCGAACAGGTCCCGACACTCCTCGTTGGAGTGGGTGAAGTTCCCTTCCGCGTCGACGACGAAGATCGGGTCGCTCGAGCCCTGCAGGTAGCTGACGATGATCGATTCGGCGGTGGCGCTGCCGAATGGCGTCCCCTCACGGGGCCGTTCGACGTCGCCGTCCGCGTCGAGGAGGGCGTCGCCTTCCGTTCGCCACTGCTCGCGGTCGATCGCGCCGTCGGTAGCCGCGTCGGTCGCGGAGTCGCCGTCCGAACTCGAGTCCGTGTCCGCGTCCGCGTCCGCGTCGTGGTCGGAACTGGTCGCGTCGGCCCGATCGAACAGCGATGTCAGCGAGGGGGTCATACCTATGTCAGTGAATCTATGTCACTTAAACTTACTCGCCGCTCGAGGTCGATGGAATCGAATACCGGAATTCCGCTCTCAGCCGCCGACGGTCCGCCGCCAGCAGAGCCAGATCGCGCCGACCGTCGCGCCCATCGCCGCGAACCCCGCGGCGTAGCCGTCCGTCGCGGCCAGCAAGCGCCCGACGAGCCAGGGATACGCCAGCGCGGCCCCGTTGCCCACGAGCATCATCCCCGAGAGCGTGACGCCGGCGTCGTCGGCGAGTTCCGAGAACGCGAGGCCGAACAGCGGTCCGAACGGCACGCCGAAGCCGAACCCGGTCAACACCAGGCCGGCGGTGATGCCGGCCGCCGAGTCGACGTCGATCGCCGCCGCGAGTCCGAGGAGCACGAGGGCGAGTCCCAGCAGCGTCCCGCCGACGGTCGCCCGCTCGCCGTAGGTCCGCGAGAGCCAGCCGCCGACGCCCCGGCCGAGCACTGTCGCCAGGGCGAACCCGACGAGCACCGCGGTGCCGGGCAGCGCCGCGTCGGCGACCACCTCGGCGTACCAGGTCGAAGCGACCATCAGGAACCCGAACGTGGCCACGTTGCCGAACCCAAGCGCCAGCCCGCCGGCGGAGGTGAACGGCTCGAGGTAGGCCCCCAGGACCGTTCGCGCGTCGGGGCCGACCGTCGCCAATCGAGCGGTGAACGCGCCGCCGGCGAGCGCGACCACGGCCGCGCCGACGGCCGGGAACGCCGGGCCGGCCCACGGCACGACGACGGGGCCGGCGGCGAGGCCGACGGCCAGTCCGAGGGTGAACAGCGCGCCGAGCATTCCCTGTGCGGTCGCGGTGTCCGCGCCGGTCGTCCGCAATCCGACGTACTTCATTCCGGCGACGAACGCGGCCCCCTGGCCGAGTCCCAGCAGGAGTCGGGAGGCGTAGGTGGCCTCGAGCGTCAGGACGGCCCCGAGGCCGATTCCGATCCCGGCCAGGACGAACCCGGCTGCGGCGACGCGCTCGACGGCCGTCCGGCGGGTCATCAGGTCAGCCGGGACGACGGCGGCGAACTGCCCGAACAGGAACAGCGACATGCCGAGTCCCGCCGCGTCGGGCGACACGCCGCGGGCTATCAGCAGTGACACGTAGGCCCCGTAGCCGCCGACGGCGAGTCCGAGCCCGAACAACCCAGTTCCCACGGCGGCGATCGCCGACCACGGCAGCGGCCGTTGCTCGCTCGTCGCTCTCGAGCGGAGCGTGCTCATCGTCCGGATATCCGGCTACCCGGCAATATGCGTTACGGGGCCTGACCGTCAGGCCAGACCGAACGTCATCAAGATTTATATATGGTTTGTTGAATGTTACACTATATCATGGCTACAGGTGACGAACTCGAAGCGACGGAACCGGAGACCGAACTGATCGCGTACGATATCGACGACGAACCGCCGCTGTCGGAAGCGGTCCCGCTCGGGCTCCAGCACCTGCTGGCGATGTTCCTCTCGACGGTCGCGTTGCCGCTCGTCATCGCGGGGGCGATCGGTCTCGACGGCGCACAGACGACCTACATCGTCCAGATGGCGCTGCTCGTCGCCGGCGTCGCGACCGTCGTCCAGGTGTACTCCGTCGGCCCCGTCGGTGCGAAGTTGCCGATCGTCATGGGGACGAGCGCGATCTTCGTCGCGCCGCTGATCGACATCGGGTCGACGTTCGGGCTCGCGGCGATCTTCGGGGCCGTCATCGTCGCCGCGCCCGTCGAGATCGCGATCGGCTACTTCTACGACGACCTCGAGCGGTTCTTCCCGCCGCTCGTCACGGGCACGGTGGTCATGCTCGTCGGCCTGACGCTGATCCCGACGGCGATCGACTACGCGGCGGGCGGCCCGGGCGCGGAGACCTACGGCTACCTCGAGAACCTGGCGCTTGCCGGACTCGTCTTCGTCGTCGCGGTCGGGTTCAACCAGTACTTCGAGGGCCTGCTCTCGATCGCCAGCGTGTTGATCGCCGTCGTGATCGGCTACGTCGTGGCGGTCCCCCTCGGGTTGCTCGACCTCTCGGGGGTCGCCGACGCCGGCTGGATCGCCGTCCCCGTCCCGCTCGAGTACGGCGTCGAGTTCCACCCGAGCGCGATCCTGGTGGTCGCGTTCGCCTACGTCGTGACCGCGATCGAGACGATCGGCGACGTCGAGGGGACGACCGGCACCGTTGGCCGCCGCGCGACCTCGGACGAGATGCGGGGTGGACTGTTCGCCGACGGCGCGATGAGCATGTTCGCCGGCCTGTTCAACGCCTTCCCGAACACGTCGTTCTCCCAGAACGTCGGGCTCATCGGGTTCACCGGGGTCGCCAGCAAGTTCGTCGTCGCGATCTGTGGCGGGTTCCTCGTCCTGCTGGGCCTCGTCCCGAAGGTGGCCGCCGTGGTCGCGGCGATGCCCAATCCCGTCCTCGGCGGCGCGGCGATCGTCCTGTTCGGGATGATCTTCTCCATCGGCCTCCGGATCGTCGCGAACCGGGTCGACCTGACCCGGCGCAACCTGACGATCGTCGCCGTCTCCGTCGTGCTCGGCGTCGGCGTCGAGGTCCGCCCCGACGCGATCGCCCAGTTCCCCGACGAGGCACAGGTGCTGCTCGGCTCGGGCCTGCTCGTCGGCGGCGTCACTGCACTCGTGTTGAACGCCGTTCTCCCGCGGGACGAGGCCGCTTCCGACCACGAGGCGGCGCCGAGTCCGGAGCCCGAACCGACCGACGACTAGGGCTCGAGTACGACCATCCCGTGGCTCTCGCCCGATCGGATCCGCTCGTGGACGTCCGGGACGTCCTCGAGGCCGACCCGCTCCGTGACGACGGGGGAGATCCGGCCGTCGGCGAGCAACTCGGCGGCCCGGACGACCTCGTTTTTCGTGGCGTACCGCGAGCCGAGGACGGCTGCCTCCTTCTCGACGAACTCCCGCAGAAGCGGCCCGAACGCGCGCTCGTGGTGGGTCGTCAGCGAGACCACCCGGCCGCCCATCGCGAGCGCGTCCCAACCCGCCCGCAGCGTCTCCACGTCGCCGACGGTGTCGACGACGACGCTCGGCCCGTTGCGCTCGCCGCCGGCAGCCTTCCGCACGCGTCGTGCAACGTCGTCGGGATCACCCCGGACGTCGACCGGCTGGACCGCACCGTCCGTGACGGCGTCGACGTGCTCAAGGCGGTCGTCGACGACGTCCGCGGCCAGCACCCGTGCCCCGCGGCGCGCGGCCAGTTGCGAGAGATGGACTCCGACCCGGCCAGCGGCGCCGATCACCAGCACCGTATCCGTGTCGTCGACGGCGGCCCGCCGGCAGACGTGCAGCGGCGTCGCGAGCCCGTCGGCCGCGATCGCACCCTCGGCGAACGTCGCCCCGCCGGGAAGCGGCAGGGCGTTCTCGGCCGGCAGGACGGCTTTCTCGGCGTAAGCCCCGTCGCGGTGGACACCGTACCAGCCGTCGAACGCCGTACACCGGTTGGCCTCTCCGCGGCGACAGGGGGCACAGTCGCCGCAGGTGAGATAGAAGTACGCGAGGACGCGATCCCCCGGCTCGAGGCCGTCGACGCCCTCACCGACCGCGTCGACGACGCCCGCGAACTCGTGGCCCGGGATACGTGGTGTAAGCGCGGGATCGTCGGACAGTCCACCGCCGATCGCGTTCTCGATCGTTCGGGTTACACCGCAGGCCCGCACGTCGACCCGGACCTCGCCGGGCCCCGGTTCCGGTTCGTCCACCGTGTCGATCGAGAGCGGGCCGTTCCACTCCTCGAGGACGCACGCGTCCATCGTGCTCATACCACACGATACTCGGCCAGGGTCTTAGCGTTCACCCTCGTGGCCGGTTTCGCTCGTTCCCGCGACCGGAGCGTTCGGCGAAGCTATATGTTGGTTGCGTTCGAAATGGGTGGTATGCCGAACCATGTCTTGGTACCGGTCGACAGCTCAGAACAGTCCGAAGACGCACTCGAGTACGCCATGGAGACGTTCCCGGAGGCCGACATCACCGCGTTGCACGCCCTCGAGATCGGGCAGGGCGACATCGGCACGTTCTCCGGGATGACCGGGGAGGTGCCGGACGAGGAGGCCGAGCGCGAACGCGCCGAGGAGTTGTTCGAGTCGGTTCGCCAGCGGGCCGCGGATCACGACGGCGAGATCGACACGGTGCTGGGTCGCGGTCGACCGGACCGCGTGATCGTCAAGGAAGCCGAGAAGGGAGAGTACGACTCGATCGTCATCGGCAGTCACGGCCGCGACGGCGTCGCTCGCGTGTTGCTCGGTAGCGTCGCGGAGAAAGTCGTGCGTCGGTCGCCGGTGCCGGTGTTC
Source organism: Halobiforma lacisalsi AJ5 (assembly GCF_000226975.2). Taxonomy (NCBI): domain Archaea; kingdom Methanobacteriati; phylum Methanobacteriota; class Halobacteria; order Halobacteriales; family Natrialbaceae; genus Natronobacterium; species Natronobacterium lacisalsi. Next base: position 762,941 of record NZ_CP019285.1, on the reverse strand, counting down.
GTCGTTCGGTAACCGGTCGGACGACCCTCGTTTTCCGAGTTATTTGAAGGCGACACACCGACAGACGCTGGACTCCCCGCCGCGGAACCGCCACGGGAAGGTGCCGATCTGGACGCGCTCGTTGAGCAGTTCCTCGGGCACCTGTGCGTTCTCGACGTGGATCGTCCCCTCGGGGAACAGCTCGGTGTGCATGAGCTGGTACCCCTCCGGCGGGAAGATCTCGTCTAAGTCGTCGACGCCGAGGTGGTCGGCCGCTTCCTCGGCCAGTTCGGGGCGAATGTCCCGAATGACCGTGTTCATCGGGTGGTCCGCACTGCCACAGTCGAGGATGAGGTAGTTGATGTCCATCTCCTTGCACCACTCGGCGAACTCCGCGTTCGGACCGGGATGTTTGCAGAAGTACCGATGGGGGTCGGCGTTCTCCGTGTGCCAGGCGTACTCCTGGTAGCCCGTGTGGATGAACAGGATGTCGCCCTCGCGGACGTCACAGACGTCCTCGATCATCTCGCTCGTGTAGACGTCGTAGTCGCCGACCTTGTCGGAGATGTCGGCGACGACGGCGTCCCCGACGAGTTCGTCGAGGCCCACCTGTTCGATGTCCCGCCCGTGAGCGACGAAGTGTTTCTCGCCGTCCAGGTGGGTCCCGGTGTGGTTCATGAACTCGATCTTCTGGCCGTTGACCTTCTCGGTGTCGAGACTCTTCTCGTACCACACCTTCGGGTTGTCGTAGGTCGGCCACGCCGGCGTATCCTGTGACCACGGCTGGGTCAGGTCGTACATCTCGTAACCGTCGAGCATACCATCCACATTTCGCGCTCGTCACTTAAACTTACGTGAACGGGCGAAACCGAGTCGGGTGGGGCGACCCCTAAGTGTGCCAACATGCAACAACACTTATTAGTAACGTTACGGAAAATACGTGATATCCGCGTGACCGACACATGATTTCCCATACCACCCACCAGTATCGCTCGCGTTCGCGCCCGCGTTCGGACGGGAACGGACGGCGGACCGCCCTACACACGCTGTCGCGAGGGGATCCATGAAGCCGGCTCCGTTCACCCACCACCGACCGGAGACCGTCGAGGAAACCGTCGAGTTGCTGGCCGACCTCGAGGACGTGGAGTTGCTCGCGGGCAACCAGTCGCTGGGGATCGTGATGGCAAACCGGCTGGCGACGCCGGATCACCTCGTCGACTTGAACGGCCTCGAGGAGCTCCAGTACGTCGAGGAGACCGACGACGGGGTCCGGATCGGGGCGATGACCCGCCACCGGACGCTCGAGCGTTCGGACCCGCTCGCGGAGCTCGTCCCGATGCTCCCCGAAGCCGCGGAACAGATCGCTGGCCCCTCGGTTCGCAACCAGGGAACGATCGGCGGCAGCATCGGCGAGGCGGACCCCGCGGGGAACTACCCGGCCGCGCTGGTGGCGCTCGACGGCGTGCTCCACCTGCGCTCGGCCGAGGAGAGCCGCGAGGTGACCGCCGACGACTACTTCATCGCCTACATGTTCACGGACCTCCGCGAGGAGGAACTCATCGAGGCGGTCACGGTGCCGACCGACCCGTTCCCGCCCGAACGTACCGGGATGGCGTTTCTCGAACTCAAGCGGGCGGCCCAGACCTGGCCGACGGTCAGCGCGGCGACCGCCGTACGGGTCGACGACCCCTCAGCTGACGATCCGGTCCTCGAGGAGGTCCGGATCGCCCTCGCGAACGCCGCGGACATCCCGCTTCGGGTCCCGGACGCGGAGGACGTCCTCGAGGGCGAACCCCTCTCGGAGGCGGGTCTCGCGGAGGCGGCCGAGATCGTCACCGATGCGGTCACGCCGGAGGGGGAGATGCACGCGGATCGAGACTACAAGGAGGAAGTGGCCGGCGAGTACGCGAAACGCTCGCTCGAAACGTCGTACGAACGCGCGATCGATGCGGAGACCAACTGAGGAGACACAACATGCTAGAATTCACTGGCGAAAACGAGATGGAACAGTCGAAGGACGAACTCTGGCCGTACTTCACGGACACCGACGTCCTCGCGGAGTGTGCGCCCGGATGCAAGGAGATGACGCTCAAGTCGCCCCACGAGATCGAGGCGGTGCTCGCGGTCGGCGTGGGCAGCGTCAAACCCGAGTTCGACGTGGACGTCGTCGTCACCGAGGCTGACCGCCCCAACACGCTCGAGATGAAGGCGGTCGGCCACGCCCCGCGCAACGAGTTCGAGACCACCGCGGAGATGGAGTTGCAGGAGAACGACGACGGGACGACGGTCGTCTGGTCGGCCTCGGCCGACGTCTCGGGGACGATCGCCAGCCTCGGCGGCCGTGCGCTGAAAAGCGTCACTAACCGCCTGGTGAAGAAGTTCTTCTCGAACATGCAGGAGAAAGCCGCCGACGGCGTCGACGCCGAGTCCGAACTCGAGGCGGCACCGACAGAGGACGTGACGCTCGAGTCGGGCGACTGACGCCGCGCTTTTGATTCGGGTCGTTCCCGGGTTCGCCGGATTCGTCGTATTCATCGTGTTCGTCCCAGGTCCGTAGTGACGTCGCTGTCAAACGAGACGAACGGGACTCGAGAAGCGGAGTCGAGTCGAGTCCGATGCCGAAAGAAGCCGGGCCAAAACTGCGCCGTCGCGTCGTGGGGACGGGGGTTGGGGCGCTACGTTACTCCTCGTCTTCGCTTTCGTCCTCCGCCTCCTGGACTTTCCCTAGCAGGTGATCCGGCGCGACCGGGATCCGATCTGCCGGCTCGTCGGCCCCTATCGGCTCGAGGGCCGCGTTGATCGACGTGGCGATGCTCGCGGGGGCGTCGATCATCCCGCCCTCGCCGACGCCTTTCGCGCCCGTCTCGGTGTACGGCGACGGCGTCTCGGTGTGTTCCATCTCGATCTCGGGGACGTTCTCGATCGACGGCAGCAGGTAGTCGAACAGGGTGATCGCCTGGGGCTGGCCGTCGTCCTCGTAGCCGAACTCCTCGAGCAGGGCGGCGCCGACGCCCTGGGCGATCCCGCCGTGGGCCTGTCCCTCGACGATCATCGGGTTGAGCATCGTCCCGCAATCCCGGACGGTGTAGAACTTGAGGATGTCGACCTCGCCCGTTCGGGAATCGACCTCGACGATCGGGGCGTTCGCGCCGAACGCAGCGGTCGGGTAGACGGGGAACTTCTGGGTGAACGCTTCGTCGAACTCCTCGTGCTCGGTCGCGGGGTGGTCGTAATTGTAGCTGACGCTCGTCAGTTCGCGGTCCTCGACGTCGCGCTCGGCGTCGACGGCCGCCAGTTCGGCGAGCGACAGCGACTCGTCGCCGCCGATCCGGTCGACGGCGCCGTCCTGGTAGGCGACGTCGTCGGTCGAGACGCCCCAGCGGTCGGCCGCGACTCGCTCGGCCGCCTCGCCGACGCGCTCGGCGAGGCCGACCGTCGCCCCCGAGAGCATGACGGCCATCCGCGAGGCCGCGCTCCCGTACTCGGTCGGGGCGTCGACGCTGTCGAGATAGTCGACCTCGATGTCGCTCGGCAGGACGCCGAGTTCGTCCGCGAGCAGTTGTGAGACCAGCGTCTGGTGGCCCTGTCCGGACGAGTCCGTCGCCAGGTACGCCTGGACCGTGCCGTCCTCACGGACCGTCGCCCGGAGGTGTTCGGGCAGTTCGTCGACCTCGTCGCGGGACCGTTCCTCGAGTTCGTCCGTTTCGGTCCGCTGGCGGTCGGTCCAGTCGGAGCCGCTGACGCCGGGTTCGATGATGACGCTCGGCTGAACCCCGCGGTACTTGCCCTCCTCGCGCCGTTCCGCGACGACCTCGGGATCGAGCAGCCCGCCGTCGCGCTCGTCGGCGATGATCTCCTCGATCCGGTCCAGGGTCGCCGGGTAGTCCCCCGAGTCGTAGATGTTCTTCGAGGGGAGGGTGTATGGCAGCTGATCGGGCGTGATCAGGTTCCGCCGGCGGAACTCGGTCGGGTCGATTCCGATCTCGCGCGCCGCCTCGTCGACGATCATCTCGAGGGCGTAGATGTGGGGGTCGACGCCGAACCCGCGGTAGGCGGTCTGGGAGGTCTTGTTCGTCAGCACGAGGTCGTACTCGTAGCCGACGTGGTCGATCTCGTAGGAGTTCGTGAGCACCGACAGCGGCTTCAGTACCTGATTGACCGGGTATCGCGGGAACGCGCCGAAGTCGTCGACGAACCAGATGTCGAGGCCCCGCATCGTCCCGTCGTCGTCGACGGCCAGCCGCATCTCGTACTCGCGGTCCGAGGAGTGCATGTCCCCGCCCTGGAGGTTCTCGAGGCGGTCCTCGTTGAACTTCACGGGCCGCTCGAGTTCCTTGCTGGCCATCGCGGCCAGACAGCAGTAGCGGTGGATGCCGATCTTCGTCCCGTAGCTGCCGCCGACGTCGGCCGGGACGTTGACCCGGACGTCGTCGGCGTCGTAGCCCAGCGGCTCGTGGATCATCTCGTCGACGAGCGTGTGCAACTGGATGTTGCAGTCGATGTCGAACGAGTCGGTCTCGTCGTCGTACTGGGCGACGACGCCCGCGGTCTCGAGCGGGACGCCCGAGATCCGGCTCCACGAGTACTCGCCGGAGACGACGTGATCGGCCTCCTCGAAGGCGTCGTCGAGGTCGCCGAACTCGAGCCGTTCGCCGTCGACGACGTTCGTCCCGACGTTGTCGTGGACGAGGACCTCGTCCTCGCGGGCCTCCATCCCGTCGGCAACGGCGTCCCGGGGATCGTACTCGACGTCGACCAGGTCGGCGACGTCCTCGGCGGCGTACCGGTCGCTCGCGACGACCACTGCCACGGGCTCGCCGACGAACCGGACTTTCTCGTCGGCCAGCGACCACTCTTCCAGGGTCGCGACGCCGTCGTCGGTCTCGACCTCCGGGATGCCGACGGGCATCGGGCCGTACTCGGCCTTGACGTCGGCCGCGGTGAGGACGAGTTCGCAGTCGGGGTGGTCCTCGGCCGCGCTCGTGTCGATCGAGACGATGTCCGCGTGAGCGTGCATGCTCCGGACCAGCGCCATGTGCAGGCAGTTCTCCGGCGTGATGTCGTGGATATACTCGGCTTTCCCCGTGAGGATCCGCCGGTCCTCGACGCGCGGGAGGCCGGTTCCCGTGAACGATTCCGTTTCGGTCTCCGGTTCGACGTCGACGTCTACCTCGTCGGTTTCGGACGGCTGTGAACTGGACATGGTTACTCCCTCATCTCTTCGGCCGCCCGCTCGACGGCCTCGTAGATGTTCTGGTAGCCGGTACAGCGACAGATGTTGTCGGCCAGCCCCTCCTCGATCTCCTCGCGGGTCGGATCGGGGTTCTCCTCGAGCAGTTCCTTCGTGGCCATCACGAACCCGCTCGTGCAGAACCCACACTGGAGGGCGTGACTCTCGTGGAACGCCTCCTGGATCGGGTGCAGTGAGCCGTCCTCGTTCTCGGCCTCGTCGGTCAGTCCCTCGACGGTCTCGATCTCCGCGCCGTCGGCCTGGACCGCGTAGGAGAGACAGCTCTTGACGGTCCGGCCGTCCTGTTCGACGGTGCAGGCGCCGCAGACCCCGTGCTCGCAGCCGACCCGTACGCCGTTGAGTCCGCACTCGTTACGGAGGAAATCGGAGAGTTTGAGCCGTGGCTCGACCTCGGCGGTGACCTCCTCGCCGTTGACTGTCACGGTGATCTCTTCCGTGACTCGCTCGTCATAATCACCCGTGGCATCGGTACTCATGGGAATACGTACTATGTCTTCCGACCAGGACATAAACGTTGTGTTGCCCGGAGCCGCGACTGCGTCGGGTAACGTCACGCCGGTGTCGGATCGGCGGTCGACCAGGGGGCCACGGGATACACTCAAGTAGGATGAGGTGAGTTATCACGTATGGTCGAACAGACTGCAGACCTGCGTGTGACGAATGCGCGAGTCGTCACGCCGAACGGCACCATCAACGGCGGCGTAGCAGCGACCGACGGCACCATCGTCGGCGTCGGAACCGAGTCGAACCTCCCCGAAGCGGACCGGGAGATCGACGCCGACGGCAACTACCTGATCCCGGGCTTCATCGATCCCCACGTCCACTGGGGACTCTCGCGGTACGAGTACGAGTACCACGAGGGTCTCGAGCACGACTTCGAGACCGAGACGCGGGGGGCGGTCCACGGCGGCGTCACGACCGTCGTCAACTTCCTCCTGCAGAAGGAGCCGTACCTGCCGGACATGGACTTCTTCAAGCGCGCGGGCGAGGAGAACTCCTACATCGACTTCGCCTACCACGCGATCGTCCACCAGGACCACCACGTCGAGGAGATCGAGGGGCTGGCCGAGGAGGGGATCCGCTCGTACAAGGTCTTCTTCAACTGGTACAAGAACGCCTCCCCGGAACTGGGCATCGACCACTCCAACGCGGGCGGCGTCTACAAGGTCCTCGACAAGGTCTCGGACATCCCGAACGGCGTCGTGATGTTCCACGCCGAGAACGAGGACCTCGCGACCGAGCGCCGGAAGGAACTCAAGGAGGAGGGCCGCAACGACCTGAAAGCCTGGAGCGAGTCGGCACCGAACATCTGCGAGGCGATGCAGATCGAACAGATCGGCCGCCTCACCGAGTACACCGACTCGAGGGCCTACATCGTCCACATGAGTACGGCCGAGGGGGTCGACATCTGCAAGCGGTTCCAGGAGCAGGGCGTCAACCTCCACGCTGAGACGCTGCCGGCCTTCCTCTCCCATACCTACGAGCAGGAGGACCTCGGCGTCTGGGGCAAGATCTCGCCGCCACTGCGGGGCGAGGAGAGCAAAAAGCGCCTCTGGGAGGGGCTGCGTAACGGCGTCGTCGACTACGTCGGCACCGACCACTGCCCACACAAGATCGAGTTCAAGGAGAAGGAGGAGGGGAAACACGGCGACATCTGGGACGCGATCCCCGGCGACAACAACGGCATCGAGTACTTCCTCCCCGTGATGATGAGCGAGGGGGTCAACAAGAACCGCATCAGCATGGAGCGACTCGTCGAGGTCTGTTCGACCAACAACGCCAAGCGCTGGGGACTGTACCCGCGCAAGGGCGCGATCGCGGAGGGGTCGGACGCCGACATGGTCATCGTCGACCTCGACAAGAGCGCGGTCGTCGACGACGACTTCTATCACACGATGGAGCCTCGCTACTCGACGTTCCACGGCGAGGAACTGACCGGGCTGCCGACCCACACGATCGTCGGCGGCGAGGTCGTCGTCGAGGACGGCGAACTCCGGACCGACCCGGGCGGCAGGAACTACCTCCCGCGCGGTCCCGAAGGCGTCGAACTCGAGTGAGAGTGAGCCTGAGCGTAAGAGTGAGCGTGAACGTTCGATGACGGTAATCGGCGTCGTGCTGGCTGCGGGCCGGGGCACACGGTTCGCGGACGGCAACAAACTGCTCGCGACGGTCGGGACGGACGGCGAGCCGATCGTCTCCCGTGCGGCCCGTACGTTCGACGTCGCGGCTGTCGACCGCGTCATCGCGGTGCTGGGTCACGACGCCGATACGATCGAAGGGGCCGTCGCGGACCGGGTCGACGCGACGGTTCACAACCCCGACCACGAGCGCGGACAGAGCACGTCCGTCCGCGCGGGCGCTCGAGCGGCCCGCGAACACGGTGCCGAGGCGGCCGTGTTCCTGCCGGGCGACATGCCGCTGATCGATCCCGGAACGGTAACGCGACTCGTCGACGAGTACCGGTCGACCGACGCTCCGGTCGTCGTGCCGGTCTTCGACGGCCGGCGCGGGAATCCAGTGTTGTTCGACTCGTCGCTGTTCGACGCGCTGACCGAGATTTCGGGCGATACGGGCGGCCGGGCGCTGTTCGATTCGGTCGACGTCCGCCGCGTCGCCGTAACGGACCCCGGAATTCACCGCGACGTCGATACCGTCGCGGACCTCGAACGAATGCGTCAGTCCGACGGCGGCGACGGTTCCGACGGCTCGGACGGCGACCGCTCGTGAATCGGCCCCGCACGGTCGCGGAGCCGTCCTCCCTCTCGATCGTTACTCACCGCGAGTACCTCCGAGACGATACTGAGCGCGATCTCCACGGGTTCGCCCCCGCCCAGGTCCAGCCCGACGGGCGAGGCGATCCGGTCCCGGTCCTCGTCCGTCAGCGTCACGCTTTCTTCCTGCAGGTCGTCCCGTAGCCGCTCGAACCGCTCGCGCGGCCCCATCAGCCCGATGAACGGCGCCGGCGTCGACAGGAGCGCCTCGAGTGCGAGTCGGTCGTCGAGAAGGTTGTGGGACATGACGACGACGAACGTGCGGTCGTCGACCAGGTCCCCGAGGTCGCTCGGGTGGGTCGCCACGACCCGATCCGCTCGCGGGAACGACGATTCGTCGGCCTGTGCCCCGCGGGCCGTCGCCACCGTCACCTCGAGGCCGACCTCACGGGCCAGCCGCGTCACCGGCCGGACGTCCGGCTGGCCGCCGAAGACGAGCAGGCGTTTTACGGGCTCGATCCCGTCGACGAAGAGGTCGACGTCCCCGCCGTCGGTCGCGACGGTCCGGCGCTCCCAGCGGCCGTCGGCTGCTCGCTCGCGGGCGTCCGCGAGAACCGCCTCGAGGACGTTCTCGGGGACGGCCGGCCGGTCGTCGGGGTCGATCGGCTCGCCCTCGGCGGGAACGGTCGTTCGTGCGCCGACCGGGAGCGAGTCGGTGCCGTCGACCACGGTTACCGTCGCCCGTCGTTCGCCGGCTCCGAACGCCTCGACGGGGTCGCTCCAGGAGTCGTCTACGGGTTCGACGAGGACGTCGACGACCCCTTCACAGCCCAGCCCCAGCCCCCACCCGTCATCGTCGTCGGTCAGGTCGAACGTGACGACGGTCGGAGAGCCGTCCGCCAGGACCTCTCCTGCGACCTCTCGGAGTGGACCCTCGAGACAGCCGGCGGTGATGCCGCCGTAGGTCGATCCGTCGCTCCCGAGGAGCATCTTCGCGCCGGGCCGCCGGTAGGCGGAGCCGTCGACGCCAACTACCGTGGCCACCGCACGCTCCCCGTCGCCCTCGAGGGACCGCTCGAGGCGTTCGAACAGCTCGAGCCGGGGAACGCCCCACGGATCCGTCGGTTCGCTGTCGATCATATGCAGTGTGTTACCCTCATTCAGTATATTCGTTGTCCCTCGGCGGCTGTTCCACCATGTGGGATCGTTCGATTCGACTGGGGATGTTCGATCGTCCACTTTTCCACGTGTTTTGCGCCGCTTATCCTTCGAGCCCTTCGTCTGGCAACGTGTGACGATCGGTATTTCGGAAGCGACGATGTGTGCCGCTCGGTCTAGTGGTACCAGTTGTCATAATCCGTTCTGTAATGATGAACGCTTATATTGGTCGATCGTTATTGATGTAGTATGGCAACACCCGGCTCCGACGGAATACAGGCTGTCGATCGGGCGTTCGACATCGTGGAATCACTGAACGACCTCGACGGGGCGGGCGTCTCGGAACTGGCCGACCACGTGGATCTCCCGAAGAGTACCGTTCACAATCACCTGAAGACGCTCGAGCGCGGCGAGTACGTCGTCCGGGACGGCGACGAGTACCGGACGAGCCTGAAGTTCCTTCAACTCAGCGAGACGGCCCGGACCCAGCAGGAACTCTACCGGGTCGCCCGTTCGGAGGTCGACCAGTTGGCCGAGAAGACGGGCGAAATCTCGGCCCTGATGACGGAGGAGCACGGTCGCGGCGTCTTCCTCTACCGCAGCCGCGGGTCCGAAGCCGCCCGCATCGACACCTGCGTCGGGGACCGGGTCCCGATCCACTGTACGGCACTCGGCAAGGCGATCCTGGCCTTCCTGCCGGAGGAGCGCCGAACCGAGATCATCGACCGTCACGGGCTGTCGGCGGTCAGCCCGAACACCATCACGGATCGCGAGGTCCTGGCCGAAGAACTCGAGTCGGTCCGGGAGGAACGCATCGCCTACGACGACGAGGAGCGGCTGAACGGGCTCCGAAGCGTCGCAGCGCCGATCCTCGACGGCTCGGGGTCGGTAATCGGCTCGATCAGCGTGGCCGGGCCGACCCACCGCATGCGGGGCGACCGCTTCGAGACGGCGGTGCCCGAGACGGTGCTCGGAATCGCGAACGTGATCGAACTCAACCTCGAGCACTCCTGATCCGTTCGACGATACTGAACGACCTTGGTCGGGGGGCGACGACAGTTGGGGGTCAGCAGTCGTTTACGTCTGTACTGCTGTAAACGATACTGGGTTGGCGGGGGTTCCTCGAGTCGATTACTGTCGGTTGGCGAATCGGTCAGGTGGGGAGTTCGCGTTCTGCGCGATGAATCGAGGATCGGCTGTCGACGAAGTTAGCAAAATTACTAGATACATATTAGAAATACATAACTAATCGAGGGTGGAGTCATCCTGGTCGGTTCTACTATGGGTTTTGAACGGTTCTCAAGGCATCTAAGGTCGTTTTCCTCCAGAAACACGATTCGTGGTCTCGTGCCCAAAGTCGACGATATCGACGTTGTTGCCGGCTATCTATGGACCGGGCCAGGAGTTCGATAATGTATAGAATTTGTCTATTTAGGTAGACTATCAACTTCCTTTTTGGTCCAGCCGTTCGGAAGTTCCTCAAGCGTGCGGGTCAAGTGCGTTCGTTCCGTACGGAGGACAACCGTGACCGATACGCGAGGCCCCCTTCAGCCGGACCGACCCGACGTCGATCGTCCGTTCGAGGTCGACGCGCCGTTCGATCCCGCGGGCGACCAGCCCGAGGCGATCGAACAACTGGCCGACGGCTTCCGGCAGGGGATGGACAAACAGACCCTGCTGGGCGTCACCGGCTCCGGGAAGACCAACACCGTCTCGTGGCTGATCGAGGAGATCCAGAAACCGACGCTGGTGATCGCCCACAACAAGACGCTCGCGGCGCAGTTGTACGAGGAGTTCCGGAACCTCTTTCCCGAGAACGCCGTCGAGTACTTCGTCTCCTACTACGACTACTACCAGCCCGAGGCCTACGTCGAGCAGACCGACACCTACATCGACAAGGACGCCTCGATCAACGACGAGATCGACCGGCTGCGCCACTCGGCCACCCGGTCCCTGCTCACCCGCGAGGACGTCATCGTCGTCGCCTCCGTCTCCGCCATCTACGGGCTGGGTGACCCGCGGAACTACGTCGACATGTCGATGCGCCTCGAGGTCGGCGAGGAGGTCGGACGCGACGAACTGCTGGCGCGGCTCGTCGATCTGAACTACGAGCGCAACGACGTCGACTTCACCCAGGGGACCTTCCGCGTGCGGGGCGACACGATCGAGATCTACCCGATGTACGGCCGCTATGCGGTTCGTGTGGAGCTGTGGGGCGACGAGATCGATCGCATGGTCAAGGTCGACCCCCTCGAGGGGAAGACGCAGGGCGACCAGCAGGCGGTTCTGATCCACCCGGCGGAACACTACTCGATCCCCGAGACGAAACTCGAGCGGGCGATGGAGGAGATCCGGGAGGATCTGGACGAGCGCATCTCCTACTTCGAACGCCAGGGCGACATGATCGCCGCCCAGCGCATCGATGAACGGACGACGTTCGACCTCGAGATGATGCAGGAGACCGGCTACTGTTCCGGGATCGAGAACTACTCGGTCTACCTCTCGGATCGGGAGTCGGGCGAGGCGCCCTACACCCTGCTGGACTACTTCCCCGAGGACTTCCTGACGGTCGTCGACGAGTCCCACCAGACGCTCCCGCAGATTCGCGGCCAGTACGAGGGCGACAAGTCCCGAAAGGACTCGCTGGTCGAGAACGGGTTCCGGCTGCCGACCAGCTACGACAACCGCCCGCTCACGTTCGACGAGTTCGAGGAAAAGACGAACAAGACGCTGTACGTCTCGGCGACGCCGGGCGACTACGAGCGCGATCACAGCGATCAGATCGTCGAACAGATCGTTCGGCCTACGCATCTGGTCGACCCCGAGGTCGAGGTCTCGCCGGCCAGCGGCCAGATCGACGACCTGATGGACCGCATCGACGAGCGCATCGAACGCGACGAACGGACGCTGGTCACCACGCTCACCAAGCGGATGGCCGAGGACCTCACCGAGTACTTGGAGGAGGCCGGCGTCGACGTCGAGTACATGCACGACGAGACCGACACCCTCGAGCGCCACGAGATCATCCGCTCCCTTCGGTTGGGGGAGATCGACGTGCTCGTCGGGATCAACCTCCTGCGGGAGGGACTGGACATCCCCGAGGTCTCGCTCGTGGGCATCCTGGACGCCGACCAGGAGGGGTTCCTGCGCTCGGAGACGACGCTGATCCAGACGATGGGGCGGGCAGCGCGCAACGTCAACGGGAAGGTCGTCCTCTACGCCGACGATCCCTCGAATGCGATGGAGTCGGCCATCGAGGAGACCCGCCGTCGTCGCCGCATCCAGCGGGAGTACAACGAGGAACACGGCTTCGAACCCACGACGATCGAGAAGGAGGTCAGCGAGGCGAACCTGCCCGGCAGCAAGACCGACACGACCGAGGTCTCGGGCCGGTCGCTCGAGGACGCCGAGGAGGCCGCCCGCTACATCGACGAACTCGAGGAGCGGATGCAGGAGGCGGCGAGCAACCTCGAGTTCGAGTTGGCGGCCGACATCCGGGATCGCATCCGTGAGGTCCGCGAGGAGTTCGACCTCGAAGGCGAGGAAGACGAGGGGATCGCGCCGCCGACCGAGGAGTTCTAGCCGGTCGCGGTACGGTCCGCCTCGAGAGCGGATCGACTGTGAACCTCGCTGCACGTCCGGAAGCCGAGCTGTGCCCGCGGACTTTTGCCCGCAGCAGTCGTATCGGTTCCATGAGTATCGTCGCGGAGTTTTCGGTCAAATCGGACGATTTTGCGCTGAATCACGCGCTCACGGAAGCGCCCCACATGGTCGTCGAGATCGAGCAGGTAGTGGCGACGATGGAGGACGAGGTGATGCCGTACTTCTGGGTGAGCGGCGGCGATCACGCGGAGTTCGAGGCGGCGTTCGAACAGGACGACTCGGTGACGAACATCGCTGCTATCGATGCAGTGGACGAGGCCAGGTTGTACCGCGCCGAGTGGACGCGAAACGTCGAAACGATCGTCTACGCCTACGTCGAACTCGGGGCAACGATCCTCCAGGCGGTCGGCAGGGACCGGAACTGGGAACTGCGGATGCGGTTCGACGATCGGGAGGCCCTCTCTCGGTTTCAGGCGTACTGCGAGGAACACGGCATCTCGTTCGACCTCAACCGGATTCAGGAGCAAGAACAGCCCATGGCGAGCGCACAGTACGATCTCACGACGAAACAACGCGAGACGCTCGTCACCGCGCTCGAGGAGGGCTACTACGAGGTCCCACAGGGGATCTCGATGAGCGAACTGGCGGATCGGCTCGGGATTTCCCAACAGGCCCTTTCGAAGCGGTTTCACGCCGCACACGAGAACCTCATCACGAGTACGCTGACGTTCTCGGATCCCGACGACGAGTAGTTCGCCGTCTCCCGAGTGTCCGCACCGTCGCCCTCGAAGTGGTCAATACAACCCCTCATCACTTCCACAAGGTGGTTCTGTATATTCGTATGACGAGGAGCCAACAGCCGAGTAGATCCGACACCGCGACTGACGAGCGTCCGAAAGTGGCCGGGCGGTGTCGCGAGTGCGGTGCCGTCTATTCGGCGTGGATACTCGCCGACGGCACCGTGGAACCGATCGGGAAGAAAGGCGGCTGTCGGTGCGGTGCCTCGAACTTCGAGACGCTGTCACAGTAGTCCCGTTCGGGTCGTATTCACACTGTCTCGGTACGGAACGACGGGCCCGTTTCGGTACTCGATCGTCATACGGGTATCACAGCACCCCGAACCCGAACTCCGCCATCCCGAAGACGGGCCCCCACAGCAGGTTGAGCGCGACCCCGACGACGACGGCCGGCAGGAAGTTGTAGATAGTCGCTACCACCGCTGCCTTCGCGTCGACGGCCAGCAGCGGGAACAGGGCGTCGCCGTCCTGGGCGATAGCGTTGGCCGTGAGCGCGGAGAAGGGGAGTCCGCCGTCGGCGTAGACGCTGGCCAGCAGGATCTGTGGCCCACAGCCGGGAATCAGCCCCACGGCCGCGCCGCCGATCGGGGCCAGCACGCCCGCCGCCGCCGCGAGGGTCGCGACGTTCGCACCCGAAACCAGGACGAAGTACTCGTAGACGAGGAAAGCCACGAGCACCCAGACGGTGACGAAACTGGTCTCCATCGCGGCGTGGGTCAGCGTATCGTAGACCGACGAGAAGGAGTCCCTGGCCCGCGCGACCTCGCCCTCGCCGACGTAGTGGCGGCCGACCAGGTAGAGGTACAGCGATAGCAGCGCGCCGACGATGCCGACGACCGTGAACAGCCCGGCGAAGTCCGCCCCCGCAGTGATCGGCACCTCGGGACCGCCCCACAGCAGGTACAGCGTGCCGAGAACCAGCCCGGCGACGGCAGCCAGCCACCACAGGACGTGCGCGAGGTGCGAGAGGGGCGTAAGTACTCGAGAGTGACGGTCGGGGCCGGTCTCGTGGGCGTGAGTCGGTGCGGGCCCGGCGTAGTCGTGGGCGGGATTCGGCCGGACGCCGCCGTCGACCACGGTCCCGCCGTCCGGGGTAGCGGGGGAGAGTTTCGCGACCGCGGCGTCGACACGCGAGACGCCGAGGCCGACCGAGTCGACCAGGTAGCCGGTGACGACCGAGGCCGCGAACGCGATGGCGTAGGCGTACACCGCCGCCTCGGGTGCGAGCGCGAGGATGACGAACGCGGAGTCGCCCGCGGTCGCCCCCAGCGTCGCGACGACGGTCCCGAAACTGACGCTCCCGCGGACGTACAGCGGCATGACGACGATCGCGCCGCCACAGCCCGGAGTCAGCCCCAGCAGCCCCCCGAACGGGACCTGCAATTTCTCGTTCTCCTCGAGCGCGGCGAGCACGGCCCCGTTCGTCCGATACTGGATCAGTCCGAACGCGAGCACCGTCACGGCGACGAACGCGCTCACCTGGACGTAGCCGTCCCGGAGGGACTCGAGGAGGATCGCGAGCACGTCGTTCATCGCGTCCCACCGGCCGTCCCGTCCGCGGCGCAAAGATTAGACATCTCTAAAGATGTGTTTAGCAGTATAGGGTAAATGTGTTCCGGTGAAATTCGCTCAGCTAGTATCCGCTGTGAAAGCTGTCGCACGAAGGAGATTTCGACCAGTCTAATCCGACTCCCCCTGGACCGTCCGAACCACGACCGGTCTCCGCGTTCGGGGACCCCGACTCGAGGCAGTCGCCGGCCGGAGGTTCGACTCGAGGCGGTCTCGATTCCCCTTCGAAGTGCGCCGCCCGGACTACAATTCGAGCGTGTAGACCACTTCCTTCCGCTCCTCGCCGCCGATCTCGACTTCGCCCTCGCCCGTTTGTTCGAAGCCCAGTCGCTCGTAGAATGCGCGTCCGCCGTCGTTCGAGGCGAAGTCGATCGCCCGCATGCGTTTCATGTTGAAGTCCTCGAGGTCGTCCCGGAGCCGTTCGTGTAACGTGGTGCCGACCCCCTCGCGCTGGTGGTCGGGGTGGACGTACATCCGGAGGACGTCGCCCTCGTCGCCCTGGACGACGCCGTGGGTGAACCCCACGACCTCGTCGTCGACCTCGGCGACGAGCAGCGCTGTCCCCGCCTCCGAGAGGGCGCGCTCGAGTTCCGCCTCGCCGTACCAGTCGTCGATCGTCTCGTCGATGGTGTCGGCGTCGAGTTCGTCGTAGGTGTCGTGCCAGGTGTCGCGGGCGACCTCCCGGATCGCTTCGCGGTCGGCGGCGGTAGCCGGTCGGATCTCCATACAACGACGTACGGTAGCGATCACCAAAGTTGTACGCGCAACTCGAGTTGGACCGATCCAAGTGGAGTTTACAGCCGGTCGAGACGAACGCCCAGGGGCCTGACCCCGAAGCGATTCACGTTCCTACGTCGAACCCGTGCTCGCGGAGCAGGTCCGGCACGCGGTCGCGGTGGTCGCCCTGCAGTTCGATGTGGTCTTCGCCGACGGTGCCGCCGGTGCCGAGCGACGACTTGAGGTCCGAGGCGATCGATTTGAGATCCGATTTCGGAAGGTCGAACCCCTCGACGATCGTCACTGGCTTGTCGTAGCGGCGACTCTCGGTGCGGATCGAGAGCAGTTGCTGGGACGCGTCGAGGTCCCCCTGACTGTCGAGTTCCTCGAGCATGTCCTCGAGTTCGTCGTCCTCGTTTGCCATCGTTTCACGTAGGTGATGGTCGGAGATAGCCCTGTCCCTGCTCTCGCAACGCCCGAGAAAATCCGTGGGTACCGCCCGATCAGAGCCGGGACTTGATCGTCTCCGCGGTCTTCTTGCCGACGCCGGGGACGCTCCGGAGGTCCTCGAGGCTCGCTTCCCGGACGTTCTCGACGCTGCCGAACCGGCCGAGCAGCCGTTTCCGGGTCTCGGGGCCGACGCCGGGTACGTCGTCGAGCACCGTCGTCACGTCGTCGCGGATCGTCTGGTGGTACTGCACAGCGAAGCGGTGGGCCTCGTCGCGCACCCGCTGGAGGAGATGCAGGTGTGGCGCGTCGTCCGGCCAGGAAAACTCGCGGTACGGGGTGACGACGCGCTCCTCGGCCTTCGCCAGGGCGACCGCGGGGACGTCCCACCCGACTTCGGCGAGCGCGTCGCGGGCCGCCTCGAGTTGCCCCTCGCCGCCGTCGATCAACAGCAGGTCGGGGTCCGGCCGGTCGTCCCGTCCCTCGACGGCCCGTCGGGCGCGCCACTCGAGTAACGTCTTCATGTTCGCGTAGTCGTCGTTCTCGTCTTCGAGTTTCTTCCGCCGGTAGTCGGCCTTCTCGGCGCTGCCGTCGACGAAGGTGACGTCGCTGCCGACCGCCGACTTCCCCTGGGCGTGGCTCACGTCGAACCCCTCGATGCGCTCGACGCGCCGGGTCTCGAGGTCCAGCGCGTCGGCGAGCATCGCACATTCGTCGCGGCCGCCGACGTTGCGCCGGGCGTTCTTCAGCGCGAGGTCGACCAGTTTGGCCTCCCGGCCGGCACCCGGGACGCGAACCGAAACGCCCTCGGCCTCGAGCCAGGCCGTCACCTCCTCGTCGCCGTGGCGTTCGGGGAGCAGGAGGGCGTCGGGCAGGTTCCGCTCGGCGTAGTACTGGACGATGAAGGCCGCGAGGACGGCGGGGACGCCGCCGTCTTCCCCGCCCTCGCCTGCGGCGTCGCTGTCGTTGCCCCCCGGAGCCTCGAGCGTGTGTCGCTCCCGATCCACGAGTTTGCCGTCCTCGGCCCGCAAACGGGCGACCGTCGCGTCCCCGCCCTCGACGGCGACCCCCAGTACGTCGACCGCCCGTTCGTCGCCGACCGACTGGACGGCCTCGCCGCCCTCGCCGTGGAACGCCTCGACGGTCTCGAGTCGATCCCGCAGGTTGGCGGCGCGTTCGAAGTTCTGCTCCTGGGCCGCGGCCTCCATCTCCCGGCGCAGCGGGTCCGCGAGGATCCCCGTCTCGCCCTCGAGGAAGCGTTCGACCGCGGTGGCGTCCTCGCCGTAGCTCTCGAGGTCGATTTCGCGGGTGCAGGGGGCGGTACAGAGCCCCATTTCGTAGTCGAGACACGGCCGGTCGCGGTTCTCGTACTTGTGGTCGGAACACCCGCGAACGCCGTAGGTCTCCCTGAGGGCTTTCACGACGGTCTCGACCTGGGTCTTGTTGGTGTAGGGCCCGAAAACGGTCGCCGACTCGTCGGGGTCCCGCGTGATCTCGATCCGCGGGGCCGGGTGGTCCGTCAACTGGACCATCGGGTAGGACTTGTCGTCCTTGAGCCGGACGTTGTACCGGGGCTGGTGGCGCTTGATCAGGTTCGCCTCGAGCAGCAGGGCCTGGGTCTCGGTGTCGGTGACGGCGATCTCGATTTCGTCGGCCCGATCGACCATGCGCCGGATCCGCGCGCTTCGGGGGTCGGCGTACGAACGGACGCGGTCCCGAAGGTCGACCGCCTTCCCAACGTAGAGGGTCGTTCCGTCGGCCCGGAACTGGTAGACGCCCGGCTCGCGGGGCAGGGAGCCGGCGCGCTCGCGAACCGCCTCGGCGTTCATCGGCGGGCCTAGGGTGGCGGGGGGTTTCAGCCTGACTCATCACGTGGACGACGCCTGTCCCGTGCCGACGGGTGAAACGCGGTACTTTCTCGGTGCTCGACCTCCCAGGAACGGACATGACCGACTCGAGCGAGACGGTTCGGTGCTGGCTGGTCGAACGCGATTACAACGACAAGGGGCTGGTGACCCTCGCATACGCGACGAGCGACGGCGACCGCGTCTACCGCCGGGAACTCGCGGCGGGGGCCGCGACGCGATCCAGGGTGACCGCCGCGAAGGACGTCGATCCCGACCAGCTCGAACCGGTCGAGGACGAGGACACCCGCGACCGATACGCCATGGAGGTCGAACGGACTGCCGAGGGGTACGATCCCGACGACCCGATCTGACCGCTTGCTCGCGTTCGCACCCGCTCTCGTCCGTTGTTTCCGTCGCCGGAGGGCGTATATTATCCATCGAGAGTGACAAACCTTATCGGCGGACGCCGTTACCACACGGGTATGCCCGCCATTACAGTCGACGGCCTGACCAAGTCGTTCGGTGGGACGCTCGCCCTCCAGGACCTCTCGTTCGAGGTACGGGAGGGCGAGGTGTTCGGCTTCCTCGGCCCCAACGGGGCCGGCAAGTCGACGACGATCAACGTCCTCCTCGACTTCGTCCGGCCGACGACCGGCAGCGTCGCGGTTCTCGGCATGGATGCCCAGGCCCACAGCCGCGAGATCCGGTCCCGGACCGGCGTCCTCCCGGAGGGGTACCGGGTGTACGAACGGCTCACCGGCCGCCAGCACCTCGAGTTCGCGATCGACTCGAAAGGCGTCGACGACGACCCCGACCGACTGCTCGAGCGGGTCGACATCGCCGACGCGGCCGACCGGAAGGCCGGCGGCTACTCGAAAGGGATGGCCCAGCGGCTCATGCTCGCGATGGCGCTCGTGGGCGAACCGGATCTGCTGATCCTCGACGAGCCTTCTACCGGACTCGACCCCAACGGAGCCCGGGAGATGCGCGAGATCGTCCGCGCGGAGAACGACCGCGGCGCGACCGTCTTCTTCTCGAGCCACAGCATGGAACAGCATTGACCGCATCGTCGTGGTACCGGTCGATCATCTCGCGGACCTCGAGGACGGGACGACGCTTCGCGTGACGGTCGACCGGATCGACGACGACGCCCTGGACGCGGTTCGCGCGCTCGAGGACGTCTCGAACGCGGCCGTCGAATCCGGCGACCGGAACGAAGCCGAACCGACGCTCGTCGTGAGCGTCGACGGCTCGAAAACCGCTGTCCTGGGCGAACTCGAGGACCGCGGGATCGAGGTCCATGACTTCTCGACGCAGGAGGCCTCGCTCGAGGACGTCTTCCAGTCGTACACGACGGGATCGGAGGTGGAAGCTCGATGAGTACCGATTCCACGTCCGCCGGTCCAGGGTCCGCTTCCGGCGTCGGCTCCGTCAGCCCGGACAGCGTTCGAGCCATCGCGAAGAAGGACTTCCAGGATTCGATCCGTTCGTGGCTGTTCCTCTTCCTGAGCGCCTTCTTCCTCTCGATCCTCGTGCTTCCGACGGTGTTGCTGTGGTACCTCGGCGGCGACGTCCCGACCGCGGAGGCGACGACACAGGGACTTGTCGGTACCGTCCACAACGTCACCAGGCTGGTCATCCCGGTGATCGCGCTGGTGCTCGGCTGGAAGGCCATCGCCGGCGAGCGCGAGTCGGGGAGCCTCAAGGTCATGCTCTCGCTGCCCCACTCCCGGACCGACGTCCTCCTCGGGAAGTTCCTCGGCCGCTCGGCAGTGCTGTCGCTGTCGCTGTTCGTCGGGTTCTTCTTCGCCGCGTTCGTCGTCGCCCTGGCGTTCGGCGGCTTCGACCTGACCGACTACGTCGGTCTGTTCGTGGTCTCGGTCCTCTACGGGCTGGCCTACACCAGCATCGCCATCGCACTGTCGTCGCTCGCCCGGTCGACGACGGTCGCCGGCGCGCTCGCGTTCGGCGTCTTCGTCCTGTTCTACGTCGTCTGGGAGACGATGCTCGTCGCCGTCGACACGCTGGTCCAACTCGATTACCTGCCGGGCGTCGAGTACACCGTTACCGGCCCCGGCGGGGAGTCGATCGCGCTCGAGCGACCCCACGACGTGGCGTTCCTCTTCCATAGCTTCGACCCTGGGGTCGCCTACCGGAACGTCCTCTCGTTCGTTACCTCGATCGCCGAACAGAACCCCCAGGTCGTCCGATCCATGGAGAACGCCTTCGGCGGGAGTGTCCCGTTCTACCTCCAGGACTGGTTCGCCGTCGTCGTCCTCGTGTTCTGGATCGTCGTCCCGCTCGCGGTCGCGATCTACCGGTTCCGGCGAGTCGACCTGTAACCGGACACGGGTCGAGACGGTCCCGGTCGTTCGCTCCGCTCCGAACGGCCCGACGTTCGTTCGCGGGGTCGATGGTCGCTATGCCGTCCGGTCCCACTCGCCCACTTCCACGACCAACCCCGCCCGTCGAAGCCTGTCGGCGAGCGGATCGCCGATCCCCGACGCCGGCGTGAGAACGCCGCCCTCGAGCGGCGAGTCGATCTCCTCGCAGGCGAGACACATCGCGGCCTCGCCGAGCATCTTCGCGGTCGCGCCGTAGCCGGGATCCCGGTCAGCGCCGATCCGACCCTCCACGACGAACGGGCCGTCGGGTGCGGTTCCGCGGCCGAGCACGCGGACCGTGAAATATCCGCTCTCGATCTCCTCTCGGGTCGGTCCCTCGCCCGGATCGGGGAACACGAACCGACGGAGGGCTTCCCGCGTCGGCCCGAAGGCCAGCCCGGCGGTCGCGAGCCCGACTCCGGCTGTGACGGCGCTTGCACCGGCCATGCCGACGAGACCCGGTCCGATGGGCACGGACTCCCTGCACTCGAACTCGCGGCCCCAGGGATATCCGAGTAAGGCGTTGCTCCGTCTGATCACCCGCTCGTTCACGACCGCCATCGGCGACGGAGCCGTCCACTCCCCCCGTAGCGCGTCGTTCCTCGGAAGGGACTGTGTGCCGGGGTCGACGCCGTCGCGCTCGCCCGGCGGCGCCAGCGAATACGGGTTCCGAAGCGTCTGCCGGGCGACCGGATCGGTGGACGCGGCCCGGAACAGTTCGACGGCGCTCGCCATCGTTCCACCGCTTACCCCGCCGCGCCCGTCCTCGAGGTAGATCCGAACCAGCTCACAGGGGGTCCCGAACTCGTCGATGGCGAACGACTGGACGAGCTTCGTCCCGAGGTCGGCGGGGATCGAGTCGAACCCGCAACTGTGAACGATACGAGCGCCCGCATTGACCGCATCGTCGTGGTACCGGTCGATCATCTCGCGGACCCAGTTGATTTCGCCGGTGAGGTCGCAGTAGTCCGTTCCGGCGGAGATACACGCCTCGACGACCGGCGTGCCGTACTTCGTGTACGGCCCGACGGTCGTACAGACGACGCGGGTCGCTTCGGCGATGGCGTCCAGGCTCTCCCGATCCGTCGCATCGCCGACGAGGATCGGAATCTCCTCCCAGTCGGAGCGCTGGCGTACGAGCGTCGCCTCCAGTTCGCGAAGCCGCGTCTCGTCGCGACCGCCGAGCGCGAGCGAGAGGTCGTCCGGCGTGTACTGTTCGGTGAGGTGGTCGGCGACGAGACGGCCGGCGACGCCGGTTGCACCCCAGACGACGATATCGTGTGTTCGGTCAATGGTCGACACGAGTACCAGTCGCTTGGTGGGCTATCGACCTCAACTGTTCGGTGACCCCTGCAGTGTCTCGCGTTAGGTAAACCGGGGAAGGATCACCCGTCTGTAAAAGACGAGATAAGTGACCGTGACGAACAGGTACAGTCCACCGGTGAGCAGGGGGTGCCAGCCCAGCACGAAAATCAAAAACGCAGCCCAGAACCCACCTAACACGACGCCACCCAGCGAAACGACGTGTAGTCCCTCCCTGGACTGAACCTGCAGGTCGGTACCAGTCGTCAGCCGAATTCCGATCATTCCGCCCGTGAGAGACGCCCACGTGAGGACTGGGAGCCCAACTGCCGTCCAGACGGTTGATTGCAACCCCTCGGACGAGCTAACGAGTATTGCCCAACCGAACAACCCGAACGCGGCCCACGCAATGCTCCGCAACAACTCCTCACGTACGATCGAGTGGAGTCGCGGATGGTGTAGGAACTCCCGGAGCGGATTCTCCGTTCCGGCCGACTCGTCGTTCAGCGCTCGTTTTCCCTCCGGTGAGAGTGGCCACTCTGACTCCGGATAATTGATGTAATACAGTGTCGCGTCGGCAACAGTTTCCGTTGCAACGATCCCACGGTTTTCCAGTTCGTTCAGCCGGTTGCGGACGGTGACCTTCGAGACGTCCGGTTTGACCTGCTGTGCGATCTGCTGTAGTGAAAAGAACGGCCGATCGGACTGGTGCATCGTCTCGATGACGTGCCGTTCTGTGAGTTTCGTATTCACCCTCCTGTCTTCCGGCAATTCCTCGGAGATCCATGGAGGGAGTGACATCTATTCGTCACGAATCGCTGAAGGAGTATGGACGTTTCGACTGTAGAATTTCCGCTAGTGTAACGGGGTAGCCGGAGAGGTGTCTTCAGTTCCGGATTTTGCGGACGCAAAGTCGGTTTTGCGGCTACAAAACGCTACTATCCGGCCGCAAAATTCTCACCGGTGCTTTATCAGCAGAAATCCTTGCCGCACCTGCAGATATGAACCCACAACTACGACGCATCATCCGCGAGGAGTTGTTGCGAGGTATTGCATGGATCGGCCTCGGAATTGTCGGATGGCCACTCGTGATTTCGGCGGTAGCGTGGTTGGATGCCACGGCTCTGACAGTCTTCGGGCTCCCCGTGCTCACGTGGGCTACACTTACTGTTGGGATGATCGGGCTGCGACTCATCACGGGAAGTGACTTGCAAGTACGAACGAAGGCAGGCCTGGATATCGTCCTGCTGGAAGGGATTCTCGTCACTGGCTTCCTCGTCGTGTATCTGGTTGCCGTCGCAGGCTGGTCACTACTCCCCACAGTCGGGGGGTACCTCGCTATCACTGTACTGTATGTCCTCTACTACTGGCAGGTTGTACTTCCACAGATCGAGGTCCGCTTCGAGGGATGACTCCCTCACTCGTCCTGCCACGGCTGGTTCCGCTTCCCACGGATTGATCGTCGGTCCAGCCGATGGACCGGTATGTCGAACGCAACCGATCGCGCCTACGAACTCGGGTTCCGGACGGTCGAAACCGAGTACGCCGACCGACGGCTGCCGGTCGAGGGGGCCGTCCCCTCGTGGCTCTCCGGGGCCCTGATCCGGAACGGGCCGGGACGGTTCGAGTTCGGCGGGGAGCGTGCGACCCACTGGTTCGACGGCCTGGCGATGCTCCGTCGCTACGGCTTCGACGACGGCACCGTGTCGTATACGAACCGGTTTCTGCGTACCGAGGCGTACGCGGCCGCCGATTCCGGCCACGGCGCGACGGAGTTCGCGACCGGCGACGGTTCGCTTCGTCGGACGCTGCAGTGGCTCCGATCGCTCGGACCACCAGAACCGACGGACAACGCGAACGTTCACGTTGCCCAGCTCGGCGAACACTTCGTCGCGCTCACCGAGGCCCCGCGCCGGATCGCCTTCGATCCGGTCACGCTCGAGACTCGCGGCGAGTTTCGGTGGCGAGACGACGTTCCGGAGCATCTGGCGACCGCCCACCTCACGGTCGATCCGAACCGCGAGGAGACGATCGGTTACAGCACGGTGTTCGGTCTCTCCCCGACGTATCACGTCTATCGGATCCCCCACGGACGCGCCGCCCGACGGCACGTCGCTACCGTGCCGGCCTCCGGTCCCGGATACGTCCACGACTGTTCGGTTACCGAGTCACACGTCGTCATCGTGGAGACGCCGCTGCGGATCGCGGTGACGAAGGCGCTGGCCCCGTGGAACGGAAACGAGGGGTTGCTCGACCTGCTCGAGTACGACGAGACGGCTACGAGCAGGTTCCTCGTCATCGATCGGGACACCGAGACGCTCGCCGCGACGCTCGAGGCGCCGCCGTTCTTCACGTTCCACCACGTCAACGCCTACGAGGACGGCGACGAACTGGTCGTCGATCTCGTCGCGTTCGACGACGACGAGATCGTTCGGGCGCTCACGTTCGAGGCCCTTTCGGAGGGGGCCTTCGCTACGGCTCCCGACGGTCGGTTCGTCAGGTATCGGCTCCGTCCGGACGAGGACCGCGTTCGACGCTCCGAACGGTACGATGGCGGGATGGAGCTTCCGACCGTTCCGAAATCGGTTCGGGGGCGCCGGTATCGGTACGCGTACGCACAGGCGACCGACAGGGTGGGTGCGAACGGACTGGTCAAACTCGACGTCGAACGGGGCACCGCGACGGAGTGGTGGGAGCGTGGCGTCTACGTCGAGGAGCCGCGGATGGTTCGACGCCCGGACGGCTCGGCCGAGGACGACGGCGTCGTGATCGCGACGGCACTGGACACCCGGCGGGAGCGCTCGATGCTGCTCGTGTTCGACGCGGAGACGCTCGTCGAGCTGGCGCGTGCGCCGCTGCCACATGCCGTCCCGTTCGGGTTTCACGGCCGGTATTTTCCCGACGCGTGACCTTGCCGAAGGGTCGATGCGGGCGTTCGCCGCGACGATGAAAGTTAGGTAGCTGGTTCTGGTATCCGATGGCGATAGATGACCGACTGCATCTTCTACGGCGGCAAAGGCGGCGTCGGCAAGACGACCTGTGCGGCCGCGACGGCCGTCGCGCTCGCCGACGCGGGACGAGAGACGCTGGTCGTCTCGACCGACCCGGCCCACTCGCTGTCGGACTCGCTCGAGGTCGACCTCGGGCCGGAGCCCGCACCCGTCGCGCTCGAGCCGTCCGGCGGGAACGACGACGAACCGGCGAGCGGGTCCCCGACAAACGTGTCCGCCGGTAGCCTCTGGGCCGCCGAGATCGACCCCGACGCGCAGGCACAGCGATACGAGAAACTGGCGACCGCGCTGGCCGCTGACCTGCGCAGCGCCGGCATCCGGCTCTCCGACGAGGAGGTCGAGCGGATCTTCGCCGCCGGAACCCCCGCAGGCGGCGACGAAGTCGCCGCGCTGGACCTGTTCGTCGAGTACGTCGAGTCGGACGACCCGGACTGGGACGTCGTCGTCTTCGACACCGCGCCGACGGGCCACACACTGCGGCTGTTCGACACGCCCGAGGTGATGGGGTTAGCCCTCGAGACGGCCCGCTCGCTGCGCGGTCAGGTCCGGCGGATCGGCTCTGCGGCACGAACGGCGATGTTCGGCCCGATGGCGGGGATGCGTGGCGACGACGGCGACGACCTCGAGGCGTTCCGGGACCGCCTCGAGCGGGCCCGCGAACTGCTCGTCGATCCCGACAGGACGGAGTTCCGCGTCGTCACGATTCCGGAGGGAATGGCGATCGCGGAGACCGAACGGCTGGTCGATCGGCTCCGGGAGGCCGAGGTACCCGTCGAGCGCATCGTCGTAAACCGTGTGTTCGAGGCTCCGCCGGAGGGGTGCCCGCGGTGTGCGGACCGCCGGGGGAGACACGCGGAGCGCGTCGCCGAGATCCGCGAGACGTTTCCCGACCTCGAGGTCGTGACAGTACCGGAACTCGAACGCGAGGGGGAAGCGCAGGGACTCGAGGCGGTGCGAACGGTCTCGCGGCGGCTGCCCGCCGAGTGAGTCCGCCCATTATAGTCACTTTCCCAATATTTTTCATAGTTCCCGGCGTGGGGCCGGTATGTCGCTGTTTCCGACCGAACTGGAGAGCGATCGGCTCCGATACGAGCGGCTCCACCCTGACGACATCGACCCGTTCGAACTGTACGAGCACGTTCGCGCCGGCGCGCCCCACATCGACGAAATCACCGAGCACGTCACCTGGGAGCCGTACGACCACCCGCAAGAGGCCCTCGAGTGGATCGAGACCTGCGGCGAGAACTTCGAGGACAGCGACGCCGCGACGTACGTGATACGGCCGAAAGAGGGCGACCGGGCTGGCGAACTGGCCGGCCTGGCGGGGATACAGCCGGACTGGGACCGACAGCTGGCAGTGCTCGGCGTCTGGTTCCGGAAACCGTTCTGGGGTCGCGGCTACTCCGGCGAGCGAGCCGGCCGCATGCTCGAACTCGCTTTTGATCGGCTCGACCTCGAGGTCGTCGCGGTGACACACGACCCCGAGAACGACAACTCGCGGCGGGCCATCGAGCGCTACGTCGAGCGGTTCGGCGGCCGCAGGGAGGGCCGTATCCGCAACGACATCGTCATCGACGGCGAACCGCGGGACTCGATCCGCTACAGCATCTCGAGCGAGGAGTGGCGGGCGAACCGGGGGTGATCACCTTCACCTTCACCTTCACCTTCACCTTCACCTTCACTCGAGGTCGATCCCGCGTTCGGCAAGCAGGTCGTGGAACTCGTCCTCGTCGACGATCGGCACGTCGTTTTCCTCGGCGTCGTCCCGCTTCGTCTGCCCGGGATTGTCCCCGACCACTAGATAGTCCGTGTTCCCCGAGACGCTTCCCGTGGCGTTCGCGCCGTGGGCTTCGACGGTCTCCTGGGCCTCGCTGCGGGTCATACCCTCGAGCGAACCGGTGAAGACGAAGGTCAGCCCCTCGAGTTCGTCGCCGCCGGACGCGAGGTCGAGGTCGGACTCGTGGGGGGAGACGTGCTCGAGGACGTCGTCGACCGCCGCGGCGTTTGCCTCGCTCGTGAAGAAGTCGTGGATCCGCTCGGCGACCGTTTCGCCGACGTCGTCGACCCCCTCGAGCCGGTCGGGGTCGTCCTCGGCCGCCTCGCGGAACGCCTCGAAGGTACCGAACTCGCGGGCGAGTTCGCGGGCGGTCGTCGGGCCGACATGGGGGACCCCGAGCGCCGAGAGGAAGTCGGCGAGCGGCGGTTCGCGGCCCCGCTCGATCTCCGCGAGCAGGTTCTCGGCGCTTTTCTCGCCCCAGCCCTCGAGTTCGGTGAGGTCCTCGCGTTCGAGTTCGTACAGGTCGGCGACCGACTCGAGCAGGCCGGCGTCGACGAGCTGGCGGACGCTCTTCTCGCCCAGCCCCTCGAGGTCCAGCCCGTCGTCGCTCGCGTAGTACTCGATCGACCGGCGCAGTTGTGCGTCGCAGGCGAGCCCGCCGGTACAGAACGCCATCGGGCCGTCGCGTTCGATGGCACTGTCGCAGACGGGACAGTGATCGGGCAGTTCGTAGTGCCCCTCGCTTTCCTTCTCGACGACCTCCTCGACGTAGGGGATCACGTCGCCCGCCCGCTGGACGCGGACCGTGTCGCCGACGTTGACGTTCTTCTCGGCGATCTCCTCGGGGTTGTGCAGGCTCGCCCGCGAAACCGTCACGCCCCCGACGTCGACCGGCTCGAGCAGGGCGACGGGCGTCACCCGGCCGGTGCGGCCGATCTGGACCGCGACGTCGACGATGGGCGTCACCTCCGCGCGGGCGGGGAACTTGTAGGCGAAGGCGTAGCGATCGTGGCGTGCGGTGCGACCGAGTTCCTCGCGGGCGTCGCGGTCGTCGACCTTGATGACGGTGCCGTCGATCTCGAAGTCGAGGTCGTCACGGGCCTCGAGGGTACGCTCGCGGTAGTCGATCGCGCCGTCGATGTCGTCGACGACTTCGACGTGGTCGGTCACGCGCAGCCCCCACTCGGGGAACCGCTCGAGTTCCGCGCGGTGGCTGTCCTCCAGGTCGCTGGCCGCGAGCACGTCGAAGTAGAAGACCTCGAGGGGGCGCTCGGCGACGACGGCGGGATCGAGCTGGCGGATCGTCCCCGCAGTCGCGTTTCTGGGGTTGGCGAAGGGGTCCTCGCCGCGTTCGATCCGCTCGCGGTTGTACGCCTGGAAGGCGTCTTTCGGCATGTAGACCTCGCCCCGAACCGCGAGGAAGTCGGGGTAGTCGCCGTGGAGCCGCTGGGGGACCGAACCGATCGTCCGGGCGTTGCGGGTGACGTCGTCGCCCTCGCGGCCGTCGCCGCGGGTGACGGCCCGCTCGAGGCGGCCGTCCTCGTAGACGAACTCCATCGAGATGCCGTCGAACTTGGGTTCACAGACGTAGTCGACGGGTCCCACTTCGCGACGGACCCGCTCGTCGAACTCCCGGACGTCCGCCTCGTCGCCGCTCCCCTCGATCGAGAGCATCGGCGCGACGTGTTCGACGGTGTCGAACTCCTCGACGGGTTCGCCCCCGACGCCCCTGGTCGGGCTGTCGGGGCGGGCGAGGTCGAACGCGTCCTCGAGTTCCCGCAGTCGGGAAAAGAGCGCGTCGTAGGTTCGGTCGGCGATGATGGGATCGTTCTCGACGTAGTAGCGGCGGTCGTGCTCGCGGACGGCCTCCCGGAGCAACTCGACCTGCTCGCGGGCCTCCTCCGGCGAGAGCCCCTCGACCGGCTCGAAGTCGGTCGGCGGATCCCGGAGGTAGGGGTTGTCCTCGGCGTTCTCGTCGACGACTGGCATTTCCCGGAGATAGCCGTTCGCCCCCGTTAACGTTACTGACTGGGCGTCGGTGATCCACTGTCCCGTTCCGCCCCGTCCCGCCCCGTCCTGCCCCATCCCGATCCGGGAGTCACTTCCACGGGTTGTCGACCAGTTCAGTGTGGACGCTCGAGCCGACCGCGAACCGGCAGTCGGTCCGCGGCGTGGCGATACACAGCAGCACGTACCCCGCTTCCCGATGGCGGTCTTTCAGCGCCCGCGGCCGACGACGGGAGGAAAACGCGTCCCCGACGTCGACCCGGCCGGTTTCGGTCGCAGTGGCCGTCGGTTCCGATCCCTCGCTCCCGAGCAGCCGTCCCGTGCAGGTGCCACAAGCGCCCGTGCGACAGCCGAACGGGAGTGCGACGTCGGCCCGTTCGGCCCCCTCGAGGACGGTTTCCCCCTCGCGAACCACGATCGTTCGCGTCCGGCCGTCGGGCCACTCGAGGGTGACGTCGTGGCTCGTCATGTGATCGATCGGGCCGTCGTGCCGCGGGCGATCACTGCCAGACGTCGCTCGTGCAGTCGCCGTCGGGCCACCGGATCTCGTGGGCGCGGGCCGGCCCCGCGGGGCACTCGCCCCAGTCGACGAGGAAGTCCTCGTCGAGCGTCATCGTCCCGTTCCGGGGATCGACGTCGGCTTTCAGCATCACCGACCCCTGCTCGCCCTCCTCGGGATAGAACTGCTCGTCCCACGAGGAGAACAGCGAGGTGGTCCAGTAGAGGCGCTCGCCGTCCAGCGAGAGCTGGAGCATCTGTGGACCGGCGTTCAGTTCCCGGCCCTGAACCTCCTGAACCTCGCCGAAGGTGCCGCCGACCGACAGCGAGTCGGCCCGCCGCGGGTTCGACGGGTCCGAGATGTCGTACATCCAGATCTCGCCGTGGAGCCAGTTCGACCCGAACAGGTACCGATCGTCCATCGAGATGAGGATGTCCGTCGGCAGGGCTGGCACGGGCATGTCCCAGTCGTCGTGCTCCCGGCTCTCGAAATCGATCACTTTTTCGGCGCGGTACTTGCCTGCGGCTCGCGGCTCATCGCCGCTCGCTTCGTCCGCGGCGCGTGGCGCCGCGCTTTCGTCGCGCCAGAAGTGGAAGACGTTCGACGAGAGCGCGGCCCCGACGAACCCGTGGGTCGATTCCGGCGTGTGGAGGAACCGCACCTCGAGCGGAATCAGTCCCTCCTCGCCGAGGTCGATCGTCTGCTCGACGGTGCCGTCCTCCCAGTCCCAGAAGTGGAGTCGCTGGCCGTAGTTTCCCGCCTCGACGTCGTCGAGGTCGAATCCCGGGTAGTACGTCTTCGGCGCAGCCCACTCGCTGGAGACCATCACGTTCTGGCGTGGCTGGTACCAGTAGTCGTAGTTCATCTCGATCTCTCCCGGCGGCTCCCATCGGCCCTCGATCTCGAAGTCGTCGTTCAGCTCGAGGAACCCGCCCGGAAGGTCCCCGTCGGCGTCGCCCAGCATGCTAATCAGGATCTCCCCCTCCGGGATACAGTGGACCGTGTGCGGGGCCGAGAGGTCGTATTCGTAGACTTCCTCGGGTTCGATCACCGTCTCCAGTTCGGGGTTCCGGCGATCGGCGGCGTCGATGACGTGGATCCGTGAGGACCGCTGGCCGGGAACGATCAGGTGTTGCCGCTCGAGTCCCTCGACGTGACACGACGACGAACACGCGTTCCACCCGAAGTGATGGAGTTCGTCGCCGCGGTTCGGGAGTTCGACGCGGTCGACGATCTCGCAGTACGTCTCCGAGTCGGGATCGAGGTCGACGACCGCAACGAAGTCCGACGCGTCGACGTCGGTGCCGACGTAGAGACTCATCACGTAGGCCAGTTTTTCACGTCCGCCTTCCTCGATCGCGGCCTGCGGCGTCGCGTAGCCGGGGCCCTCGAGTCGGTGGTGATCGTGGTCGTGGTCCGATTCGACCTCGCCACCCGTGCTAGCATCACTCATGGTTTTCCCGACCACGACCTCATAAATAAGCCTATCCGGGGGCGTGACGGCAGCGAACCGGACGCTACGCCCACGGACTGTCGCCGACTTCGGCCCGGATCGCCGGCCCGACCGCGACCCGGCAGTCGGCCCGCGGCAGGGCGATACACAGCAGGACGTAGCCGTCCGCGCGTTCGCCGTCGGTGAGGGCGGCGGGCTGGCGACGGTAGTCGAAGGCCTCGGCGGCGTCGACCGGGCCGCTCGCGCCGGCCGCGCCGTCCCCGTCGACCCCCACCACCCGACCGACGCAGGTCGTACAGGTCCCCTTCCGACAGTCGGCCGGCAACCGAATCCCCTCCTGCTGGGCGGCCTCGAGTACCGTGTCCCGCGAGTCGACCGCGACCGTGTCGGTTCCGCCGTCCGGCCACTCGAGGGTGACGTCGTACTCCGTCATCGTCGCCCCGTCGGTCCCGCCGGGCGTTCGCGTGGTTCGATCATGATGGGGGAACGGTACGGCCCGCGACGAGAAAAACCTGCGCTGGGAAGGAGAAGGGGCCGCGAGAAACGACGAGTTGCAATTCCTCCGAAAGAAACAGCCCAACCGGACCGTTAGTCCACGGACGGTGCCGCCACCTCCTCCGCCGGGGCCTCCTGCTCCGGCCCCTCCTTGTAGAACATCCGCCAGCCGGTCGCGCCCATCAGGACCAACACCAGCGGCGAGATGATCCCGAAGAAGTAGTACGGGGCGTACTCGATCACCGGGACGCCGAGCGCCGAGGCCATGAAGACCCCGCCCGACCCCCAGGGAACGAACGCCGACGTCGTCGTCCCCGCGGCTTCGACCGCCCGCGAGAGGTTCCGGCTCTCGAGGTTGTAGTCGTCGTAGAGGTTCTGCAGGGTCATGCCGGGGACGACGATCGCCATGTACTGTTCCGCCGCGAGGAAGTTCATCGCGATGGTTCCCGCAGCCGTCCCGGCGGTCAGGCCCGCGACGCTGCTGACGGCCCGGCCGATGTAGTGTGCGATCGCCGCCAGCACGCCGGTTTCCTGGAGGATTCCCCCGAGCGCCAGCGCGGCGACGACGATCGAGATGACCCACATTGAGCCGTTGAGACCGCCGCTGGCGAGCAGTTCGTTCGTGAGTTCGACGCCGGTCTCCGGGCTGGTCCCGTAGTGGACGGTCTCCCAGGCGGCGGCGAAGCCGACGCCCTGGACCGTGGTGGCGACCCCGACGCCGGCGAAGATCCCGGCCCCGAGCGACGGCAGGGCCGGGAACCCGTAGAACGCGAGCGCGAAGGTGAGGACGAGCGGGAGGAAGGTTAGCGGCGAGATCGCGTAGCTACCCGCGAGTCCACCCTGAATCTCGGCGACCCGATCGGCGGGAACCGAACCGCTGGCGTCCAGCCCGAGGAAGATGAACAGGACGAGCGAGATCCCGAACGCGATCAGGGTGCCGGGACGCATCGCCCGGATGTGGTCCATCAGTTCGGTGTTCGTCACCGCGGCGGCGAGGTTCGTCGTATCCGAGAGCGGTGAGTTCTTGTCGCCAGTGTAGGCCCCCGAGAGGACGGCACCGGCGGTCATCGCCTCGGGGATCCCCAGGCCGGAGCCGATCCCGATCATCGCGACGCCAAGCGTCCCGGCCGTCGTCCACGAGGAGCCGATCGCGAAGGCGACGATCGCCGAGAGGACGACGGTAAACGGGAGGAAAATCTCCGGCGAGAGGAACTCCAGTCCGTAGTACATCAGCGTCGGAATCGTTCCGGAGTCGATCCAGGACGCGATGAGCATGTAGATGACGAACAGGATGAGAATGGCCTGGAGGCCGGTCACTACGCTTCGACTGATCCCGTCGTACAGATCGGACCAGGTGTATCCGAAGTAGTATCTGCCGAACAGGCCGGCGAAGGCGATACCCCACAACAGCGGAATCTGCGGGTCCATCTCGAGCCAGATCATCCCGGCAGACAGGAACAGCAACATCCCGACGATCGGGACGAGGGCCTCTCCCAAGGATGGCTGTTTGTCCTCGGGAATTTCGTCGTACGTTTTCGGTCGGAAGTCCAGGTCCATGTTACCGATTAGCTTATGATTTCTACACCGGGTATATATATCATCGCCATTCGGAACGGGGTTTATGATACGGTAGCAATTCTCATTCCCCGACCGCGCGATCGGACCCAGCACTTTACCCGTCCCGGCCCCCTACGATCCGATAGATGGGACAGGGACCGGATTCCGAGTACGGACTCGTCGAGCTCGAGGAGGTCGACACGCCCGGCGACGAGTGGGAAGAGATCGACGTCTCCGACACCGAAGCGGATCGGATCGCCCGCAAACGCGACCGGGAGTTCGAACAGTTCGAGGAGCGGATCAAGGACGCCGACCAGTTCAAAGTCGAGCAGTCGGTGTTCGACGACGCGACGTTCGCGGCGCTCTACAAGCTAGTACAGGACGGCTACGTCGAGGCCTTCGGCGGCCCCCTCTCGACGGGCAAGGAGGCGAACGTCTACCACGCGCTGGGCGACGACCGGGAGGTCGCGGTCAAAGTCTATCGGATCAACGCCTCCAACTTCCGGCAGATGCGTGACTACCTCGAGGGCGACCCCCGGTTCGAGGGCCTGGGCGGCAAGAAGAAAGACGTCGTCCTCGCCTGGACGAAGAAGGAACTGGCGAACCTCCGGCGGGCGAAAGCGGCCGGCGTTCGCGTACCGGAGCCGATCGCCGCCGAACGCAACGTCCTCGTGATGGAGTACATCGGCGACGAGGACGGCCGTGCCAAGCGACTCGGCGAGGTCCACATCGAGAACCCCGAAACCGCGTACGGAGTCATGCGCGAGTACATGCGCCGGCTCTATTCGGCCGGCATCGTCCACGGCGACCTGAGCGAGTACAACGTCGTCTTCGACGAGGGCCAGCTCGTGCTCATCGACCTCGGACAGGCCGTCACCGTCCACCACCCCAACAGTCGAGAGTTCCTAGAGCGGGACTGCGAGAACGTCGCGAGCTTCTTCTCCCGACAGGGTCTCGAGACCGATCCCGACGAGTTACTCGAGTTCGTGACGAGTCCGGAACCGGACCCGTAGCCTAACCGAAACGCCCCACGTGATCCGATTCCAGACCCGTTCGTACCCGTAGTAGGTCCCGGTTTTCGTCGGATCGGTCGCTGGCCCGATGTTCGCCGCCTCGTCGACGTTGCCGGTAACGACAGCGCGACCGAGCACCGTGTCGACGATCACGCAGAGTTGTGCTCGGTGCGGTCGTCGACTCGGGGGCGTCCGGTAACCGTGCGGGCGACTACGGGAGCATCCCGAACGAGGGGCGGGTACGAACCCGAATGTGGCTCCCGAAGCAGCACCGATCCGACGACTAGTTCTGCCGCCCGAGTGTCTCTCGAGCCCGACCGTCCGGATTGCTCATCCCAATCGTTATCGATGTGAACTCCCTCGTTCTCATATGCGGAACAGTAACACACGGCGGCTATTTCTCCGATCGATCGCGGCGGCGAGTGCAGTCGGTGCTGCGGGGGTCGGAATCGGGAGTGGACAGTCTGACGACGGGACCGACGCCGACTCCGAGGGGGCGGAATCACTCGTCGCGACCGTGGCGGTCGCGCCGGAGGGCGACCTGGCGTTCGAGCCGGACTCCGTCGAAATCCCCCTCGGCGGGCGTGTCGAGTGGGAGTTCGAGGACGACGGGCACAACGTCTCGACGTACGACGTCGCCTCGGACGCCGTCTCGATCCCGGCAGGGGCGGAGCCGTTCGCTTCCTATGCCGAGGACGACGAGGACGAAGACCTCGAGCCGGACGACCTCGACCACGATGCCGTCATCGAGGAGGGGGAGACCTTCGCGCATACGTTCACGGTAGCGGGCGAGTACGCGTACGTCTGTACGCGACACGAACCGGAGATGGCCGGGACCGTCACCGTCCATCCATGCGTCGACGAGACGGTGGCGGTCGCACCGGACGGTGACCTGACGTTCGATCCCGAGACCCTCGAGGTGGGACTCGGGGACACCGTCGAGTGGGAGTTCGAGGACGACGGGCACAACGTCTCGACGTACGACGTCGCCTCGGACGCCGTCTCGATCCCGGACGGGGCGGAGCCTTTTGCCTCCTACAACGAGTACGACGTGGATCCGGAGGACCTGGATCACGACGCCGTCCTCGAGGAGGGGGAGACCTTCGCGCAGACGTTCACGGTGGCGGGCGAGTACGAGTACGTCTGTACGCGACACGAACCGGAGATGGCCGGGACGGTCGAGGTCAGCGACGAACCGGACGCGGAGGTAATCGCCGGCCCGGACGGGGCCTGGCGATTCGAACCCGAGACGGTTCGGGTCACGGCGGGCGACGTGGTGCGCTGGGAATTCGACAGCGCCGGCCACAACGCCACCTCTCACCCCGGGGCGGCGGACGAGACGTCGAACCCCGAGGGGGCCGACTGGTTCGCGACCTACGAGGGGGACGACCACTTCTCCGTGGTCGAGGAGGGGACGACCTTCGACCACCGGTTCGTCGTACCGGGAACGTACGAGTACGTCTGTACGCCCCATCTCCCGACGATGGCCGGCGAGGTCGTCGTCGAACCCTGTCCGACCGACGACGAGGATTCGGACTCGACGTAACTGGGCTCGATGCCGACCGGAGACCCCCGCGATGCCGGCCGGAGATCCCGGTGTCTCGTCTCGAACGCACCGTGTCGAATCGAGGTATCTCCTCCGGACTTATTCAGGTCGCTACGAGCGGGGTGAGCGAGCATTTCTTTCATCCTCGCTGGTGGTTTTATTATCGTCCATTCGTTCCGTTGGTCGTTTCGTTACCTACAGCAATTCCTTAATGAATTTTTATTATGATGCGGTCCGTGCATTGCCGTGCCATGCAGGGGGAGACCACAGACGCGAACGACGAGCGAGCGGGCGAGAAAACGAAGCGGCGGCAGTTTCTCGACCGGCGAAAGTTCATGGCGGCGACCGGCATGCTCGCCGGGCTGAGCATCACCGGACAGGGAGTCGGCGCACAGGAGATGGAAGAGGACGATTCCGAACTCGAGCGCGGCAGCACGGCGTTCCTCGAGGAGAGGTATCCGGGGCTGCGGATCTATTCGCCGGACCCGGAGAACGCCGAGGCGGCGGTCCGTGACACGTACACGAGCTATATCACCCCACGGGAGGAGCATTATATCCGGAACCACTACCTCTCACCCGAAATCGACGAGGACGAGTGGGAGATCGAACTCCGACTCGAGGAGGGGTCGACGTCGCTGACGATGGACGAGATCAGACGCGACTTTTCGACGGAGTCGGTCGCCCACACGATGCAGTGTTCGGGCAACGGCCGCTCGTTCTTCGAACCCGAGGTCGCGGGCAACCCGTGGACGTTCGGCGCGGTCGGGAACACGATCTGGACCGGGACGCCGATGTCCGAAGTCCTCGAGGCCTACGGGGCGGACACGGGCGACGGCAAGTGGCTGATGGTCGCGGGCGGAGACGTTCCGGACGAGGAGTCTGACGTGTTCGCACGGTCGATTCCGATGCAGAAGGTCGTCGAGGACTGCCTGCTGGCCTACGAGATGAACGGCCAGCCGCTGAGCGCCGAACACGGGTTCCCGGTGCGGATGCTCGTGCCGGGCTGGATGGGCAACAACAACGTCAAGTGGGTCGCCGAGATGGAGGTCATGGACGGCATGATGATCGGCGAGGAGTGGGAGCGGTACACCCGCTGGCAACACAGCTCCTACCGCATCCTCGCGGAGGGACAGGATCCCCAGGAGAACGAACGGATCGACATCTTCGACACCCGCGATGCGATGGACGCCGAGGCTGCGGGCGAGATCGACTGGCAACCCTACATCTACGACCAGACGGTCAAGTCGATCATCGGCTATCCCGGACAGGAGGCGACGGTGACGCCCCGGTCGTCCGACGGCAACGTCGAAGTGATCGGGGTCGCGTGGGCCGGTGACGATCAGGTCGAGGCGGTCGAGGTGTCGACTGACGGCGGCGACAACTGGGAGGAAGCCGAGTTCTTCGGTCCCGACCTCGGCCCGTTCGGCTGGCGACAGTTCCGCTACCTCTGGGATGCCGAACCCGGCGAGTACTTCGTCGTCTCGCGGGCGACGGACGAGCGCGGGCGCACCCAGCCGCGAGAAATCTCGGACCCCGAGGACGGACTCCGGACGATCCAGGACGACCAGTTCCCATGGGAAGCGGGCGGCTACCTGTGTAACGCCTACGAACCGCACGGAGTCGACGTGACGATCCAGTAAGCGGCGACCGCGCGACCGGGCCGTCCCCCGGAGGCGGGTCGGCTACGTCCCGCACCGGCAACCGTCTCACGCGGTCCCTTCGCCCGGCGATCCGCGAGCGTCCAGCACGTGGATCTCGCACTCGATCCGCGTTCCCGCGAGTTCGTGGTTGAAATCGACCGTCGCCGTCTCCCCGTCGACGGAGACGACCCACCCGGTGTCGCCGGTTTCGCTGCCGACGAGGGTCCCGGGTTCGATCGTCTCGGTTCCCTCTCCCCCAGTTTCGTCTTCTCGCTCGAGGTGGTCCAGCGGCACCTCGAGGATATCGTCCTCTCGTCGGGGGCCGAACGCCTCCTCCGGCTCGAGTTCGACCGTGGTCCGGTCGCCGACCTCGAGGTCCTGAACCACGCGGTCGATCCCCTCGAGTACTTTGTCTTCCCCGACTCGGAACTCGAGCGGCTTGTAGTCGCGGTGGTCGTGGTAGATGCCCTCCTCGAGGGCGACGTCGACGTTCGTGGTGTCGAAGACCTTCCCCTCGTCGTCTCCCTCGGCGATCCGTCCCGTGAAGTGTACGACGGCGATCTGTCCGGGTTCGACCATGATTGGTGTCGGACACGTCCGTCTTCGCTCGAGCGGTAGATCAATCATTTTTCCAGGCGGACGGACTGACAGGGACTCCAACCGGTGCTCGAGCTGAAATATTCGACTGGAGATAATCGTCAGCATTGCACCCCGGAAACTGCTGTTCGCACCGATATAGCCTGCGGCGTCAAGTGGTATGGGCCGCCCGGACGAACGATGGGTATGCACAACGAGGGCGATCGAGTCCGCCCGTCTTCCACGCGTCGTCGCGGGACGGTCGATTACATGCGAATAGCGGGCTCCCGGAGCAACGTCCATGGCCTCGTCGAAGTGGACGTTACCGAGGCCAGAGAGCGGATTCGGACCATAGCGGAGCAAACCGACGAGACCCTCTCGTTCACCGGATTCGTCGTGTTCTGTCTGGGGCGCGCCATCGAAGATCATCCCGAGAGCAACGCATATCGGGACTGGCGAGGTCGCATTCACGTCTTCGACGACGTGGACGTGAACGTCCTCGTCGAGACGACGATCCATGGCGAGCAGTTAGGGGTTCCCCACGTCGTGCGGGCGACGAATCGACGATCGCTGCGGTCGGTTCACGACGAGATCCGAACCGCACAGGAGTCCTCGGATCCGACGGCACTCCCGCGACGGAGTACACTCGCGCTCCGACTCCCCGGAATCGTCCGACGACAGCTCTGGCGTCTCCCGCAGTTGTTCCCGAAGCGATGGAAAGGGATGGCGGGCACCGTCGCCGTGACGTCCATCGGCATGTTCGGCGGGGGAAGCGGTTGGGCGGTCACCCCGACGAACTACACCGTCCAGTTGACCGTCGGCGGGATCGACACGAAGCCCCGATACATCGACGGAGAGCTTTCGCCGCGGGAGATCCTGAATCTCACGGTGACGTTCGATCACGACGTCGTCGACGGTGCAACCGCGACCAGATTCACGGGACGATTACGGGAACTCATCGAAGACGCACACGGAATACCCGAACCGGACGACCTCTGATCGCCGTCTAGCGGGACGACCCCTTCGCCCTCGTCAACTGCCCACCGAACTGCCCGTCCGACGACGCGCCGCCCGGCGAAAGTTTCAACAGACCGAGGGTCGAACGGGCACCCGTGACGTCCGCTCTCGAGCGCCGGTGGCGCCTGCACCCCTCGAGAGCGGACAGTGTCGTCGCGGCGGACGGCGCGGCCTAACCCGTCGGCCGTCGGGCGGGCGCTCCCTCCGTGTTCTCCCGGTTCCGGATCGCTCCCAGACTGTCGACCGACGCTCCAGACGAATGTCCGACTCCGACGACACCGATCACGACGACACGGATTCCGATCGTACCGCTCGCGAAACGCCGACCGACCCGACCGCGAACCCCGCCGACGAGCAGGCGTTCACCGTCACGCCCTACGCCGTCGAGGGAACGATCGACTACGAGAAACTCCTCGAGCGGTTCGGGGCCGAACCGCTGACCGCCGATCGGGTCGAGCGGTTCCCGGATCACCCCGCGATCCGCCGCGGGTTCTTCTACGCGGGCCGGGACGTCGACCGCTACCTCGAGGCTGCCGAATCCGGCGACCCGCACGCGATCGTTACCGGCCGCGGTCCGTCGGGACCGATGCACCTCGGGCACGTCCTGCCGCTGTACCTCGCGAAGCACCTCCAGCGGGAGACGGGCGCGACGGTCTACGTTCCGCTCTCGGACGACGAGAAGTTCCTCGCGAAGGAGGGGTCGTTCGAGGCTATCGGCGAGCACACGCGCGACAACCTCCGTGACATCCTCGCCGTCGGCTTCGATCCCGAGCGGACGCGGATCGTCGTCGACACCGCCGACGCCGACCTGATCTATCCGCTCGCAGTCCGTCTCGCGGAGTACCTCACGCCGGCCACCGTCGAGGCGGTCTACGGCCAGCAGGGGACGGTCGGACTGCAGTTCTACCCCGCAGTGCAGGCGGCGCATCTCCTCCTGCCGCAACTCGTCGCGGGCCGCCAGCCGACGCTCGTCCCCGTCGCCATCGACCAGGACCCCCACGTCCGGGTCTGTCGCGACGTCGCCGCCAAGGAGTCGCTGCCCGTCGAGAAGCCAGGGGCGCTGCTCGGACGGTTCCTCCCGAGCCTCGAGGGGCCGGGCAAGATGAGCTCCTCCGGGGACGCGCCGTCGATCGGCCTCGCCGACGATCCCGAGACCGTCGCCGAGACGATCCGGGATCACGCCTACACTGGCGGTCGGGCGACCCTCGAGGAACACCGCGAGAAGGGCGGCGACCCGTCGGTCGACGTCCTCTTCCAGTACCTCCGGTACTGCTTCGAACCGGACGACGACCTCGAGCGGATCGCCGAGCGGTATCGTGCGGGCGACCTGCTCAGCGGCGAACTCAAGGCGATCGCGATCGAGCGGATCACCGACTTCCTCGCGGCCCACCAGCGCCGCCGAGGGAAGTTGGATGAACTGGCGACCGAACTCGAGCCGTACCGGCTGACGGACGCCGAGCGTCGCCGGGCGCTCGAGCGGGCCGGCGTTCCGTCGATACTCGGATAGCTGGTTCGACGGCCCCCCCGAACTCCTTAGTGGTTCGCCGGCACCTCTTTGCGTATGAACATCGGTATCGTGTCCGACACCCACGACAACGTCGAGGCTACCGAACGCGCGACCGAAATCTTCGCCGAGGAGGGCGTCGAAATCGTCGTCCACTGCGGGGACTTCGTCGCGCCGCTGATCCCGCCCTATTTCGACGAGTTCGAACTCCACGGGGTCCTCGGGAACAACGACGGCGACGCGCGTAACCTGCAGGCTGCGTTCGAT
Source organism: Halobiforma lacisalsi AJ5 (assembly GCF_000226975.2). Classification (NCBI taxonomy): domain Archaea; kingdom Methanobacteriati; phylum Methanobacteriota; class Halobacteria; order Halobacteriales; family Natrialbaceae; genus Natronobacterium; species Natronobacterium lacisalsi. Next base: position 722,814 of record NZ_CP019285.1, on the reverse strand, counting down.
TCGCTGGGTGGCGAGAGCGAACTCCACGGCCGGTTCGCCGACCTCGAGTTCGACGGCCTCTCGATCGCGGCGCTGCACGGCGAGTCGAAAGCCGAGGTAGAGGCCGTCGCCGCCGCGGAGGAGTACGACGTCGTCTGCTACGGTCACCACCACGTCGCCGAACTGCGCGATGACGGCCGCACGACGGTCGTCAACCCCGGCGCACACTTCCCGACGACGGCGGACGACGATCGAACCGTCGCGATCCTCGACACCCTCTCGGAGTCGATCCGGTTCCGGTCGGTACTCGAGTAGCCAGCGGGTTTCGATCGTCGAGGGACGGGACCAAGCGCTTAAACTCGCCGAGCCACTACGGAGGATATATGCAGCACGTGAAGATTCCGCAGGACCGAATCGGCGTTCTCATCGGCGAAGGCGGCGAGACGATGCGGGAAATCGAGTCCGAAGCCGAAGTTCGTCTCGACATCGATTCCGAGAACGGCTCCGTCGCGGTCGAAACCGTCGGCGACCCGGTTCTCGGCCTCAAGGGTCCGGAGATCGTCCGTGCGATCGGTCGCGGCTTCGCTCCCGAGGAGGCACTGCGCCTGCTCGAGAACGAGATGATGATGTTCGACGTCGTCGACATCGACGCGGCCGCCCGCAACAAGAACGACCTCCAGCGACACAAGGGCCGGCTCATCGGCGAAGGTGGCCGTACCCGCGAACTGATGGAGGAACTCACCGGTGCCTCGGTCGTCATCTACGGCTCGACGCTCGGCATCATCGGCGCGCCCGAGGAGGTCGACGCCGTCCGTACCGCCGCCGAGATGCTTCTCGACGGGGCTCCCCACGGTGCGGTCTACTCGTTCCTCGAGGAGCGACACAACGAGATGAAACACCAGGGGATGGAGTACCACCGGTTCCCCGGTGGCCAGTCCTGACGACGCGGTTGCGCCGACTCGAGCCGTGACGGCGCCGATCCGGTCCCGGTCGTCTGCCGCTTCGTTTTTCCTGAACCGAGCGACCTTCTCTCCCCTTCGAGCGCTTCGATCCCGACTCGACGCGTCGGGTCGGAAATAAACGACCTGCCATGTTTCTCGGTCACACACTTTCCCGCCCCCGTCCGGCGGTTTGGTGTTCGCATCTCCAAAAGATTTATATAGAATAGCAATCAATCCTTCGGACGACTATGGCACAACAGCAGATGGGCAACCAGCCCCTTATCGTTCTCTCGGAGGACAGTCAGCGGACTTCCGGCAAGGACGCGCAATCGATGAACATTCAGGCCGGGAAAGCCGTGGCCGAATCCGTACGGACCACCCTCGGTCCGAAGGGGATGGACAAGATGCTCGTCGACTCGACGGGCAACGTCATCGTCACGAACGACGGCGTCACGCTCCTCTCGGAAATGGAGATCGACCACCCGGCGGCCGACATGATCGTCGAAGTCGCCGAGACCCAGGAGGACGAAGTCGGCGACGGGACCACGAGCGCCGTCGTCATCGCCGGCGAACTCCTCAGCCAGGCCGAGGACCTCTTAGAGCAGGACATCCACGCGACCACCCTCGCCCAGGGGTACCGCCAGGCCGCCGAGGAGGCCACCGAGGCCCTCGAAGAGATCGCGGTCGACGTCGACGAGGACGACGAGGAGATCCTCGAGCAGATCGCCGCCACGGCGATGACGGGCAAAGGCGCCGAGAGCGCTCGCGACCTCCTCTCGAACCTCGTCGTCGAGGCCGTCAGCACCGTCGCCGACGACGGTGAGGTCGACACCGACAACATCAGCGTCGAGAAGGTCGTCGGCGGCTCCATCGACGAGTCCGAACTCGTCGAGGGCGTCATCGTCGACAAGGAGCGCGTCTCCGAGAACATGCCGTACTTCGTCGAGGACGCCTCGGTTGCGATCATCGACGGCGACCTCGAGGTCAAGGAGACCGAGATCGACGCCGAGGTCAACGTCACCGACCCCGACCAGCTCGAGCAGTTCCTCGAGCAGGAGGAACAGCAGCTCCAGGAAATGGTCGATGAGATCGCCGACGCCGGTGCCGACGTCGTCTTCGTCGATGGCGGCATCGACGACATGGCCCAGCACTACCTCGCCCAGGAGGGCATCATCGCGGTCCGCCGCGTCAAGTCCAGCGACCAGAGCCAGCTGGCCCGCTCGACCGGCGCGACGCCCGTCTCCACGGCCGCTGACCTCGCCGAGGAGGACCTCGGCTTCGCGGGCAGTGTCGCCCAGAAGGAGATCGCCGGCGACCAGCGCATCTTCGTCGAGGACGTCGAGGACGCCAAGGCCGTCACCCTGATCCTGCGCGGTGGCACCGAACACGTCATCGACGAGGTCGACCGCGCCATCGAGGACTCCCTCGGTGTGGTGCGAACGACCCTCGAGGACGGCAAGGTCCTCGCGGGCGGCGGCGCCCCCGAGGTCGACCTCTCGCTTTCCCTGCGTGACTACGCCGACTCCGTCGGCGGCCGCGAACAGCTGGCCGTCGAAGCCTTCGCGGACGCGCTCGAGGTCATCCCGCGTACGCTGGCCGAGAACGCCGGGCTGGACCCCATCGACTCGCTGGTCGAGCTGCGCGCCGACCACGACGGTGGCAACGAGTCCGCCGGCCTGGACGCCTACACCGGCGACACGATCGACATGGCCGAGGAAGGCGTCTACGAGCCCCTGCGCGTGAAGACTCAGGCCATCGAGTCGGCCACCGAAGCCGCTGTCATGCTGCTGCGCATCGACGACGTCATCGCCGCTGGCGACCTCGCCGTCGAGGACAACGACGACGACGAGGAGATGCCCGGCGGCCCCGGCGGCGGCATGGGCGGCATGGGCGGTATGGGCGGCGGCATGGGCGGCATGATGTAAGCCGTCCGGCCACGCCGTACCACTAATCTGCAGACGACCGTCGTTTCCGTCCTTACGAATCCACTTTTCCTTTCGACTACCGACGTACCGTTCGCGTCGACTCCGACGATCGATTGCGACGGCCCTTCCGTTGCCGGCGTCGGCCCCAGCGCCGGCACGCCTTCTCGGTTCGCGATCGGCTCCCGGATCCCGATCTCTCCCGCCGCGATATCGGTGCCGTCACAGGTCCGTGCCGGCGACGGTCAGTACGACTTAAGTACCCGCCCGCAATACTCGCCGATATGAACACGCTCCTTTTGGACAGCGACGACGTCGACGAGAATGCCCGAATGGCCGCCGTAATCGACGCGGTGGAGGAGGCCTTCGGCGCGTTCGAGCGCGGCGACTCCCAGATGCCAGCCAAGTCCTACATCGATCTGCCCCAGTACAACGGGGACTTCCGCTCGATGCCCGCGTACCTCGATACGGGCGAGTGGGATGCCGCAGGCCTGAAGTGGGTCAACGTCCACCCGGACAACCCCGAAAAGCACGATCTGCCGACCGTCCTCGGGACGATGATCTACTCCGATCCCGAAACGGCCGTCCCCCTCGCGATCATCGACGGCACGGCGCTGACGATGAAACGCACCGGCGCCGCCGCGGCCGTCGCCACTGACTACCTCGCCGTCGAAGACGCCACCTCCATGGGGATCGTCGGGGCCGGCGTCCAGTCCTACACCCAACTCGAGGCGATCAGCGAGATCCGCCCGATCGAGGAAGTCGTCGTCGCCGACAAGGACGAGGAGCGTACCCGGGCCTTCATCGACACCTTCGACGACCGCTTCGACGTCCGCGCCGGGTCGATCTCGGAGGCCGGCCACTGCGACGTTCTCTCGACGGTGACGCCGGTCGAGGACCCCATCGTCGGCCCCGACGACGTCGCGGAGCACACCCACATCAACGCGATGGGTGCCGACGCCGAGGGCAAACACGAACTCGCCGACGACCTGCTGCTCGCCGCCCGCATCGTCATCGATGACCACGAGCAGTGTACCCACTCGGGCGAGATCAACGTCCCGTACCACGAGGGGGTCCTCGACGACGAGGACATCTACGCCGAGATCGGCGAACTCGTCGTCGGTGCGAAGGAGGCCCGCGGCGACGACACCGGCGTCACCGTCTTCGACTCCACCGGTCTCGCCATCCAGGACGTCGCCGCCGCCCACGTCGTCTACGAGCAGGCGCTCGAGAACGACAACGGAACGTCGTTCGGCCTGATCGATACCGACGACGTCTGACCCTGAACGGTCAGCCCTGCAACCGTCTCGGAATCGACCCCGTCATCTCGAGTTCGCCACAGAAGTAACAGACCGGCTCCCCCTCTGGCTCCGGTAATCCGTTCGCCTCGAACAGCGTGTTCTCGTGGATCGTCACCTCCGCCGGCCGCAACGGCCACCGATCGTGGGCGATCTCGCCCGTCAGGACGCCCTGCCGCTCCGGTGCGTAGAACCGTCGGCGCTCGGTGAGCCAGTACTCGAGCGTCCCGTGGTCGGCCCTGAACGTCTCCCCGGTCGGCCCGTAGGTCGCGTCGAACCGGGCCTCGCCCGCGCCCGACACGGTCCGATACCGCGAGCGGCGACTCGAGAACGCCACCTCGTTCCCGTCGGCCCCGATCCGCATCCGGGCGTACCTGACCGGTAACCGCGTCGTCCGTCGGACCAGGGACGCTATAACCGAATCACCCACGTCGATGCTGAAGAAGAACAGGCCGGAGTCGCCGCCGTACCGGACGTAGGTCCGAACGTTGAGTTCCGGGAAGGCGGTCCGCACGATCGACGGCGATCCGCGGAGGCCGACGTCGGCGAGTACGAACGGCAACACGCTCACCCAGGCCCGTCCGTCCCGGGTCTCGAGGGTCACCTGATCCGGCACGTGCGGGCGCAGGTCGCCGGGGTCGACGGGCCAGTGGGCGAACAGCCCGTCCCGCCAGGTCATCGCTGCGACGTGGGGCGCTCGCGGCGTCGACCGACTTCCGCTCGCGCTTCCCTGTTCGTCCGGAACGTCTGGCTCGCTATCGTTCATCTGGGGGACACGTCCCCCGGGCTACCACGGGAACTCGCATAAAATACCGTGTGGCGTATCAGCTCCGATGGTCATTGTACTAGAGTAGCGACTGAAACGATTCCTTCACCGATCGTACAGCGGTCGTACGATCGAGGACGCCTCGACTTTCAGTAGCGACTATAAGCGTCGCCATCGGATCTCGGTCTACCTCGTACGAATAATTTCTTCCTCTTTTACCTTAATATATTCTAATCCATTAAATTAAATAGGTGGACGGAACCACGTTTGAACGATACTGGGGATTTCCAATGGCTGACCCCGATTCGACTCCAACGTGCCCAGAGTGCAACGGTGTACTACGGACCCGTGACGCCGAGATCGTCTGCGAGCAGTGCGGTCTCGTCGTCGACGAAGACGCGATCGATCACGGTCCCGAGTGGCGATCGTTCGACGACGAGGAGATCGACCGACGACGAACCGGCGCGCCGCTGACCCGGTCCCGACACGACCGCGGTCTCTCGACCGAGATCGGCTACGGTTCGAACGCAAGCTCGAGTTACAACGCCCGCCTCACCGGTCGAAAGCGCAGACAGATCGCCCGCTTGCGGCGGGAGCACAACCGGGCGCGCATCTCCTCGAAAGCCGAGCGCAACCAGGTGTATGGGTTCGCAGAGATTCGACGGGTCAACGCCCTCCTTTCCCTTCCGGACTGCATCCGCGAACAGGCGTGTGCGCTTTTCGAATCCGCCCAGTCGGCCGACCTCTTCCAGGGCCGGTCTCTCGAGGGGTTCGCTGCAGCGACGATCTACGCGACGTGTCGGACGCGGTCGATCGCCAGAACGGTCGACGAGATCGTCGACGTCGCCCGCGCGGACGGGAGCGAACTCCGGGCGGCCTACGACGCGTTGAACCGCGAACTGGGGCTACCGACGGGGCCGATCGACCCCACCGAATACCTCCCGCGGTATGCGACGAAACTCGAGCTCGACACCGACGTCGAGAAACGCGCCCGCGAGTACGCGACGGCCATGATCGAGGCCGGTCGCGTGGGCGGGCGCAACCCGAGCGGCGTCGCCGCGGCCTGTCTCTACAAAGCGGCCGGTGACCGCGAGGAGTGGCCCTCGGTCACCCAGGCCGACGCTGCCGACGCTGGCGACGTCGCACCGGTGACCATCCGGTCGACGGTAGACGTGTTACGGGACATCGGCCACAGGGAACTGCCCGCGGACTGATACGGATCCCTGTCCCGATGTATCGGCGCAACCGCCGCCACGGTCCGGGTCGCGGCTGCGCCGGAACGGACTACAGTAAACCGTATGAGAAAGCGAATATCAAGTCGTCCGCAGGTTGTCCGTACTCGGCTCGTAGACCTCGCCTTTCTGTTTGAGCTTGTCGATCTCGTGTTCGGCCTTGGACTGATCCATGCCGATCTCTTCGGCCCGCTCTAAGACGATGTCGACCGGCGCGCCCTCGTCGTACTCCTCCTCGATGTCGCCGATGAGCTGTTTGATGTTCTTGATCCGGTCGCGCTGGGACTTGGAGGTGCCGGCCTCGACGATGTCGGCGTCGAACTCGCCGGTCTCGGGGTCGACGCCGATGTCCTGGAGACACGAGTGGACGATGTCGATCACCCGCTCGGCGTCGGCCCGCTCGACGGTGTCCGAGAGTCGCACGCGGGCGCTGGCCTCCGAGAGCCGGACCAGGGCCTCGAGTTTCCGGGCCGTGACGGGCACCGCCGCGTCCTCGTCGGTTCCCTTCGAGCGCAGGTCGACGTAGAAGTCCCGGATCGCCTCGCGGGCCGCCTCGGTCATCCGCGGGTGGCAGTTCTGTTTCGCGTAGGCGATGTACTTCCGGAGGAGTTCGGAGTCGATTTCGGGGTCGACCTGCTCGGTCATCTGTTCGATCTCGTCCTGATCGACGTCCAGGTTGGTCATCTGCTCGCGCTGGGTGGTCAATTCGCCCGCGTAGTTGGTGGTGAGGATGTGTTCCGCCAGGTTGCGGTCTTTCTCCTCGTCGGGCTGGTCGGTGACCGTAAAGATCAGATCGAACCGTGAGACGAGCGCCGGCTCGAGGTCGATCTGCTCGCTGATGGGTTCGTACTGGTCGAAACGGCCGTACTTGGGGTTTGCCGCCCCCAGCAGCGAACAGCGGGACTTCAGTGTGGCGTTGATCCCGGCTTTGGAGACCGAAATCTTCTGCTGCTCGAGGGCTTCGTGCATGGCACTCCGGTCCTCCGAGTTGTGGACGACCATGCCGTTGGCGATGAAGTTGTGGGTCCCCTCGACTGTGAGGTCGTACACTCGAGGTCGATCCCGCCGTTCGATCTCCTCGAGAAGGTTCGAGATCCGACGCCGTTTCTCGTCGAGTAGTTTCTCGCAGACGGATCGAACGGTATCGAAGTTTTCGACGTCGACGGTTTCGGAGAACCACCGCGAGACGGTCGATCCTGCGACGTCCATCTCCGACGCAACCTGCTGGAACGACACACCGTACGCCTCGAGCCGCTCTCGGAGTTCATCCCACGTTTCGGCCGGTTCGTCGTCTTCGAGCAGGGAACGTGCCCGTTCTCGAGCCGGATCGACGGTTCCCGTGCCGAGTTCATCGGCGAGACGCTGTTCGAGAACCCGAACTCTGGTGTCGGTGTGATCTCGCGAGTCGATTCGGCGGACGGTTTCCACCCGACGCCACTTCACGTCGCTCTCGATTAGCTCTCGAAGTGGGCCGAGATCGACCGACGCCGGCGTCTCGAGGAGTTCGCGAAGTCGGTTGCGGATCCGTTCTCGGAGGTCGGCATCGCCTCCCCACCGAGCCGAGAGTTGCTGCTGGGAAATCTCCATCTCTGCGGCCAGTTCCCGTTGCGAGACGTGGTAGCGCTCGCGGAGTTCGGAGAGCCGGCTCCAGGACGTCTCCGTCGCGAGTTCATCGTGATGTTCTCCTGCCTTCCGTTTTCGATCTTCGAACGTTTCGAGGATCGTTTTGGAAAGCCGAAGTGACGCGTTTGCGTCCCCGTTTTCGAAGTTGCAGTACGTTGGATCGCTCTCGAGACCGCACTCGGATTGGTGTAGGCGGAGCGCACCACGAGCCTGTTCGAACAGTTCACCACAGTCCGGCAGTACATCTATGATGGATCTCGTTCCCGTCGTCCGTTCACAGGCGCGTTCTAACGAACGCTGCTTCCGGCCGAGAGTGAATCCGATATAGCGGTCGAACGCGGCGAGTGATTCGTCGGACGTGATCGCGAGCACGAACTGGTCGCGTTTTCCGTCCCTCGTTCGCGTCTGTATCTGACTCGAGATACCGAACTCGAGTAGCAGCATTTTCGTCCCGAGCAGCAATTCGTAACTCGAGGAGGAGATTTTGACCGCGCGCTCGCCGACGGTCCCCTCTGAGTCCGCAAGGGCACGAACGAATGCCGCCTTCGTTTCTCGGGATGCGTCGGTCACTTCCTCCGGAAGCCGTTTTCCGTCGTAGTTCTCGAGGTTTGCCCTCGACTCGAGGAGTTCGTCCACGTACTCTTTCCCGTGTACACGGACCGTTCCAACGCCGTCGTCTCGTTGTTCGCTCGGATGGCGAACCGGTTGTGTCTCGAACGCGTCGACACATGCCTCCTCAAAGTCGGTCAACAGTTCTTCTTCCTTGTTCGTAAAGCGGAAGCCGTAGCACCCCTCGTCGCGGTCGTAGAAGACGTTTCCGTCGCCGGCGATGTATCCCAAAACCGCGCCGTGTGAAGGGGTCAACTGTCGTGGTCCTGTTTCTGTACCGTTCGAAGGTAATACGCTGACGCCACCGTCTGTCACTTCCGACGGGATGTTCTTGGGAACGAATACCCAGTCCCCTTCGTTCAGTTCCTGTGCTTGGCGTTCGTCCCGCTTTCCGTTCTCCAAGACGAAGAACGGGTGGTCGGCCGTCGTCGTTACCTGTTCCCCACTTTCTAGCGTGACCTCGAGGAGTTCGTCGGGTGCATCGTACTCGTGAATGGCCTGGACGTCGCGCCTGACGATGGTCCCGTCTTCGGTCATCGTCCAGACGTCCATATCGACGTCCCGAATCGATCGTCCGTTCTCGAGTTCCTCGACTGTACCGTCTCGTATCGCTTCGTAGGCGAGTTCGCGAACCGGTCTGATTCCGTTATTGGTATGAACTAATGTATCCCCCGTGACACACCGCATCTTGTCGAGTTCGTCGACCGCCGCGATACCCTGGTCCGCGAGAACCAAAGCCCCTGCCTCGAGCGTCCACTGCTGGCCATCGCCGAAGTCGTCGCGGACGGCGGCGGCGGTGAGACCGGCCGAGGACGAACCCTTACCGGAGGTGTAGACGGACCGAGGTGCGATATTTTGTATATATCCGATCATTTGAGACTTTCCTGTACCCGGATCCCCGATCAACAGCATATGCAGGTCGCCCCGAATTCGCGATCCGTCCGGCAACTGTTTCGTCACGCCCGAGAACAGTTGCAGGACCATTGCGAGTTTCTCCTGCTCGTAGCCGTAGATCGAAGGTGCGATCGAGCCGACCATCCGCTCGTAGACGTCCTCCTGGTTGGAGATCTCGTAGATTCGCTTTTTGTCCTCGTCGGTGATGTTCATGTCCTCGAACTGTTCTTCCTCGATCTCGACGGACATCCCCTCCATGTAGAAGTCGAAGACCGGGGACTTGTCCTGCCCGTCGCCCTGCTGCTCGAGGCGGAGGACGCCGGTCGCGGAGACGTGGTCGCCGGGGGTGACCTCGCCGGTGATGTCGTCCTCGACGTTGACGTCGAGCGACTGCGGGGTCTCGCCGCCGCGCAGGCCCTCGGGGCTCTCTTGAATCCGGAGCTTCTGGGAGTCGACGAACTCCGACTGGTCGAAGTTGACCTGGAACGGTCCCTGGCGTTCACACCCCTGGCACTCGTGGGGTTCCTGGAAATCGCCGCTGGACTGCGGAACGCGCGTCAGCGTGCCACAGAGCTGGCACTCGAAGGCGGCCTCCTCGATCTTGGGACGGACGTCGGTCGCTTTCCGGACGATGCCCCGGACCTCGACCAGCGAGTTCATGTCCCGCGAGCGGATCTCCCGGATCTCGGGGGACTCGGTGTCGGGGAGGTTCCGGATCCGGACGTGGGCTCGCCCGAGGCTGACGTCTATCGGGAGGTCGTACAGCCGAAGGGCCTCCTCGGCGTAGCGCTGGAGCTGTTCAGGCTGGGCGAGAAAGTCGTCGGCGAGATCCGGATCGAACCGGTAGAGGTCCTGCCAGTCGACGTGCAGCGAGCGCTGCTCGTTGGGGTACTGCTGCGCAAGCTGTTTGATCTCGTTGTCGTAGTAGTTGCGAAAGAACTGCTCGAAGGAGTCGACGAGTTCGGAATTTCCCGCTTGCGCCATTGCACTGTGTTACGGTCGCCACGGCGTATAAATGTGGGCAAAGCGGGGCGAAACTGATCGCCGGCGGCGGTGACCGTGGTCGCGTCGCTCGAGTGTGTGTCGCCGTTCCCGGTCGGTCGTCGTTCCCGGTGGTTTCGCCGCTGTACGCGGTCGAACGTGGAGGTGACGCCTGAGACGGCCGCAGAAAGGCGAACGAAGCGTTCGGGCCACGTCGAACGTTCGTTCCGGCGAAGACACACGCCGTGTTTCTCCCTGTCTGTCTTTCACGTGGCCACGTCGGTTCGTTGGACAGTCCGGATTATGTATGTACGGCCAATCTCTTTTGGTACTGCCTTCGCGAGATCCGGATCATTCCCTCGACGACGGGCGAGAGGATTCCGAGGACGAACTCGAGGACGACCAGCACCACGAGCAGGGTCGCGACCAGCGGAATCGTGAGCGCGATCCCGTTGACGAGCCACCGTTTCGGCTTGGGTTTCAGTTTCCGTCGCATCGCGGAGGGCGACATGCGCCGGAAGCTTGCCGCTCTCGGGCGGAAACGGTTCGGCTTGCAGCGACTACACTGCCCGGCGTCCCTCGAGTCGTCGCCCGTTCGGGTCCGGAGGAGCTATCGTCTCGAACGACTGTCGTTACTACTGTCACAACACCGCTGTTACTCCGTTCTTCCTCTCACTGCCGTTAGGTGGCGACCGTGGCGACGTCGAACCGATGTCCGACGACGATTCCGAGTCGCGAGTCGTGGCCGCCTGTGTCGACTGTGGATCGGTGTACGCCGCTCTCTCCAGGTCCGACGGAATCCGACCGATCGGTACTCGAGACGGCTGTGCGTCCTGTGGTGGTACCGAGTTCACGACGCTCGAGGAGCTGTCGGAGGGGACCGGTCCGGTAGACCCGGACGATGATTGATCGCCGGGGAAGGGCGTTCGACGGTGGCCTGGCTGGTGATTGATCGGTTCGGTTCGTCGGTGTCCATTCCATACTAATTCCTTATATTCGTTGTACGATCTACCGGTTCCTATTGGATTTCGGTGGTCGTGTGGACACCTAGTACGGGGTTCTTATTACGAACGAGCGAATCTATCCGGTGCAGTCGGAGCATCGCCCGCCGATCAAATCCCATACCTTGCCAACGAACCGCTGCATTGGTGTCGCCGCGGGTCGACGACACACCGACTCGCGGCCCCACTTCTGCCCTCGAGTGTCACTCCACGGGCCAGGAGCGACGGCTCGAGCGCTGTGACTTCCAGGGTTCAAAACCCGGCCGATATGACGACTGTGCGTCACGGGTCCGTTCGGCACAAAAGTAGTGGGGTCGCCCGGCTTTGAACCACGCCCGAGAACCTGCGCGGAGCGCGGAACTTCGGCTATCTCGAATCCGGGATCCGGGTTTTCTAATTTTCCAATGGCCGTCGCTCACACGTTTGCTCGCGGTAGCAATATGGGATCGCCCGGATTTGAACCGGGGTCACGGGCACCCAAGGCCCGAAGTATACCAGGCTAACCCACGATCCCGTACCCTCACTTTCGGGTCGACGTCATAAAGGGTTTCGTTCCGGTCCGAACGGTTTTGTTCGTTGCATGGCTAGAGTCGGCCATGGTTACAGGACTCGAGATCCTCCTGCTGGTCCTCGTGCTCGCTGCGGTTCTGGGTGCCTCCACGATCGTCCAGACCGTCCGGCCCTTCATCGTCAACGCGGTGGTCGGCCTCATCGTGTTGTTCCTCGCGCAGGCGGTCTTCGGCCTCTCGGTGGCCGTCACGCCGATCGCCCTGGTGATCGTCGCGCTCGGCGGATTCCCCGGCGCGTTGCTGGTCATCTTGCTGTCGCTGTTCGGGGTCGCGTTCGTCCCCTGACCGGGACGGCCAACGGTCATCGACGGTTTCGTTTTCCGTAAGCTACCGGAGGAGTGGTACAGTCGATACGGCGTCCTGCTCCGGTATAATTATGGGTAAGTTGACATTTCCCGCGACGCATTTTTCCCGCTCAGTCGTCTTCGATGGATGATGAACGGGACCCCGATTACAGCGATCGACCCTGCGGGCAGCGACCCGCAGCGTGTTTCACCCTCCACATCGGCCGCCTGCCCGAGCGCGCGTTACCCTCCACTCGAGCCGACACTCGAGCCGATGCTCCGAACGCCGCGGGTGAAACGGTGAGCGAACGGACCGGCGCGTCCGCCGTCTCGAGTGCGGACGCCGACGCGAACGCGGACGAGGTCACCCTCGAGACGGGGTTCGAGGCCCTCCGGGCCAGCCCGTCGTTTCGCGGACCGGCAGAACCCCTCGAGGACCACGAGCACGAACACGCGAACGACCACTTCGCGCTCATCCACGAGTCCGAGGCGGAGCAGTTTGCGGCCGCGATGCCGTTCGTTCGGCAGGGGCTCGAGCGCGACGAGCGGTGTCTGTACATCACCCACGACCACACTGCGGCCGAGATCGAGGCTGCGATGCGGGCCGACGGGATCGACGTCGACGTCGCCCTCGAGTCCGGGCAGTTGTCGATCCACGACGGGGACGAGACGTACCTCCGGAACGGCACCTTCAGTGCGGACGAGACGATCGAGTTCCTCGATGCCGCCATCGCGGAGGCCACCGAGGAGTACGAGGCGCTCCGAGTGACCGGCGAGATGAGCAGCGTCCTCCGCGAGGATCCCGCAGGCGAGGAACTCGTCGAGTGCGAGGCCAAGGCCAACTACCTCTTCGACGACGTGGACGGCATCGCGCTCTGTCAGTACGACCGGAACCGGTTCCCCGCGGACGTCATCCGCGATGTCATCAGCACCCATCCGATCCTCGTCCAGGATGATCGGGTCAGCTACAACGTCTACTACACGCCACCCGGGGAGTTCTTCGGCCCCGAGAAGTCGACCCGCGAGGTCGACCGACTGATGGGCTCGCTCCGGGACCAGACCGACACGAAGGTCGAACTCCAGCGGCGCGAACGCTTCCTGCGCGAGAGCTACCGGATCACCTCCGATCCGGACCTCGAGTTCGAGTCGAAACTCGAGCGGTTGCTCGATCTCGCGCGAGAGTGGATGGGCCTCGAGGCGGCGGGGGTGACGAACCTGCCGTCGTGGGACGACCGGTTCCACAACGAGTACACGGTCGGGAACGGCTGGGGCGGCCCGGACGACGAACTGTGGACCGACCCGAACGAGGGGTGTTACTGCCGGAAGGCGATCAGCGCAGACGAACCGGTCGGGATGACGGACGTCCGCGGAACCGAGTGGGAGAACGACCCGATCTACCGGAACTACGGGCTGACCTGCTATCTCGGGACGAAGATCACCGACGGCGATCGCCCGTACGGGACGCTGTGGGTCGGCGACACCGGGCCCCGCGACCGCCCGTTCACCGACACGGAACGAACCTTCCTCGAGTTGCTGGGTCGGTGGGTCAGTTACGAGATCGAACGGAAACACCGCGAGGAGGCGCTCGAGCGGTCGAACGAACGGCTCGAGCAGTTCGCCTACGCCGCCTCCCACGACCTGCAGGAGCCCCTTCGGATGGTCTCGAGCTACCTGCAACTGCTCGAGGGCCGGTACGGCGACGACCTCGAGGGCGACGGCGAGGAGTTCCTCGAGTTCGCGGTCGACGGGGCCGACCGCATGCGCGAGATGATCGACGGCCTCCTGGAGTACTCGCGGGTCGAAACGCAAGGGGAGCCGCTCGAACCCGTCGACCTGGACGACGTGCTCGAGGACGTCCTCGCGGACCTGCAGCTACAGATCGAGGAGACCGACGCCGAGATCACGGTCGACTCGCTCCCGCGCGTCGAGGGGGACAGGAGCCAGCTCCGCCAGGTGCTCCAGAACCTGTTCGACAACGCGATCACCTACAGCGGCGACGACCCGCCGCGGATCCACGTCGACGCGACGCGGCGGCGCGAGGAGTGGGTCGTTTCGGTTCACGACGACGGGATCGGTATCGATCCGGAGGAACAGGAGCGCGTGTTCACCGTCTTCGACCGGCTCCACGGTCGCGACGAGTACGAGGGGACGGGAATCGGCCTGGCGCTCTGTCGGCGCGTCCTCGAGCGCCACGGCGGCGACATCTGGGTCGACTCGGAGCAGGGCGAGGGTTCGACGTTCTCGTTCACGCTGCCGGCTGCTGACGTCTAGCGACCGGCAGTTTAGAGGTCCGCGTCCTGGAGTTCGATGTCCGCGACGAGTTCGTAGGGGTGGGCGTCCTTCCGAATGCCGTCCAGCAGGGTGAACGCCTCGTCGGGGTCGAGGAAGTGTTCCGTCACCACTCGTCCCAGCGGCGTCGGTTCGAAGCCGTCGATGAAGTCGTACTGGAGCAGTTTGCCGATCGCGTGTTTCGTCGGAACCTGGCCGATCATCCGGTCGTTGAGCGCCTTCGCGGCCTTGCCGCCGACCGTGACGTTCGCCAGCGTCTCCTCGACGGCGGCCGACTCGTCGTACTCGGTCATCACCGGCTCCATCTCGCCTTTGAGGAGTTTGAACGCGACCTCGTCCTCGGTCATCTCCATCGAGTTGTGGTACGCACAGTCGGGTTCGACCAGCACGTACACTTTCCCCTTGTCGTGGTAGTCGGGGCGACCCGCGCGGCCGAGCATCTGGGAGAACTCCTGGACGGAGAGCCACTCGATGCCCATCGCCAGCGAGTCGAAGACGACCTGCGAGGCCGGGAAGTCGACCCCGGCAGCGAGCGCGGCGGTGGTCACGACCGCCGACAGGTCCTGGTCGCCGAACTGGCGCTCGACCTTCTTGCGGCGCTTGTAATCGAGCCCGGCGTGGTACGGCGCGGAGGAGTACTCGAGTTTGCGGGAGATCTCGTGACACCGCCGGCGGGAGTTCGTGAAGATGATCGTCTGGCCGCGATACCCCTTGGAGGATTCGCTGTCGAACTCGCGTCTGACCAGCTTGTTCTCGATCCGGACCTTCTCCTGGCCGTCGGCGAAGGTGACGTGGCGCTCGATCGGCACCGGCCGCTCCTCGAACTCGATGAGTTTCGCCTCGAGTTTCCCCGCTAACTCTTCGGGGTTACCGACGGTCGCCGAGAGGTAGACCCACTGGGCGCCCCCGTACTCGTCGCGGCGTTTCGCCCGCTGTTCGCAGGTGTACTTGAGCCGCGAGATCAGGCCGTCGAGCCGGTGGCCCCGCTCCTCTTCCTTGAGGGTGTGGACCTCGTCGATGACGACGGTGCCGATGTCGCCCATGTCCTTGCCCGTCCGCAGGGCGTGGTCGATCCCCTCGTAGGTACCGACGATGACGTCGGCGTTCGGGTCGAACTGCTCGCCCTCGTCTGCGATCCGGCTCGCGCCGACGCGGATCGAGACGTCCACGAGGTGGCCGTACTCCTCGGTGAAGTCCTCGTACTTCTGGTTTGCCAGTGCCACCAGCGGGACGAGAAACAGCATCTTCCCCTTGCCGTTTAGGACGCGGTTGATCCCGGCCATCTCGCCGACCAGCGTCTTCCCGGTCGCCGTCGCGGAGACGACCATCTGGTCGTCGCCGTCGAACAGCCCGTTCTCGACCGAGAGGCTCTGGACCGGCAGCAGGGTGTCGAACCGGTCCTCGAGCAGGTTCTGCAGGCCCGGGTGCAGGTTCAGCGAGTCGGTCCGGACGGGGTCGACCTCGTCGGTCGTCGCCGAGATCGTGTCGAACTTCGTCAGGTCGGGATCGAGTTGCCCCTTCAGGAGGTTGACGATCCGTTCGAGGTCCTGGACCTCGAGCATGAGTTCCTCGAGGCGTTCCTTTGCAGCACCGGTGACGTCGCCGCCGCCGCTGTAAGTGAGCTGACGCTCGAGTTCCTGGCGGGCGCAGTCCCGACAGATCCAGTCGTTGTCGTCCTTGACGGCGGTGTCGGTCGTGATCGGAGAGTACCGACCCGAGGAGGCACAGTACCGGCAGGTCCGCACGGTCTTTGCCTTGTCCTCGAGCTGGTACCCCGCGAGCATCTCCGTGAGTTCCGCGCGGGCCTCCGGGGAGGTCTGTTCGGAGATGCGGATGCGCTTCGCACGGCGGGCGAGTTCGACGAACTCGTCGGGCTGGCGGGGCTCCTCGCTCGAGCCCTGCTTGAGTCGGAACTTGGCCGGACGGGGGCCGGCCGAGGTTTCCGAGAGGACGAGCCGCGCCCGAAAGAGTCGATCGCCGTCCCGTTTGACGACGACGAGGTAGTCGTCACCCGTCTCGTGACAGAATATCGTTTCGACGTCCTGGACCTGCTGCGACACGATCACGGTTAGGACGGGGCGGTATTTCAGCGGTTCGGACTGGGACGAGCCGACGCCGCCGTACGACCGGATCCGTACTGGTCACGAGTCCTCTATAGCCGTACGTGAAACTCTTACAAAACTACATGTTTCGAGGAGCAGTCGCCTCAGTCGATGGGTCCGGATCCATGGGCGCTCGTCCCGGTGATACGCCGTCGTTACGCGCTTCGATTCACAATCGCTCTCATCGTCGTCGTACTCGTCGTCGGCGCGTTCGGCGGGGTTATCTACGCACACACCGGTAACGAGCTCCAGACCGACGTTCAGGAACAACTCGTTACGGATGCCGAAACCGACGCCGACCGTCTCGGAACGTGGCTCGAGTCGTCCGAGCGGTACGTCGAATCGATCACCCGGTCGTCGGTGTTCCGGAACGACGATCGGTTCGCGATCACCGGTTCGTTGAATCGGCTCGCCGACCGGCCGGGGTTCGAGGGGGCGTACTACGTCGACTCGAGGACCGGCTCCGTCGACACGCACGCCGGAACCGACGAAATCGTCGAGGACGGGCAGCTACGGGTCGACGTCGACGAGCGAATTTCGTCGACGACCGACGGAACGTCCGAAGTCGCCTTCTCCGATCCGTTCGAGACCGGCGCAGGACGGCCGGTACTTCTCACCGTCAGCGAGGTTCCCGGTGATTCCGACCACGTCGTCGTCGGACTCGTCGACCTCGAGGCCCTATCGGAGTACGTGCTCGGAAGCGACGAAACCGGCAACGTCTCTGTCGCCGACTCGACCGGTACGCTCGTCCTCGCGGACGATCCGTCGCTGCTTCTGACGACGGCCGACCTCGAGTCGATCGATCCGGGAGACGGATCGGACACCGTGACCGTCGATACTGACGCCGGTCGTGCAGTCGTCGGGTACGCACCAGTCGAGGAGAAAGGGTGGACGCTAACGACCCGGGTTCCGACGGGGGAGGCCTACTCGTTGCAGTCGGACGTCTCGAACCAGATCCTTGCGATGTTGGGTGTCGTCTTCTTCGGCATGCTCGCGCTCGGTGCGACCATCGGCCGGAACACCGCACGCTCACTGCGAACCCTTTCCGAGCGGGCCACCGCCATCGAGGGAGGTGACCTCGAGACGCCGGTCGAGTCGGACCGTCGGGACGAACTCGGGGAGCTCCACCGCTCGCTCGACCGAATGCGTCGGTCGCTCCGGGATCGACTCGAGGAGGCCGAGCGAGCCCGCACGGAGGCCGAACGGGAGCGCGAGCGGGCCGAATCGGCTCGAGCGGAGGCCGAACGGGCCCGCGAGAAGGCCGAGCGAGCCACGGCCGAATCGGAGGCGTTCTCCCGACAGTTAGAGCGGACGGCCGACGACTACGGCGAGGCGATGCGGGCGTGTGCGGACGGCGACCTCACGCGGCGGCTCGAGCCCGACGCGGAGAGCGAGGCGATGGCGACGGTCGCCTGCGAGTTCAACGCCATGATGGACGACATCGAGGAGACGGTCGCCGCGAGCCGGGCATTCGCGGACGCGGTCGACGAGGCGGCCGAGTCGACGGTCGACGGCGTGGTCGAGGTGGAGACAGCGGCCGAACGGGTCGCGACCTCCGTCCAGGAGATCTCGGACGGCGCGGAACGTCAGAGCGAGCACCTCGCAGCCGTCGGGAGCGAGATCGAGGACCTCTCGACGACGACCGAGGAGATCGCCGTGACCGCGTCCAACGTCGCCACGCTCGCGGAACGAACGGCTTCGACCACCGCGTCCGCACGCGAATCGGCCCAGCGTGCGATCGAGGGGATGGACACCATCGCGGCCGACGCCGACGACGCCGTCGCCGAGGTCGACCGACTCGAGGACGAGATCGCAGCGATCGACGACCTACTCGAGTTTATCCGGGAAGTGGCCCAGCAGACGAACATGCTGGCGCTGAACGCGAACATCGAGGCCGCGCGCTCGCGGTCATCGGGGTCGGCCGGCAGTTCCGTCTCCGGGTTCACGACCGTCGCCGAGGAGATCAAAGCGCTCGCCGAGGACACCGAGGACGCGGCAGCGGACGTCGAGAGTCGCCTCGAGGCGGTTCGTGCCCAGACGGACCGCGTCGTCGCGGTCGTCCGGGAGACCGACGAACGGATCGGAACGCACCGCGACGCCGTCGAATCGTCGCTGTCGTCTCTCGAGGAGATCTCGACGCATGCGGAACGGACCAACGAGGGGATCCAGGAGATTTCGGCGGCGACCCAGCAGCAGGCCGCGGCGGCCCGGGAAGTCGCGACCAAGGTCGAGGACGTGACGGCGATCAGCGACCGGACGAGCGCCGAATCGGAGACGGTCGCGGCGGCCGCGGAGGAACAGACGGCGTCGCTCGGCGCGGTCTCCGGGACCGCGACCTCGCTGTCCGAGCGGGCGGACGAACTCTCGAGCGTGCTGTCGTCGTTTACGGTCGCGGCGGAACGGGCCGGGGAGGAGACGTCGCCGGCAGAGGACACAACCCGAACCGGGGATGGAGACGGGGGCGACCCTCTTGAGGCCGAATTGATCGGGGATGGGGACGGGGGCGACGAGAATTCAGGTCCGACCGAGGAATCGCCGCCTGCGTCGCCTCCTGCCTCGCGGTAGAACGCCCGTCGGGGCCCGAAGCGAGTGTGGGTTCGGTCCGCTGCCTCGGCTACGGCGTCGCGTGCCGCGTTACAGGTCGCCCTCGACGATCTCGACCACGCGGTCGCGGTCGAACAGTTCCTCGTCGACGTCGTAGACCTGCTTTGCCGCCCGTTCCGTGAGCACGAGGTTCGTGATCGGGCCCTGGTACAGCGGGCCGCCGCGGTAGACGTCGCCGTTCTGAACCGCCTCGAGGTCGCTCGCCACGTTGTGGTCCTCCATGTACGCCCGGACCGTGTCGGCGAACTCGTCGGCCGTCTTCCCCTCGTGACCGCGAAGGAGGATCACGTCGGGGTCGACCTCGAGCAGGGTTTCGTAGTCGACCTCGGACCGGCCGGCGTGGAAGTCTTCCACGTCGGTTTCCGCGAGCGCGTCCGTGACGTCGAGGTCGCGCCACTGCTTGAAGCTCGTTCCCCCGTCGATGATGTACGGGGAGAACGAGTCGGGTTCGTCGCCGCTGGCCCACATGATCGCGACCGATGGACGGTCGTCCTCGGAGGGGACGACGTCCTCGAGGGTTGCCTGGAACTCCTCGTGGAGCGACTCGAAGGCCTCGTAGCGTTCCCGCTCCTGGAAGACCTCGGCCAGCTTTTCGAAGGCCTCGTACAGCGACAGGTACTCGTAGTCGTGCCACTCGTAGCCCCGGGAGAAGATGCTGTTGCCGAAGAAGGGGGTCCCGGTCGCCTCGATCTGGGTGATGTCGTCCTCGTCCCAGTGATCGGTTCGACCGATGGGGAAGTTCGGGTCGATGACGAACACGTCGACCTCCCCGCTGAGTTCGAGGAACTGCTCGGGGTCGAGTTCGCCGCCCCAGAGGGAGGTCATGTCGCTTTTGTCGACGTCCAGTCCGGGGATCTCGTCGTACAGCTGGGTGTGGTACCGCGAGGTAAGGTAGACGGCCTCGGGGGGTTGTTGGCCGAGTGCGATCCCCATGTCGGCCCAGCTTCCGTTGTTGGCGGCCCACGTTTCGGGCACCGAGTCGAACTCGACGGTACCGACCGGTTCCATCGTCACGGAGTAACTGTCGCCGTCCTCGTCGCCGCTTTCGTCGCCGGCGTTGTTTCCACCGCCGGAGCCGCCGCCGGTCTCGGTCTCCTCGTCCTCCCCGTCGTCGGACGTACAGCCGGCGATGAGGCCCGTCCCGGCCAGCGCTGCGGTCGTTCGAAGTACGTGTCGTCTCCGCCACTGATCGTCGGTCATGGTTTTTAGGCTAGCCTAAAAGTTGAAAAGGATTCCGAAACGCGCCGCGCTACCGCTCGTTTGCGTTCGAAAGGGATCGCTTGGGGAGAACCTGGAGTTCGGGTTCGTACTGGACCCGCGCCTCCACCTCGAAGACGTCGGCCAGCAGTTCTTCCGTGACGATCTCCTCGGGCGGGCCCCAGTCGTAGGGCTCGCCGTCGCACATCGCGATGAGGTAGTCGGCGAACCGCGCGGCTTGGGAGATGTCGTGGAGGACGACCGCGACGGTCACGTCCTCCCGCTCGTTCAACTCCCGGATCGTCTCGAGGACGCGGAACTGGTGGTGGAGGTCGAGGAAGGTGGTCGGCTCGTCGAGCAGCAGGATGTCGGTGTCCTGGGCCAGCACCATCGCGATCCAGGCCAGTTGCTTCTGGCCGCCGCTGAGTTGGCCGAGTTCCGCGTCGCGGATGTCGTCGATCCCCGCCAGGTCGATGGCCCGTTCGACCGCCTCCTCGTCCTCGGCCGTGAGCCCGTCGAAGAAGCCCCGGTAGGGGTATCGGCCGTGGTAGACCAGGTCCTCGACGGTGATGTCGCCGACCTGGTCGTTCTCCTGCGAGAGGATGCCGAGTTCGCGCGCGAGTTCCTTCGGGTCGAACGACTGGAGGTCGCTCCCTCGAAGCCGCGCCGTTCCGGCCGCAGGCTCGAGTTGGCTCGAGAGGGCCTTCAGCAAGGTGCTCTTGCCGCTGCCGTTCGGACCGACGAGAGCAGTGATCTCGCCCTCGGGGACGTCCAGTCGCGTGCAGTCGACGACCGGCTCCTCGCTGGTCGGGTACTCTAACTCGAGGTCGTCGGCCACGAGCGCGCTCTCGCGGGGCCGGTCGTCGGTTTCGGTCCCGGTAGCCGTATCGTCGTCCGCGTCGACGTTCACGTCCGCTCCCGCTCCGATACCATCGCGTCGCGTCGGAGGCTCGACGTCCGTGTCGGTTTCGCCTGTGTTCGTGGTCGGTTGCGTCATCAGAGTTCACCCATCGATCGCTGCTTGCGCATCAGATAGAGGAAGTACGGCCCGCCGATCAGGCCGGTGACGACCCCGACCGGCAACTGCGTTCCGCCGAGTGCCAGCCGCGCGCCGACGTCGGCGGTCACCATCAGGGCGGGGCCGGCAAACAGACAGCCGACCATCAGTCGCCGGTAGTCGCCGCCGAGGGTGTTCCTGACGATGTGGGGCACGACGAGTCCGAAGAAGCTCACGACGCCGGCGACCGAGATGGCGACGCTCGCGGCCAGGATGGCGACCGCCGAGAGGAGAAAGCGGACCCGTTCGACCCGCATGCCCAGCGAGCGGGCCGTCCGCTCGCCTAACAGGAGGACGTTGAGCTGTCTCGAGCCGGCGAGCGCGAGGCCGATGGCCAGGACTGCAGGCAGGACGGCAACCCGGACCTCGTCCCAGCCGGTCCCCGTGAGCGAGCCGGTGAGCCACGCGATCGCCGTCTGGACGACCCCGAGGTCGTCCGCGAAGAAGAACAGCCCCTGTTGGAGCGACTGAAAGACCATGTTGACGATGACGCCCGCGAGGACGAGCCGGACGGGGCTGGTCCCGTCCTTCCAGGCGATTCCGTAGACGAGCAGGAAGGCGATTGTCCCGCCGACGGCCGCGACGAAGGGCAGAAACGGCGCGAGGCCGCTAAACACCACGAGCGTCGCGAGAACGGCGAAGCCGGCCCCGGAACTCACGCCCAGCACGAAGGGGCTCGCCAGTTCGTTGCGGGTCACCGCCTGGAAGATCGCACCCGAGACGGCAAGCGTCGCGCCGGCGATGATCGCGACGAACACCCGCGGGAGCCGAATGTTCCAGACGACGATGCTGTTCCGGCCCATCTGCGGGAGTTCGCCGCCGAACAGGAACGCGTTCCAGGCGTCGGCATTCAATACCACGTCGGGGTTCGCGACCGCCCGCCAGGCCTCGAGGATCGTCATCGAGTACTCGCCGAAACTGACCTGGACGAGGCCCGCGGCGATCGTAACGATCGTGCTCGCGAGACAGAACAGTACGAGCGTCCCCGTGAGCCACCCCTCCTGTCGTCGGGCAGCGCCGTCCGTCCCGACGGAGTGCGATCCCGCCATTCACATTTAGGTCGCCCTAAAGAACGTTTAGTAGTTGCGATCCTCGCCGTGGCCGGTCTCAGAAGGGATCGGTTGGCGGACCTGAGACCGGTCGCGTCGTTACTCGAGCAGTTCGATCTCGTCGTCGCCGTTCGGTACCGCACAGAGGAAGGCACCGGGCTCGTCGCTCTCGTTGCGGTACCAGTGGACCGTTCCAGCGGGGATCAAAAGGGAGTCGCCGGCTTCGACCTCGTACTCCTCGCCGTCGGCGGGGTCGTTCGCCCGGGACCCTTCCGATCCGTCGCCGATCCCGACCGTGTACTCGCCCTCGAGGACGTACTGCTCGTGTTCGACCTCGTTCGTGTGAGGCGGTACCTCGGCTCCGGGCTCGAGGACGAACCGTCGGATCGCGAACGTCGGCGCGCCGTCGGTCTCGTCGATCAGGACGCCTTTCCGGAGGCCCTCAGCGGCGTCGATTGACTCGTACTCGATCTCCTCGCTCGAGCGGATCAGGGGTTCGGGATCTGCCTCTGTGTCTGCCATGTCCGTCGGTCCGCGGCGAAGCCACTAAACGCTACGCGTTCTCGGGTCGATCACGTCGCAGGAGATGGCTACCGCTGGTCGGTGTAAAATACTGCAATCAAGAGCCGATACCGCTGCGAATTCGCCTTACAGGCGCTCGACGTTCGTCGCGCGCGGGCCCTTGGGGGCCTGCTCGATGTCGAACTCGAGTTCCTGACCTTCTTCGAGGTCCGGGCCGCCGATGTCTTCCATGTGGAAGAAGACGTCCTCGTCCGCGTCCTCAGTTTCGATGAATCCGTAGCCGCCAGTGTCGTTGAAGAAATCAACGGTTCCTTGCGCCATTGCTTCTAAAGAGAACTGCCCGGAACGTATAAACCCTGCGACTCCGGGATCGTCTCCGGATCTGTCCGATCCCGGCTGCTTACCGTCTCAGATGCTGTCCCCGCCCTCGAGACGCTGCACAGAGATCGCGATGAAATACACCAGCATGAACAGGAAAAAGCCAACCGAGAGCCCGACCAGCTCCACCGTGCCCACGCCGCCGGGGTTGATCGCTGCGAAGACCACCATGCCGACGACGAACACCGCGATGATGAAGCCGCCAACGGCGTAGTAGAACCCCAGATCCGACTCGAGTCGTTCTCGCATGCGTGTTCCTTTCGGCTCCCAGTATAAGTATTCGAAGCCTTGTGGGCCGAAGTTCCTTATAGCGGCCGCGGCCAACGGGAGTGTATGTCGGAGTACGAGCTCGACGCGGTCGACCAGGAGATCCTCTACGCGTTACAGGAGGAGGCGCGGAACCTCTCTTCGAGCGAGATCGCCGAACGGACCGACGCCTCCTCGAGCACGGTCCGCAAACGCATCCAGCGACTGGAGTCGGAGGGGGTGATCAAAGGCTACAGCGCGAACATCGATTACACGAAGTCCGGCTACCCGATCCGGATGCTGCTCTTCTGTACGGCACCCATCTCCGAACGGGGGGAGTATATCGAGGACCTGCTGTCGATCCCGGGAGTCATCTCGGTGCAGGAACTGGTGAGGGGCGAGCGGAACCTCCTCGTAACCGTCGTCGGCGAAACCGACAGGGACGTCACCCCGATCGCACAACGGATCGCCGACATGGGACTGACGATCACCGACGAAGTGCTCGTTCGCAGCCACCGATCGACGGCGTTCGACGAGTTCTCTTCCTGACGCCGTCGGCGGCGTGTCCGTCTCCCGACGACCGGTGACTACTCCGGCTTGCGATTTTCCGAAAGCGAGCCGCTCGGCGCTCGAGCGGCCGGATTCGGTCCCTCATCATCTTTCGTACTGATGATAACGAACGATTTGTTCGTACCGAAGGACATAATAACCATCCTGTTCGTGTATGGTGTAGAAGCGACCAGTTGCGCAAGTGTTGCCACGAACGACACGTCGTGACGGGAGCCGGTCCCGTGCTGGTCGGAGTCACCGAGACATGACCGAGGACACAACGACGATCGACGACGTCGCACAGCGCCCCGAACCGACCCCGCCGAGTTCGGCCGTGGCGCGAGCGTCGACCTGGGCGGTCTGGACGCTCTTTCTCGCCAGCCTCGGGGTCCTCGCACTGGCGATCCGGGGCGGAGCAGGCTGGGAGTTCGGGACGCTCCTGTGGGTGGACGGGCTGACCGCGATCATGTGGGTTGTGGTCACGTTCTTTAGCGGGATCGTCCACAGCTACTCGCGGCGCTACATGGCCGGCGATCGCGACGTCGAACGGTTCTTCGGCCGCGTGTTTGGGTTCACCGTCGCCGTCATGACGATGACCGCGGCGAACCACGTCGCGCTGTTCGTGGCCGCGTGGCTGGCGATGGGGCTGGCCATGGCCTCGCTCATCGCCCACGTTCGCGACTGGCCGCAGGCCCGGGCCGCCGGCCGCGTCGCCCGCCGCTACTTCCTGGCCAGTAGCGCCCTGCTTGCCGGCGCCGTCGCGCTGCTGGTCTGGGCGACCGGCGCGGCCACCCTCACCGGCGTCCTCGAGGGGATCGGGGACCTCTCGCGGACGGTCGTGCTCGTCGCTGCCGGCGGGATCGTGCTGGCGGCGCTCATCCAGTCGGCGCTGTTCCCGTTCCACAACTGGCTGCTCTCGTCGATGACGGCGCCGACGCCGGCATCGGCTCTCATGCACGCCGGCTTCGTCAACGCGGGCGGCATCCT
The DNA here is from genome assembly GCF_000226975.2 of Halobiforma lacisalsi AJ5. Taxonomy (NCBI): domain Archaea; kingdom Methanobacteriati; phylum Methanobacteriota; class Halobacteria; order Halobacteriales; family Natrialbaceae; genus Natronobacterium; species Natronobacterium lacisalsi. The sequence continues at coordinate 697,735 of NZ_CP019285.1, read as the reverse complement.
GCTGACCAGGTTCGCCCCGCTGCTCGCCGACGGGACGTTGATCATGTCGGTCGTCGTCCTCGTCGGCGCGTTCAGCGCCGTGCTCGGGCAGGCGATGTTGCTCGTCCAGACGGACGTCAAACGCGAACTCGGCAGCTCGACCGTCGCGCAGATGGGCTTTATGATACTGCAGTGTGGTCTCGGCTTTTTCGCCGCTGCGATCGCCCACCTCATCATTCACGGGTTCTACAAGGCCTACCTCTTCCTGTCGTCGGGCGCCGTGGTCGAACAGACGGCGCCCACGAGCGCCGAGCGGACTCACCTCGGCTTCCCGGGTGTAGCCGTCAGCCTGGTGACGGCCGTCGGCGGTGGCATCCTGTTCGGCGTGCTCACCGGGAAAGCGACCGGGTTCGAGCTGAACAGCGGGACCGTACTGACGCTCGTCGTTGTCCTGACGACGCTGACCGCGGCCCGCGACATCCTCCGGCGGTCGACGCTGCCGACGTCGGTCAGGTTCCTCAGCGTCCCGCTCGTCGTCCTGACTGCCATCGGCGGCTACGCCGTGACGTTCAACGCGGTCTCGACGATGCTGTCGGACGTGCCGATGACCTACGTCTCGACCGAGATGACGGTCGCACACTTCCTCGTCGTTGCGCTGTTCGTCGGCGCCTACCTCGTGGCGGAGTTCGGCTGGCACCGCTCGAGCGAGCGCCTCTACGTCGCCCTGCTGAACGTCTCCCAGCCAGACCCCGACACCGTACTCACCAACACGGAGGACTACCATGACGCGTGAATCCGACGACCGCCGTCGTATCGAGACGAGTATCGACCGCGCGGCAGCCCGCATCGGTTCGGTCTGGCGGCTGCACTCGTTCGTCACGGCCAACCCCCTCTCGGGGTTCGAGGACGAGCCGTTTCACCGGGCCGTCGCCGAGGGCGAACGCCTGTTCGGTGGCCGCGGCTACCCACACCCGTCCGTCTTCCGGCAGGCCTGGGAGGACGGTCGGATCGCTCCGGACGTGCTCCGGGAGGAACTCGAGGCCCACGGCATCGACGAGGAGCCCGAGGCGCTGTTGGACGAGCTGGCCGCGGCCGAGGCCGAGCGCGACCGCGGCGGCGAGACCGACGACGCGACGGCGGCCGTCGACCGCGTGCTGTCGAAGTGGCTGGCCGCCTTCCTCGACGAGGGGGAGGCGACCTGGCCGATGCCGAACCGCGAAGACGGGTTCTACGCCGCCTGGCGTCAGGTGGCGCCACACGACGGGGACGTGCCCGGCTGTGACGACGCCGACGATCTACCCGAAACGGCGATCGAGGCCCTCGAGTCCGTGCTCGGCGACTATCCCGAGGGACGCTGGGTCGACATCCTCGAGCACCACCTGGCCGCGCTGCCGGGCTGGAGCGGGTTCGTCAAGCAACGCGTCGACGACGACGATGCGTGGCAGGAGACGTACCCGATCACGATGGCGGAGTACCTGGCGGTGCGGCTGACGCTTTCCGAGTTGCTGGACGCGCCGATCGAACCCGACGACACCGACCCCGACGACGCGGAGGAGGACGTCCCCCTGCCGGAGGTCTGGCTGACCGCCTGGGAGAAGAGCTACCGACGCCGCCTCCTCGAGGGGATCGACGATTCGGTCACGGAGTCGTCCCACGGCGACGGCGAGCGGCCGGCGGCACAGCTCGTGTTCTGTATCGACACGCGCTCGGAGATCATCCGCCGTCACGTCGAGGACCAGGGGCCGTACGAGACCCACGGCTACGCGGGCTTTTTCGGGATCCCGATGCAGTATCGGGGATACGACAGCGACGCCGTCGCCGACGCCTGCCCGCCGATCGTCGAGGCGGAACACCTCGTCACCGACGAGCCCGATACCGATTACGACCGCGCCGAGAAGACGACCTACGACCGGTGGCACGGGCTGGTCCGTGCGACCCGGAAACACTTCAAACGGCTCAAGACGAACGTCGTCGCCGCGTTCCCGTTCGTCGAGGGTGCCGGGACCGCGTACGGTTCGGCCCTGGTGGCTCGTACCCTCGCCCCCGCCGCCATCTCCGAACTCGACGACGCCGTCGACGACCGCATCCCGAGCCCCCACGAGTTCTGTTCCCCCACGATCGAGTACCCGCGGATGAGCCACGAGGAGAAAGTCGAGTACGCCCGGACCGCCTTCCAGCTTATGGGGTGGACGGAGTTCGCCCGGCTGGTCGTTTTTACGGGCCACTCGAGCCACACGACGAACAACCCCTTCGACTCGAGCCTCGACTGTGGCGCCTGTGCCGGAAATCCCGGCGGTCCGAACGCCCGCGTGCTCGCGGAGATTTGTAACGACGAGGACGTCAGAGCCGCCCTTCGCGAGCGCGGGTTCGAAATCCCCGAGGACACCGTCTTCCTGGCGGGCGAGCACAACACGACCACCGACGAGATCACGCTGTTCGACGACGGCATTCCCGAGAGCCACCGCGAAGACCTCGAGTCCCTGCGCGAGGACCTCGAGCGGGCTCGCGCCGGCTCCGCGGCCGAGCGTACCCCGTCGGTCGACGACCCCGACGACGCCGTCACCGAGGTAAAACGCAAGGCGGCGGACTGGGCGGAAACCCGCCCCGAGTGGGGGCTGGCCGGCAACGCTTCGTTCGTCATCGGACCGCGGGAACTGACCGACGACCGGAATCTCGACGGCCGCGCGTTCCTCCACTCCTACGACTGGTCGACCGACCCCGACGGGGAGGCACTCGAATTGATCATGCTCGGCCCGCTCGTGGTCACGCAGTGGATCAACAACCAGTACTACTTCGCGACGGTCGACAACGGCGTCTACGGGAGCGGTTCGAAGATCACCCAGAACCCAGTGGGTAACGTCGGCGTCGTGCAGGGCAACGGCGGCGACCTGATGACCGGACTCCCGCTGCAGTCGCTCAAGCTCGACGACGAGCGGCCGTTCCACCAGCCGCTGCGGCTGACCGCGGTGATCCACGCGCCGGTCGAGCGCGTGACCGAGATCCTCCGCGAGCACGAGGACGTCCGGGAACTGCTCGACAACGGCTGGATCGGCGACCTGACCGTCGTCGATCCCGAGCGGGACAACGAGTCGTTCCACTACGCGGGTGATCTCGAGTGGGCGAGCGATGCGGAGACGGCGACGGTACCGGAACGGACGACGCCGGTCGCGACGTCGCCGGCGGAGGACTGACCGCGACGACCGGCCATCAGTCGTCGGATTCGCCGCCGTACAGCAGGCTCTTGACCGTCGATGCGTAACCCGCAGGCACCAGCTCGCGGAGCGTGTCGGGGTCGGTCTCGCCGTCGACGGTAACGAGGTAGGTTCGGCCGGGGCGATCGCCGTAAATCCCCTGGAAGTCGTAGACGAAGCCGTAGACGTCGACCCGATCCGGGACGTCATCGGCGGCACGCAGCAAGCGGGCCTGATAGCCGACGTTGTACTCGACGAGCTGGTTGATCACGAGCGCCTTGTCCGCGTCGCGGTCGATGGGGTCGCTCTCGAGGCCCTCTTCGACGACGGGGACGAGCATGTCGACCCACTTGTCGACGCCGCGCGGTCCGGGCGGGTCCGCGCCGGTCGCGACCCCGTAGGCGGCGGTGACGGCCCCGCAGCCAGTGTGGCCCACGACGGCCACGGCGTCGGTACCGGTGTGGTGAATCGGGTAGAGGACGCCCCCGTCGATGATCCGGTCGCCGTCGTCGTCGTCCCAGACCTGATTGCCGATGTTGCTGGGCGTAAAAACCGTCCCCGGTCGATCGACGCCCCACATTCCCTCGTTGGCGACCCGCGAGTCCGAACAACAGACCGCGACGACGGTCGGGTGCTGGCCCGTCTGGACGTCCGCGAAGTAATCGTCCGGCAACGACTCGACGTGGCGGCGGTTGCCGGCGAGCAGCCGCTCGAGGGTCTCGCGATCGATTTCCATACGCAACCTACACGAACGATAATCAAAAAAGTTCGAGCTCGTCGGCGACGCGGTCGTCGTTTCCGCGGTGGCTCGTGCTGTCGGTTCAGTCGCCGGACCGCTCGCTCGCGTCTCGGGCGCACGAGTGGTTGAACTGCCGGTAGCGAGGCGAATCGACCGATTCATCGACGAGCTCTCGACTCGTTCGGGGGCGACAACATCCGGCGGCAGCCGTCAAGGTCGCCGAGCGAGACGAGTTGGTGCGTCGATCCGGCGACGGTCAGTCCGTCAGCCCGTACCCGATCTTGAACAGGTAGACGTCGAGCGCCACGACGAGAGCCGTCAGCAGCGTCAACACCCCGAGCGAGGCGTAGGGCGCGAACTCGGCGTAGGCAGCCGGCGCGACGAGTTGCATGTCGGAGTGGCCGAGCAGCCCGTACCGGACGCTGTCGACCATGTAGACCATCGGGTTTACCAGCGAGAGCTGGATCTGCCAGGCCTGCTCGAACGTCTCGAGCGAGTAGAAGACGGCCCCGAAGAACACCAGCGGCCGCAGGATGAACTGGTTCATGACGGTGAGGTCGTCGAAGTCCCGGGCGACCAGTCCACCGATGATGCCCAGGCCGGCAAACAGCGCGGTGATGACGACCATCGTCGCGACGAGGAAGAGCCCGTGTTCGATGCTGATCGGGACGAACAGGCGCCCGACGGCGGCGATGATGACGCCGACGATCAGCCCGCGGACGGCACTGGCCGCGACGTACGCGCCGACCATCTCGGCGTACGACAGCGGCGAGGTCAGCGTCTCGTGGATGTACTCGTTCCACCGGCCGTGGAAGATCGAGAACGAGGCGTTCTCGAAGGCGTTCGAGATCGCCCCGAGGACGATCAGCCCGGGGACGATAAAGAGGATGTAGGGGAAGCCCGCGATCTCGTCGATCCGGCCGCCGAGGATGAGCCCGAAGACGGCGAAGTAGAGGACGTTCGTGATCGCCGGCGGCATGAACGTGTTCTTCGGCCGCCGGACGAACCGCAACACCTCGCGACGGAACAGCGCGCGGAAGCCGACCGAGAGCATCAGGCGATCCCCTCCGTCTCCGTCTCCGTCTCCCGCTCGCGTTCGGACCGTTCGCCGCCGTCTTCGTCCACGTCCGCGTCCGCGCCCGCGTCCACGTCCTCGTCGTCGTCCGACCCGCTCGAGGCGCTCGGCGCGGACGATCGGGTCACCGTCCGGTCCTCGCTGCGTGTGAGATCGACGAAAATCTCCTCGAGCGACGTCCGCGAAATCTCCAGGTCCGCGATTTCGTAGCCCGCAGCCTCGAGGTCGTTGAGCAGGCGCGGCGCGGTCGAACCGCCGTCGTCGACGCGGACCTCGAGGCGGTCGTCCGCCGTCGCGGTCGACACGTCGTGGGCGTACGCGCCGAGTTCACTTTCGATCTCGCCCGTTCGTGGTCGTGGGCCGACCGACGACTCGAGGCGAACGGAGATGGTGTCGGTGCCGCGTTGCTTGAGTTCGTCCGGCGTCGCGACGGTCACCTTCCGGCCCTCGTTCATGATTGCGACCCGGTCACAGAGGCGCTCGGCTTCCTCGATGTAGTGTGTCGTCAGCAGGACGGTCGTCCCCTCCTCGTTGAGTTCGGTGACGAGTTCCCAGAGATCGTGGCGCAGTTGGACGTCGACGCCGGCCGTCGGCTCGTCCAGGATGAGCAGGTCGGGATCGGTGACGAGCGCCCGCGCGAGCAGGAGCCGGCGTTTCATCCCGCCGGAGAGCCAGTCGAAGCGCTCGTTGCGCTTGTCGTAGATGCCGACGCGTTTGAGGACCTCGTCGGCGCGTTCGGCGGCTTCGTCCTCGGACACGCCGTGGTAGCCGGCCTTGTGCATCAGCACCTCCTTGATCGGGAAGAACCGGTCGACGTTGAACTCCTGGGGCGCAAGCCCGATCGCGTCGCGGGCCTGCCGGTAGTCGTCCTCGACGTCGTAGCCGAACACTCGCGCGTCGCCGCCGGTCTTGCGGACCAGCCCGACCAGCGTGTTGATGAACGTCGTTTTGCCCGCCCCGTTTGGCCCCAGCAGGCCGAAGAACTCGCCTTCCTCGACGGTCAGCGACAGCTCCTGGAGGGCGCGCAAGTCCCCGTACTCCTTCACGAGATCGACGGTCTCGATGGCCGGTGGCATCGGTATCGGGGAATCGTCGGCCCCGACCGCGGTTAAGAATGTTGGTCTCGGCACCCGGAACCGTCGAGAACGGGTGTTCGGGCGGTCGTCGGCTGCCGGCCGAGACGACCGACCCCTACGGCTGCCCCATACTGCTTGCCGGTCGCGGTCGCTCGCCGAGGCCGACCTCGCCGCCGCTTTGCTGGACGATATCGAAGGCCGTCATCAGGTCCGTCCGGGTAATCAGCCCGACGAGATCGTCGCCCTCGACGACGAGCAGGCGGCCGATGCCGTTCTGTTGCATGCGTTCGATCGCCGTCATCGCGTCGCTGTCGGGCGTGATCGTCTCGAGGTCGGTCGTCATCACGTCGTCGACCTCGTAGGCGTCGCGCTCGACGGGGTCGACCTCGCGGGCGTCGTCGAGCGTGACCAGGCCGATCAGCCGGTCATCTCCCCATCCGTCGCGCTCGACGACGGGGTAGCCGGTGTGGCGTTCGGCGAACATCCGCTGGACGAGTTCCGAGATCGTGGTGTCCGGGCTGACGGTGTGGAGGTCCTCCGCGGGCGTCATGATGTCCGCGACGGTGACGTCCTGGAAGGCCGCCTTCATCGTCACCTGCTGGGCCTCGCTCGAGGCGGCGATGTAGACGAAGAAGGCGACGCCGATGAGGATGATGTTGAACGCGAACAGCCCGAATAACCCCATGAAGACCGCGAACAGCTTCCCGATGCTGGCGGCCTGCTGGGTCGCCCGGGCGTAGGGCTGGCTGCGGGCGAGCAGCGCCCGCAGGATCCGGCCGCCGTCCATCGGGAACGCCGGGAGCATGTTGAAGACCGCGAGCGCGACGTTCAACACGGCGAGATAGCCGAGCACGAAGCGAGCGCCGTCGAAGCTCTCGGGAGTGAACAGGAACAGCGCGTACGACCCCACGCCCACGAGGACGGAGACGATCGGGCCGGCGATGGCGATGGTAAACTCCTGTCGCCAGTCCTCGGGCATCTCCGAGAGTGCGGCGATGCCGCCGAACAGCCACAGGGTGATCGAATCGATCGGAAACCCGTACCGCTGGGCGGTCAGGGAGTGGCCAAGTTCGTGCAAGACGACGCCGACGAACAGCCCGATCGCGGCGGCCAGCCCGACCGCATAGGGGAGCCACCACTCGGTGGTGAGCGCAGCCACGTCGATCCCGGCATCCATGCTCGCGTTGAGAATCTCGATGACGGGGCCGATCTGGTTCCCGATGAGATAGGCGAACACCGGCAGTATCAGCAAGAACGTGAGATCGAGTTTGATCGGAATCCCGAACAGGGAGCCGATCCTGAAACTTCTCATCATACGTTACGGTAGCGGTGCAGGACCCTTAAAAACGCCGACGCTCCTCGGATTCGACGGCTCGAGCCCGGTTCCCGGAGACGATCACGACGGGACGACTGTCGCCGAGACGGCGTATAATGGGCCTTATATCGACACAACAATATCCACTCTATGGGGCATAGAGTTATATATGGGTTCGTGGTCCGCTCAGGTAGCATGAACCAGAAGCAACTCACGTCCGATTCATCCCGCACGCTCCCGAGCGAACTCGAGTCCTCCCAGGCGAAACTCGTCTACCTCTACCTCGAGGCGACCGGCGGCGCGACGGCGGCCGACCTCTCGGGCGCGCTGTCGATGAAGAAACTCGCGATCCTGAGCGTCCTCAACTCGCTCTCGAGTGCGGACCTCGTCGAGAAGACCGGCACGGAGTACGTTCCCCACGCTCGCTGACACCGCCGCTCGAGATTGCCGGTTTCAGCGCCTGTGGCTGTCGCCTTGCGGACGACTCCAGTAGACCGACTGCCGATGTTCCCGTCGCCGTCGTTCGAAACCGCGCTTCGAAGGCTTTATCCGGACGGTAGGCTTCCGTTTTCGTAAGTAACTACGATGTCCGAGAAACCCGCCTCAATGTACCGGGAGATCAGTAAGCCGGCCTACACGCGCCGCGAGTACATTACTGGGATCCCGGGCTCGAAGATCGCACAGCACAAGATGGGCGACATCGCCGCCGACCCCGAGGACTACCCGGTCCAGATCAGCCTCGTCACGGAGGAGGAGGTCCAGATCCGCCACGGCAGCCTCGAGGCCTCGCGCCTGTCGGCCAACCGCCACATGCTGAAGGAAGCCGGCGAGAACAACTACAAGATGATCCTGCGCAAGTTCCCCCACCACGTCATCCGGGAGAACAAGCAGGCGACCGGTGCTGGTGCGGACCGTGTTTCCGACGGGATGCGCCAGGCGTTCGGGAAGATCGTCGGCACTGCGGCCCGTATCGACGCCGGCGAGCGCATCTTTACGGTCTGGTGTGACGTCGACGACGCCGAACACGCCAAGGAAGCGTTCCGCCGCGCCTACAACAAGATCACGCCGCCGTGCCGCATCGTGGTCGAGAAGGGCGAAGAGAAGCTGATCGCGTAAACCGAACGTTTGCGCTGTCGTTCGGAAGACGCTACGCGTCTTCCGTGACTGAGCGAATCACAGATGCGCGATGTCCGCGAGACCGCCGGTCTCGCTTGATGACGAGACGCCTTCGGCGTCTCGAACCACGTACGGTCGCTTCGCGACCGCACTCGGCAAAATCTCGAGAGAGCTTCGCTCTCTCGTACCTCGCGGGATGATCGTGCGACTCTCGCGTCTGCTCGAGTCGCACTCCCGGCCATCGAGCCGTAGACCGACCGGCTTCGTTGCGAGCCAGCTTTTTGCCCGCCCGGTCCCGACTCGAGCGTATGATCGATCTCGCGGTCGCCAACGACCAGGAAACGTTCCGGCGGATGCGCGACCCCCTGGCGGAACGCGGAATCGCGGTCCACCACGTGCCCGCGAGCGGGCGCGTCGTGGACCTGACTGACCCGCCCTGGGAGGCCGACGAGTACGACGCCGGTTTCGTCTACCCCGGTCGGCTGATGGAGGGCGGTGTCGCCGACGCCTTTCTCGAGGTCCCGTGGCTCAACGACCACGAAACCGTCCTCACGTCCCGGAACAAGGCCGAGGTGCTTGCCCGTCTCGAGCGGGCCGGCCTCCCGGTCCCGGACTCGGTGTACGTCTCGAACGACGTCGACGAAACGATCCTCGCCGAGGTTTTCGAGCGGTTCGAGCCTCCCGTCGTGGTCAAGCCGAACTCGACGACCAGGGGCGTCGGCGTCGCGAAGGCGTCCGACCTCGATTCGTTCCTGGGGATCTGTGACTACCTCTCGCTGGTCCACGACTACCGGGCGACCGGGGACCGCTCCTTTCTCGTCCAGGAGTACCTCCCCGAGGCGACCGACTACCGCGTGATGGTCCTCGAGGGCGAGTACGTCGGCGCGGTCGAACGCCGGCTCCCCGAGGAAGCCGTCACGGAGGGTCGGTGGAAACACAACGTCCACCGGGGTGCGGAGGCGACGGGCGTCGACCTCCCCGACGAACACCGGGCGCTGGCCGAATCGGTCGCCGCCGAACTCGAGATCCCGTTCGTCGGCGTGGATCTGCTCGAGGCCGACGGGCGACTGGTGGTCAACGAGACGAACGCCCGGCCGACGATCGACGAGGCGACGAAGTACGAGGCCGACTTCTACGATCGGCTCGCGGGTGCGATCCGGGCGACGGCGGGGGACGGCGGAAGCCCGGACTGATACGGGTCCCTGTCCCGAGGGACCGCCGCAACCGCGACCCGGGCGGCGGTTGCGCCGGAACGGACTCCAGTAAACCGTCTGGGGGGCGAGTTAGTTCCGGAACCGGTCCGAGGAAAGCGTTGCGTCCGGGCGACTAGGGGTCGGTTCGCGACACGACCACGACCGCGACGTTCGCGTTACTCCAGGCTAATACCCGAGGACTTCTCGGCGGGCTCGAAGATGACCTCGAGAACGCCGTTGTTGTACGTAGCGGAGGCGGTGTGTTCGTTGACGCGGCGGGGCAAGGAGACACGTTCGTCGTACTCGCGGTGCTCGCTGCTGGCGGAGATAGTCAGGGTCTTGCCGTCGCACTCGAGTTCGATGTTGTCCTTTTCGACCCCCGGGAGGTCGGCGACGACGCGGATCTCGTCGTCGGTGTCGTGGATGTCCACGTGGGTGTCGGTGCCGAAGCCGTTGTCGCCGGGGCTCCCGGGGCCACCGGGGGAGTCGAAGTTGACGTTCGCATCGGCACCGTTCATCATTTCGTTCATCATTCGCTCGATTTCGCGAAAGAGGTCGTCGAAGGGTTCGTCACGGTCGTCTCGGCGCATGGGTGGTCATAAGAAAGGGAGGTGCAAAAGCTTTCCCCGGATCGAAGCAGTCAGCGAACGATGGGGTGTTCCGTCGGGTCGGGCAGACGGTCGGTTACTGTTCGTGAACCAGTCACACAACTCCGGGACGATTCGAAACGCGAGTCGGTCCGTGGTCGAGGGGGGCGAACTGCGAGTCGCGCCGGTCGCGGACTGCCGTCCGGCCGTCCGCCGGCTGGGTCCGGACGCCGACTACCGGCCGAACGCTCCTACGGCTTCCTGTAACTACAGGAAGTCCGTTCCGGCGCCACCGCGACCCGGGCGGCGGTTGCGCCGGTACATCGATACAGGGTCGGTATCAGTCGTCCGCCAGCGATCCGTCGGGCGTCCGTCGGTCTGCCGTGAGGTCGGTCCGGTCGTGGAGGTGTGTGAGATCGATTCCGAGCGTCTCGTTCGTGATCGCTCGGCTCTCCTCACTCGAGAGTTCGCCCTCGAGCGCGCGGAGTGCGTCGACGTTCTCGGGGACGACGTCGGCCTCCTGGTGGATCGCCTGCATGCAATACAGATCCTGACCCTGGAGGGTCAGTGACTCCTCCCAGAGGCAGTTCTCCCAGATGTCGCCCCGCGGTCGACCGGCGTCCTGTGCGAGGTCTTTGAGCGTTCCGGCGCCGTCGATGCCGGCGTAGTCGGGGATCGTGAGGACCCGATCCTCGTTCCGGTACAGCTCCGTGACGTTCTCGACGTCGTCGGGCCGTTCCTCGAGGGTGACGTTGACCGAGTGGACGTGCATCATCGTCGTCGGTACCTTCAGCCCGACCGTGTCGATGTCGAGTTCGGGGAAGACGGTCTGGACGTCCGGGCCGTGGTGGGACGGAATCGACACCGGGTCCGGAACCGCGTCGTTGATCGGGCCACGGCCGGTCTGGTCCGGATCGCCGCCGCGGCGAACGAGGGTCACTCGAGCCTTTTCGACGCCGTAGTTCTCGTGGAGGGGGGCGAGGAACCGGGAGAGACCGGTCGTATTGCAGGAGACGACCCGAACGTAGTCGGCGTCCTCGGCTTCCTCGTAGTTCGCGCGAGCGTTGAAACTCACTTCGGCGACGGTCGCGTCCTCGCCGCCCTGGAAGAGTGCGGGGGTTTCGTGGCGTTCGTACAGCGGGCGGTTCTCGGCACCGATGCCGGACGGCGTCGCGTCGACGATCACGTCGCTTTCGGCGACCAGGTCGTCGACGGTACCGGCGAGGTCGATGCCGATCTCACGGAACCCGTCGGCGCGGCTTTCGTCCGCGGCGTAGACGGCGTAGTCCCGTTCGTCCGCGTTGACCGCGACGTAATCCGGGCTACGTTTCCCGACGCCCTGGACCTCCATGTCGGGCTGTTTGCGGACCGCATCCGCGACGCGTTTGCCGATGGTTCCGTACCCGTTGATTCCGACCCGTAACATACGGGTCTATCTCCACCGCCAACGCTCATAACCTTTTTGCAGTAAATTGATAGATGTTAACTCGAAATTGAGTAATGGGGGAGAGAGTGCCAGACGGTAGTATGAAAGTCGATGAAATGAAACTAGTGGAACATATACGGCAGATGGTAGTCACTTGCAATCGCCGACACTTCCTGGATTGGTTACTACTCATCCCCCGGTATATAACGGTTCTAAACTGGGCAACAAATATAACGCTGGCGATCCTACTACTCGGATATGAGTGAACTTTCGTACAACGAGGTCGAGGGAACGGTCCGTATCGGCCTCAACGGGTTCGGCCGAATCGGCCGAAACGTTCTCCGCGCGTCGCTGTCCGACGACGACGTCGAGATCGTCGCTATCAACGACGTGATGGACGACGACGACATGGAGTACCTGCTGGAGTACGATTCCGTCCACGGCCGACTCGAGGACGTCTCCCGCGACGGCGATACGCTCCTGGTCGGTGACCGCGAGATCCAACTCTACTCCGAGCGCGATCCCTCGGAACTGCCGTGGGACGAACACGACGTCGACGTCGCGTTCGAGGCGACCGGCCTGTTCCGGACCTACGACGACGCCGCTCAGCACCTCGAGGCCGGTGCCGACAAGGTCGTCATCTCGGCCCCGCCGAAGGGCGAGAAGGAGGTCCCGATGTTCGTCTACGGGGTCAACCACGAGGAGTACGACGGGGAGGACGTCGTCTCGAACGCATCCTGTACGACCAACTCCATCGCGCCGGTCGTGAAGGTCCTCGAGGAGGAGTTCGGCATCGAGTCGGGGCTGCTGACGACCGTCCACGCCTACACCGGCTCGCAGGAACTCATCGACGGACCGAAAAGCAAGCGCCGCCGCGGCCGCGCCGCCGCCGAGAACATCACCCCGACGAGCACCGGGGCCGCGATCGCCACCACCGAAGTCCTCCCCGAACTCGAGGGGAAACTCGACGGCATGGCGATGCGTGTACCCGTCCCGAACGGCTCGATCACGGACCTCACCGTCGACCTCGAGGCCGACATCACGAAAGACGACCTCGAGGAGGCGATCCGCAACGCTGCCGACGACGAACTCGCCGGCGTCCTCGGCTACACCGACGACGAGATCGTCTCCCGCGACATCGTCGGCCTCCCGTTCTCCTCGTACGTCGACCTCGAGGGGTCGATGGTCCTCGAGGATGGCCTCGTGAAGGTGCTTGCGTGGTACGACAACGAGTTCGGCTTCTCGAACCGGATGCTCGATCTCGCTGAACACGTCGTCGCGGATTCCGCGGACGTCGACGCCGAGGAAGCGGTCCCGCAGTAACGGCGGTTCCGTTCCCCCGTCTTATTTGACCGCGTTGGCCGACCTATTACCCACGTACTCAGCAGTCATGACTACGACCACGCCCACACCTACATCCGCCTTCCGGACCATCGACGACCTCGAATCGGGACAGCAACTGCTCGTCCGCCTCGACCTCAACGCCCCGGTCGAAGACGGCGAAGTCCAGGACAACCGTCGGTTCGCCCGCCACGCCGAGACCGTCGCGGAACTGCTCGCCGACGACCACGCCGTCGCCCTGCTCGCCCACCAGGGACGGCCGGGCCGCGATACGTTCGTCTCGCTCGAGGGGCACGCGGACATCCTCGCTGACCACCTCGGCGGGGCAGTCGCGTTCGTCGACGACACGTTCGGCGAGGACGCCCTCGAAGCGATCGACGACCTCGAGTCCGGCGAGGTGTTGCTCCTCGAGAACACCCGGATGTGTGACGAGGAACTACCCGAGGAAGACCCGGACGTGAAGGCCGACACCGAGTTCGTCCGGACGCTGGCCCCCGAGTTCGACGCCTACGTCAACGACGCCTACTCGGCGGCCCACCGTTCCCACGCTTCGCTGGTCGGCTTCCCGCGGGTGATGGACGCCTACGCGGGCCGCGTGATGGAGGCGGAGTACACCGCGAACTCGGCGATCCAGGAGCGGGAGTTCGACGGGCCGGTGACGATGGTGCTCGGCGGCACGAAGGCCGAGGACCTCATCCCGGTCATCGAGGAGGTCGACGACACCGTCGACCGGTTCTGTCTGGGCGGGATCGTCGGGGAACTCTTCCTGCGTGCGGACGGCTACGACGTCGGCTACGACGTCGAGGGCACCGAGTTCTTCGACCACCAGTGGGACGACCACCAGGAGACGATCGAGCGCGTCCTCGAGGAGTACGGCGATCGGCTCCACCTCGCGAGCGACCTCGCCTACGATGCGGACGGCGAGCGCGCCGAGCACGCCGTCCAGGAGATCGAGAAGGAGACGCCGTACCTGGACGTCGGGAGCGAGACCGCAGACGAGTACGCCGACCTCGTCGCCGAGTCGGAGGCCGTCTTCGTCAAGGGCGCGCTCGGCGTCTTCGAGGACGAGCGGTTCGCCGACGGGACCGTCGAGGTCCTCTCTGCGATCGCCGACACCGACTGCTTCTCGGTGATCGGCGGCGGCGACACCTCGCGAGCGATCCCGATGTACGACCTCGAGGAGGAGGACTTCTCCCACGTCTCGGTCGCCGGCGGGGCCTACGTCCGTGCGCTCACGGGCCAGGGGCTGGTCGGGGTCGAGGTCCTCGAGGCCGCCGCCGACTCCTAACGGGCTCGCGACCGCCGCCGACCGAGGGTCGGCCGGACGGGAGAAGGCAAGACCTATCGGCGCTACGGCCGGACGTAGGAACATGTCCGAACTCCGAACTGCCGCGGAGACTGCCGTTCATCAGTGCCTCGAACTCGAGGCCGAGGAATCCTGTGTCGTCGTCACCGACGACGAGCGAGAGCCGATCGGCGAGGCGCTCTACGAGGTCGCACGCGAGATTACCGACGACGCGACGATCGTCCGCTATCCGCCGGGCGAGCAACACGGGGCCGAACCGCCGGCACCCGTCGCTGCCGCGCTCAGCGGGGCCGACGCCTTCCTCGCGCCGACCACGAAGAGCCTGAGCCACACCCGTGCCCGGTCCGACGCGACCGCCGAGGGGGCCCGCGGCTCGACGCTGCCCGGGATCACCGAGGAGGTGTTCGTCACGGGCCTCGACGCCGACTACGATCGCATCGCCGCGGAGTGTGAACGCACCCTCGAGCGCGTCGCCGACGCCGACGAGATCCGCGTGACGACCGACCTCGGCACCGATATCACCTTCGCGGTCGGCGATCGCGAGTGGTACGACGACACCGGCGACGTGAGCGAATCGGGCTCGTTCTCGAACCTCCCCGCTGGGGAGGTGTTCATCAGCCCCGAATCGGCCGACGGCACCTACGTCGTCGACGGGACGATGCGCCCACACGGGCTGCTCGAGGACGGCCATCGACTCGAGTTCGAGGTCGATGACGGCCTCGTCACGGAGATCTCGGACGACGAGATCCGCTCGCAGGTCGAGGCGGCCTCCGAGGAGGTCGGTGACGCGGCGTACAACCTCGCCGAACTCGGGATCGGGACGAACGTCGGCGTCACTGACCTCGTCGGGTCGGTCCTGCTCGACGAGAAGGCGGCGGGGACGGTTCACATCGCTATCGGCGACAACGCGAGTATCGGCGGCGAGACCGAAGCGCCGATTCACCTCGACGGCATTCTCCGGGGCCCGACCGTCTACGCCGACGGCGAGGAGATCGAACTGCCCGAGGCGTAAGGTCGACCCCTTCGAGCGTCTACCGACGCTTGCCGGAACGCCGCGGTCGAGGGTGTCCCGGTACCCCCACCGTCTCGCAGTCAGGACCGTAACACGGACCGGAGGAGCTTCGACTCGGCTTTCTGGAGGTGTTCGGCGGCCGTACTGGGCGCACAGTCGAGCGCTCGAGCCACGTCCTCGTGATCCGCTTCGCGCGGTATCTCGTAGTAGCCGAGTTCGAACGCCGCCTCGATCGCCTCGCGTTGCCGGTCGCTCAGCGTGGAGTCGAGTTCCCCCGGTACGCCCGCGAGGCCGCCGATCTCCTCGACGACCACCTCGATCGAGTCGGGGATCCGGTCGATGATACCCGTTATCTCCGCGGAAGGGCCGAAAACGGAGTACGACACGGTCCCGTCGGCCCGATACTCGACCGGGGGGATCGCGACGACCGGGCTCCGCTCGAGCAGGTCGAGCAGTTCGCGAACCGGTTCGTTCGTCGTGTCCCGGATGTAGACGTAGAAGTCGTCCCCGCCGCCGACCGTGAGGTCGTAGTCGATGACCTCCGGAACGCGTTCGACGTCCGACCGGAACTCGGTCGCGTCGCCCTCGACGTAGTGCATGATCCCGAGTTCGTCCCCCGAGTAGTTCCAGTGCATCGCCGTCGCCCGTTCGACGTACGGGGCGTTTACGAGGAGATCGTACATCGGATGGATCTCCGCCTCCCGTCCCCCGGCGTCGAGCGTGAGGCGCACCCGCTTCATACGGACGACCCATTCGGGCCGCTGAGTTAAATGTCCGATACTGCTGCCGCAGTAACGACTCCCGTGTGGGGCGCGACTAGACGACCGAGATGCGCGTATTCGTTACCGGTGCGACCGGCGTCCTCGGGACCCGCCTCGTCGAGCGACTCGCCGACCGTGGTCACGACGTCTACGGCCTCGTCCGCGACGACGAGGGAGCCGATCGGGTCGAGTCGCGTGGCGGGATCCCGCGTCGTGGTGATGTCCTGGACCGCCGTTCGCTCGAACGGGCGGTCCCGAACGTCGAGGTGCTCGTTCACGCGGCTACGTCGATTCCGACGGCTACCAGGCCGAGCGAGGCCGACTGGGAACGCAACGATCGGGTCCGGGTCGACGGCATCCGAAACCTCGTCGGAGTCGCCGGGGAGGGCGTCGACCGCGTCCTCTTCCCGAGCGTCGTCTGGGTCGCTCGCCAACCGGACGGCTCGCCGTTCGACGAGTCGGCGAAGCGAAGCCCGGATCGGACGACTCGGTCGGCGGCGGCCGTCGAGGACTTCCTTCGGGAGCGTCGGTCGGCGTTCGGGTTCGAGGCCGCGATCCTGCGCTGTGGCTTCTTCTACGCACCCGACTCCGCCCACACGCGTCAGTTCGGGCGGTCGGTTCTCGCGGGACGGCTCCCGATCCTCGGTCGTGGGTTGCTCGGGCGGGAAGACGCGAGGCTGTCGTTCCTGCACGCCGAGGACGCGGCCCATGCCTTCGCTGAGGCGATCGAGACCGAAGTCGGCGGCCTCTACCACGTCGTCGACGATCGCCCGACGACGTTCGGCGAGTTCCTCTAGTACTCAAGATAACTTTTGCAAGTCGAGGAACTGCTTGATCCAGTTGCCAGCGAAGCTCACACGAGCAGTCAATCTCTCGAAGACAGTACTGACGAGAGCGCGGAACTCTTCCGCGCTCTCGACGATTAGCGGAGATATTTCCCACTTCAAACTCTTCCAGACCGATTCGATTGGGTTGAGGTCTGGCGATCCAACCGGCAAGAATACGAGATCGATACCGAGTTGGGACGCTCGCTTACGCGTGTATTCGCACGTGTGCGAGAAGAGATTGTCCAAGACGAGCAGAATCCGCTTGCCGGGATTCTGCTCGCGTATCCTTTCGAGACAGTCGCAGATTCGTTCTTTCGTCTGATCTTCCGGGAATGAGACGATGCTCTCGCCGTTGAGTGCATAGAAGCCGACCGCTGGTTCATCGATTCGAACCAGCGGTCGCTCAATGTGCGGGTTATCGACGTACCACATCCGACGCGAATTATCCCACGGTTGGGGATGTGAGGCGTCGAAGAACCCAACGACAGTACCCCCATCTGTACAAATATCGTCGTCAAGTTCCCAGCCACCGTCTTCGTCGGCTTCCTGTTTGTTGTGTGGCTGGTTGTCGTCCTCGGCGAGCGCCTCATCAAGGCGCTCGTCGAGGATCTCTTCAGCATCGTCAGGCCGTGATGGGCGCTTTGTTCGTGGGATTGAGTACGAAAGCCCTAGTTCACGGAGGAACGTACTCAGATAATCTGGATGGTACTCAACGTCGAATTCCTCGTTGAGGAGATGCTGTATCTCTTGTTGTTTCCACGGTTGGCCCTCACGCAGGAGTTCGAGAAGTTCTTCTTGTTCATCTTCGCCGAGCTTCGGGGGACGTCCGTCCCCGAAGTTCGGCGTCAGTTGACCGAGTCCGCCCTCATTCCAGCGCTGTGCCCACCGGCTTCCGGTTGATTCAGATTTCCCCACCCGGTTTGCTGCCTCCTCAAGCGTATCTCCTTCATAGAGATTCTTCACGAAGGTAAGGCGGCGGACGACCTTCGGATCGTCCGCCTCGGTCAGAAGTCGATCAAGATCCTCATCGGAAAGATGTCGAACAACGTCCTTTCGACGATCGCTGCTCACTGTTCATCAACCATCTCACTCCAGCCCCAAAACTTCTCTCACGTACTAACGGAACTCGCCGACGAACTCGGCGCGCCGCCGCCGCGCCGCCTCCCGGCCTGGCTGGCGCGTCCGGTTCTCGGCGGAGAAACGACCGCCTTGCTGACGGAGCCGATGCCGACGACGAACGACCGGTTCCGCGACGCCACCGGGTGGGAGCCGGCGTACCCCACGTACCGGGACGGGTTGCGACAGGTCGTCGAGCGCTGGGCCGAGGACGGCACGCTACGGGAAACGCCGGAGGGCTACAGGTGGAACGAGGGCCGAACGGCGGCGACCGCGTAGTCGGCCGGGGCCACGCGTCGTCGCCCGTGCGTCTCCTACCGGCTCCAGTCGTCCCCGCCGCCTGAGCGCCGACCGCCTGCCGGGCCAGGTCCAATCGCCTTTTAGGTACGTGGCCGCTACGAGGTGTTATGAGCGATTCATCGGAGCTGCCGGATCGGGTGCCGACGCCCTGTCCCTCCTGTTCGCCGGACCTCGAGACAGTCCACGAGGTCCTCACCGCGACCGAGGGGGGCGGGACCGTCACCGTCCGCTGCAGCGAGTGCGATCACGTCCACAAGGTACAGCCCGAACGACCGTCCGAAGTGACTCTCGACGTCGTCGTCTCCCAGGAAGGCGAGTCCTTCACGGCGAACGTCACGACGCCCGAAGAGGAGACCGTCGAGGTCGGCGACGAGTTCATCCTCGAGACCGAGGAGGTCCTCTCGACGGTGCGGGTGACCAGCGTCGAACTCGAGGGCCACAAGCGCGTCGAGGAGGCCCCGGCCGAGGAGATCGAGACCGTCTGGACCCGTGAAGTCGACAACGTCGCGGTCAACGTGACGATCCACCCCCAGGACGGCTCGAGGGACGACAGTCGCTCGATCACGGTCCGTGTGCCGGGTGACTACGAGTTCGAGGTCGGCGAGGTCGAGAGTTTCGGCGACGACGAGTTCGAGATCGACGCGTTCGTCGTCCGCGGCGACGCCTCGGGCTACGACCGGGACCGTTACGAGATCGAGGGCGATACGGTACTCGCGAAAGACGCCAAGCGCGTCTACGCCTACGACGAACAGACCAGCGCCTGGTCGGCCTGGTAACTGAACCGAACCGAACCGAACCGAGCCCAGCGTCGGTTTTCCGTTCGATTCGGCTTCACTCGTTTTCCCCGCCGGTCGGCGTTCGTCAGTACCTGCTCGAGTACGGTTTGCAAGCAGTCGCGTCCCATAGGCTATTGCCCACCGCCGCGTACGTTCGGCCATGTTCGATCGTTTCGGTTCCGACGACGGGGGCGTCGACGACGGCGAGTACGAGGCCGCCCGCCAGCGGATGGTCCGGACCGTCGCCTCCCGGGTCGACGACGATCGAGTCCTCGAGGCCCTCGAGGCCGTACCCCGCCACGAGTTCGTCCCGCCCGACCGCCGCGACGGCGCCTACCGGGACCGGCCGCTGCCGATCGGGGACGACCAGACGATCAGCGCCCCGCACATGGTCGCGATCATGGCCGATAAACTCGACCTCGAGCGGGGGGACGAGGTCCTCGAGATCGGCACCGGCTGTGGCTACCACGCGGCCGTCACCGCGGAACTCGTCGGCGCGGAAAACGTCTACAGCGTCGAGTACGGCGAGAACCTGGCCGAGCAGGCCCGCGAGCGACTCGAGCGCACCGGCTACGGCGAGGTCTCGGTCCGGACGGGCGACGGCCGGAACGGCTGGCCCGAGTACGCCCCCTACGACGCCGCCTACTTCACCTGTGCGACCCCGGAGCTGCCGGACCCGGTCGTCGACCAGGTCCGTCCCGGCGGTCGGCTGCTCGCGCCCGTCGGCACCGGTTTCCAGACGCTCGTGAAAGCGACCAAACGGCCCGACGGGAGCCTCGAGCGGACGGAACACGGCGGCGTCCGCTTCGTCCGGATGCGGGGGTGACCTATCCGAGCAAGCGCGCCATTGATTACGTCTCGACGGGTAGCCCGACTAGACATGGACCCCGCGGTACTGCGAGAGGACATGGTCGACGGCCTCGAGTCGCCGGCCAAGGGTGTCCTCGCGGACGAGGACGTCGCCGTCGCCATGCGTGACGTCCCGCGCCACGAGTTCGTCGACGACGAGCGGACGGCCTACGCCGACCGCGAACACGAGATCCTCGGGACGCGGGTCCTCCCGCCCAGCATCGTTGCTCGCCTCTTCGAGGCGCTGGCGATCGAGGACGACGACAGCGTCCTGATCGTCGGGGCCGGCGTCGGCTACACGGCCGCCGTCGCCGCCGAACTCGTCGACGAGACGGACGTCCACGCCGTCGACATCGCGCGCCCGCTTGTCGCCGAGGCCCGGACTAACCTCGAACGCGCGGGCTACGGCGGTGTCCTCGTCGATCGCCGTGACGGCGCTGAGGGGCTCCCTGAGTACGCCCCGTTCGACCGAATCCTCGTCGAGGCGGCGGCTGTCGACGCGCCGCGGGCGCTGCTCGAGCAACTCGCCCCGGACGGCCGGCTCGTCTTTCCGCGGGGGTCCCGACGCCAGCGGCTCGTTTCGATCTCCCCGAATGGAGTGGACCGGGAGTTCGGCGTCGTCTCCTTCGATCCGCTACTCGTGGATGGGGAACAGTCCGGCGCGGTCGAACGCAACCGGATGGCCCGTGAGGACCGCGAACGCGCGCGCCGCCGCGCGGCGTCTCGCACCGGCTGGGAGCAGGAGTGGATCGAGTGGGACGACCGCGTCGAGTCGAACTGATACGGTCTGCTGTACCGATTCCCTGGCCGGACCGCAGGCGTTCGCGGTCCGGCCGGCAATGACGTCCAGGAAAGCGTATGCTGCCGGTCGGCGTTCGGGACCTGTTCTCACCGATACGCGACACTGGTAGGGTTACGTCGCGGAACGAAAATGGGGGTGGGGATTGGGGGATTGGGGGTGGCGACAGCGTATCGCAGATCGCCACCTAAACGTATGGAACGACGGGGTTTAAATATGATCTCTAACTGTTTAGTAGTCCGTTCTGACTGGTACTAATTATTTAGAGTCCATCGAACGCGAGCGCGGCAAGCTTCCGTTCCGCAGCCCGCAGGTGGTAGTGGTAGGTCGGCGCCGAGACGTCAAGCGCTGCCGCGAGGTCTTCGCCCGTACTCTCTCGGGGCCACTCGAAGAAGCCGCCGTAATGAGCGGCCTGCAGGGCCTCGAGTTGCTTGGCGGTGAGCCGCTCCTCCAGATGGGTGTCGAGCTGGCGGGCCGAGGGAACGGCGTTGGTCTCCCGGCGGGCGCTCAGCTCCGTCTCTGGGTACTCCGTGCGGATCGCCTCCACAAGTTCGCGCGCATCGACACGTTGTGGCACCTCGAGGACGACCGTCGACGTGCCGTCGTCGCCGGTCATCGTCCGCACACGGACGTCGTAGCGCCGGACGACGTCGAGAAACGGCGTCGGCTCGGTCGTCACCTCGAGCAGCCGCTCGTCGTCGCCGGCCGAGACCGTCGTGATCGACTCGACCGAGGCGGACTCGTCCTCGAGGGCGTCGACGTCGGCGTCCTCGGGGACGCTGACGAAACCCACGGCCTCGTCCTCGCTTCGGTCGACGATCCCCTCGAGGGTCGCTCGGCCGACCCGCGCCGACAGCCGGTTGAACAGCAGCCGCTCGTCGCGACACTCGAGTTCGAGTTCGAGACGGCCGTCGTCGAGCATCGCCCGCGTTCGCTCGACCGAGCGGATCGCGTGGCCGATCGTCTCGCCCAGTTCGGACAACACTGCCCGTTCGCGGTCGCCGATCGAGTCGACGCCGCCGACGTGGACGACCAGGGCCCCGTGATGGCGTTCCTCCCCGACGAGGGGCACGGCGAGCACCGTCTGGAAGCCGTGGGTGAGCGCCTCCTTCCGGCGTCGGTCCCAGCCGTCGGCCTCGAGGACGTTTCCGACGACGCTGACGCGCTCGTGCTCGAGGGCCTCGCGAACCAACTCGCGCTCGGGCGCGCGCTCGCCGTCGTCCCGGAGCCGGTCCACGTAGGTCGCGTCGACGCCCGCCCACGCGGTCGGTTCGGGCGGGTCGTCGGTGGTCGCGATCCAGGCGAAACGGTAGCGGTCCGTGTCGGCGAGCCGTTCGCAGACCGTCGTCTCGATCTCCTCGCGGGTCGAGGCGCGGGCGATCCCGTGGTTGATCTCGCGGACGATCTCGTTAGTGTGGTTGAGCCGGGTCAGCTCCTCGTTCTGTCTGGTGAGCGTCCGGTCGCGCTCGCGGAGCAGTTCCTCGCGTTCGGCCCGGTCCAGGGCGGCCTCGGCGTTCGCCGACAGCACGTGCAACAGTTCCGTCATCGTCCCGTCGAACCCGTCCTCGCGGTCGGTACCGGCGACCAGGACGCCGTGGGTTCCCAGGGGGACGATCAACTCGCTGCGGCCGGGGGCCGTCGGCGCGGGCGTCGCGTCCGCTTCCGTTCCGACGGTGATCGCGTCCGCGGGCCCTCTCCCCTCGAGGGTCGCGCTCTCCCCTTCGGAGAAGGCGTCCCAGATCGCCCCCTCACCGCGTTCGAAGCGGTCGACGGGGCGGTCGGCCGTCGGCTCGAGCGTCGTATCGGTGCCCCGTTCCTCACTTTGTGGGCGTTCCGCGTCCACGCCCGAGTTCGCCGTCGACTCGCGTCCGCCTCCGGGTTCCGGTCCGGATCCGGGTCCGGGTCCGGGACCACGGCCCGAATGAGATCCGGTGCCGGCAGCGGCCCCGACATCGGCACCCGCAGGCGCTCCCGTTCCTGCACCGCCCGCCGGACACTCCCCAGTCGACGCCACTAACTCGAGCGCCCCGTCGGTCGGCTCGAAGGCGTACGCCGCGACGGTCGCGGCCTCGAGGACGTCGCGGGCGGTGTCGACGGCCGTCCGGTAGATCTCCGCCTTGCTCTCGGCGCGCATCAACTCCCGTGTCGTCTCGTGGAGGGTGGTCACCGTCCGCTGGTACCGCCGCTCGTTCGCCCGGAGTTCGTTCTCGGTCCGGTACTGTTCGACGGCGTTGACCACCTCGTTCGCCAGCACGGCGTACTGCTCGCTGCCCGTCTCTTTCCTGAGGTACTGGCTCACGCCCGCGTCGATCGCCTCGCTCGCGACCGCTTCCGATCCCTTGCCGGTAAAGAGGATGAACGGGAGATCGGGGTCGTCCTCACGGACGCGCTCGAGCAACTCGAGGCCGGTCGTTCCGGGCATCTCGTAATCGCTGACGATACAGTCGACCGGCGGGTCGCCGGGGGCGTCGAGTCGCTCGAGTGCTTCGTCCGGGCTCGTGGCCGGTTCCGCGTCGATCGCCTCGCGTTCGCGCTCGAGCATCTCACAGGCCAGTTCCGCGAAGCCGGGTTCGTTGTCGACGACGAGGACGGTGATGCGGTCGGTCATGGGTCTGCGTGTTCCGACGGATCGCGGTCGTCGGCGTGGGGACCGACGGCGCCCACAGTCATCGGCGGACGGCGATCCGGAATCAGCTACCGTGAGATATCCGTTCGATCGGAAATACGTTGTTATTAGGAACGGTCGGAGCAGTCGTCAGTTCGTGCGTCGACTCGAGGGGTTCGACTCCGCGTCCGACGGACTACTGTGAACCGTTATTGGTCGCTGAGCGCCACGAGGTCGGTCGCCTCTCCGTCGCCGTCGTCTTCCTCTCCGTCGCTTGCGTCCGTTCCCGCACGGGGATCGTCCGTCTCGGAGGTCTCGAACCGACCGACCAGCGTCTGCAGTTCGTCCGCGCGGCCGGACAGCGACTCGGCGTTCTCGGTGATCCCCTGGATCGCGCTCGTCTGTTCCTCCGCCGCGGCGGAGACGTTCGTCGCCTCGTCGGCGGTCCGTTCGCTGACCGCCGTCACGTCGTCGACCATGGAGGCGACCTCCTGTGTCGACGTCGCCTGGTCGTCCGTCGCCTCGTTGATCGACTGGACGCTCGCGTTCGCGTCTTCGACGGCGTCGACGATCCGCTCGAGGGTGTCGACGGTCTCGTCGATCGTCGTCCGCCCGTCCTCGATCCCCGCCTGCATCTCGAAGACGTCGTCCGCGACCGACTCCGTCGATTCCTCGACCGTCTCGACGAGTCGTTCGACCTCCTGGGTCGCCTCGGCGGTCTCCTCGGCCAGCGACTTGACTTCGTCGGCGACGACGGCGAAGCCGTCGC
The DNA here is from genome assembly GCF_000226975.2 of Halobiforma lacisalsi AJ5. NCBI lineage: Archaea > Methanobacteriati > Methanobacteriota > Halobacteria > Halobacteriales > Natrialbaceae > Natronobacterium > Natronobacterium lacisalsi. Next base: position 673,577 of record NZ_CP019285.1, on the reverse strand, counting down.
CCTCGCTCCCCGCGGCCGCGGCCTCGATCGAGGCGTTGAGCGCCAGCAGGTTCGTCTCCGCGGCGATGTCGTCGATCAGGTCGACGATTTCGCCGATCCGTTCGACCTCGTCCCGGAGCGACTCGACCTTCTCGACCGTGTCCGTGGCTTTCTTCTCGATCCCGTCCATCGTCTCGACGGTCTCCCCGGCGGCTTCCTGGCCGTCCTGGCCCCACTCGGCGGCCTGTGCGACCTGGTCGGCGACGGCGTCCGACGAGGAGGCGATCTCCTCGACCGTCGCCGAGAGGTCGCACATCTCGGTCGCCGCGGTGGCGAGTTGCTCGCTCTGTCTGTCCGCGCCGACCGAAATCTCCTCGATGCTCTCCGCGACCTCGGTGCTCGAGGCCTCGATCTCCTCGGTCGAGGCTGTCACCTCGTCGCTCTGTTCGTCGATCCGTGCGGCCACGCGCTGGATGCGGACGACCAGTTGTTCGACGTCGGTCAGCATGCCGTTCAGCGCCCGTCCGATGTCGGTCATCGCCCCGCTTCGGCTCTCGGTGTCGAGCCGTCGGGTCAGGTCGCCGTCCGCCGCCGCCTCGATCGCCTCGCTGTACTCCTGGGCCTTCTCCTCCAGGTGCCGGCTGAGTTCCTCGGCTTCGGCTTTGGCCTGCTGGGCGTCGGCCTGGGCCCGTTCAGCCTCGGCCTTCGCCTCCTGGGCCCGCTCCCGTTCCCGCTCGGCTTCCCGGGCCTGCTGTTCGACGTCTTCCAGTTGCTCCCGCATGGTGTCCCGGATTCGGGCGAACAGCGAGGCCAACTGTCCGAACTCGTCGACCCGGGACTCGTCGATCGACACCTCGAGGTTGCCCTCCTCGATCTCCTCGGCGTAGCCGGTCATCTCCTCGAGAGAGTCGTTGATATCCCGGCTGATGACGGCTCCGACGACGACGAAGCCTCCGACGGAGAGTCCGATCAACAGCAGCAGGCTCCGGGTGACGTCACCGACGGTGTCGAAAACGGTTCCATAGGGGGCGACGACGGTTACGGCCCACGGCTTCTCGTCGACCGGGACGGTGGCGACGACTGCGCGGTCGTCATCGATGTCGTAGCCCGACGCCGTGTTACCGTTCCCATCCTCGAGTTCGACCGCGTCGACACGGGACTCGACGCCCCCGTTCTCGAGGTGCTCGAGGTCGTCGAGCAACCGGTACTGCTCGAGGATCGCGTCGGCGTCCCCGCCGAGGGCAACCTGGCCCGTCTCCGTCGAGACGACTTCGATGAGACCGCCCTCGACGGGCGCCGTCAGCAAGTCACCGCGCTCCGTGAGGTCGACGGTGACGACGATCACGTGGCTCGACTCGCCGGCGACGGGACTGGCAAAGCCCATCCGAACCCCGTCGTCCGTCTCGTAGGGCTCGAACGAGCGGACCGCGTGGGTGCCGGCGAACGCGTCGGGACCGACCGCCCACGGCCGGTCGGACTCGGCCACCCGCTGGCCCTCCCGGTTGGCGTGGGTACTGACCGCGATCGCGTCCGCCTCGAGGTCGTAGTAGTGTATCGAGTGAACGTCGTCGGGGAGCATCTCGAGGTTCCCCAGTAACTCGTCGCGGATCGCGCCCTCGTTGTCGCCGTCCAATCGGTCGACTGTCCCCGAGATCCGGGCCGCGTCGTCGTTGCGGGCGCCGAGGAACTCGTCGATCCCCTCGGCCTCCCGATCGGCAGCGTTCAGCATCGTCTCTTCGGCGTCGCTCTCGACGCTCGCCTGGATCTCTGCGAACGTGACGTAACTGGCACCGAGCAGTACGACCGTCAGTACGAGAATCGCCGCACCGATCTTGAAGAGGTATCGCCCCCGGAGCGCGTCGTACACGCCCCGGACCGACACCCCGTCGCTCCCGTCGTCTCGACGTTCCATAAATCCGGAATATCAGATGAATTCATTAAGTCTGATGGCCTTCTTGACTGTGTCTCTGTAGCAATAATATTTGCTCTTACATTGGTGGATGATATGTGATGACACGGAACTGCGACAGCACCGACTGTCGAAAATTGAGGGTTGTACCGGGGACGATCCGTCGGTGGTCACCTCGAGGCCACTACCGTCTCGAGTCGACCGAACGGAGCCGTCGCTCTCGAGTCTCCGTCGTCGGGTATCGAAGGGAAGCAGTCGCTCTCGAGAACTGAGATCGGAAGAACGCCCGAGGCGGGATTTGAACCCGCGTCACAACCGTGACAGGGTTGTATGATGGGCCACTACACCACCCGGGCTCGCATCCCTCTCTTTCCCGGTGACAGTATTAAGGGTTTTGTTCTCGGCCCGTCGTGGGATGGAATCACGTCGCCCCCGCCGGGATCGGATCCTGTTCGAGGCTCCGCTTCGACGGTCGCCGGAACCCGAACCTGTTCCCGGTCGGTCGGCGACGGCGGTCCGTGCTCTCGAGCTGCCGGGTCGATCCGCTCGCGGTCACTGTCGGGAACGGCCCAGGGCCCGTCGACCCTCGATCGGAAACTCCGTCGCTCGAGCAGCTACTGCTGCTACTGTCGTCGAATCTTCGAGAACTGCGACAGCACCGACTGTCGAAAATTGAGATCGGAAGAACGCCCGAGGCGGGATTTGAACCCGCGTCACGACCGTGACAGGGTTGTATGATGGGCCACTACACCACCCGGGCTCGCATCCCAACGTATCCGGCTGATAGTATTAAGGCTTTTCAATCGAACGCCGTGTGGCACGGGGAATCGGGCCACGATACGGCCGAAAACTGACGGCTCACGAACAGTTCGGTCGACAGCTATCAACGGGTCACTGATCACACCACACGGCGAGCTCCGGTTCCGTCGCTGTCGGTCTCGTCGGGATGGACCCTCGACTGGTCGTCGATCGTCCGAAGGAATGCGCCGGCCGGGAATTGAACCACGCCGAGACGTCCCTGCTCACTCCGTTGTGCGGGCTGGGACTCGTCTCCCTCAATTCCCGCCGGTGATTTCACTGCTCACTGACGTTCGCAGGAAATGCGCCGGCCGGGAATTGAACCCGGGCTATGAGCTTGGGAAGCTCATGTCCTACCACTAGACCACCGGCGCACTGCACTCACTTCGTTCGTTTGCGCGCCGTACTTCGACGGACGCCGTCCGTCTCACCACCGGCGCACGTCGCTCGCTTCGTTCGCTCAAGCGAGCGTATCCTCGACTTGCAGCCGATCCCACTTCAACGTAGCGCTCTCTCGGCCTTCTTGAAACTGGCCGTTCGTACAGGCTCTCCGCTGTAGGGGGAGGATATTTGGCACCTCGAGCCGTAATATGAATCGAATGATCGACATTCGGTTCTCGGAGTCGGAGTTGAACCGTCGTCGCGACCACATCACTGCGTTCATCGCCGATCGAGTCGACGCAGCGGGTGCGGACGGAGCCGTTCTCGGGCTCTCTGGTGGGATCGACAGCACACTCACCGCCTACCTCGCCGTCGAGGCTCTCGGCCCGGAAAACGTCCACGGGCTCGTGCTCCCGGCCCGCGTCAGCGGCGACGAGAACATGAGCGACGCCGAACGGGTCGCCACCGATCTCGAGATCAGTTACGACGTCATCGAGATCGAACCGATCGTCGACTCGCTGCTGTCGGCTTACCCCGACGCCGAGGGGGATCACGTCGCCGTCGGGAACGCCCGTGCCCGCGTACGTGCGGTCCTGAACTACCTCGTCGCCAACCACGAGAACCGCCTCGTCCTGGGGACCGGGAACCGCAGCGAAGCCGCCGTCGGCTACTTCACGAAGTACGGCGACGGCGCGGTCGACTGCCACCCGATCGGCAACCTCTACAAGGCCCAGGTCCGCCAGCTCGCGCGCCACGTCGGCGTCCCCGAGGACCTCGCGGCCAAGACCGCGACGGCGGAGCTGTGGGCCGACCAGACCGACGAGGAGGAACTGGGGATCAGCTACGATACCCTCGACTCGATCCTCGCGACCCACGTCGACGGCCCGTTGTCGGTCGCCGCGACGGCCCGTGAACTCGAGGTCGATCGGGAGACGGTCGAGCAGGTCCGGGAGATGTACGAACGCAGCGAGCACAAACGATCGGTGCCGCCCGCGCCGGAGTCGTCGAACTAGCTCAGTCCCGCCACTCCTCCTCGAGCAATCCGTACCAGTACGTATCCTGGTACTCGCCGTCGATGAACTGGGACTCCCGGCTCGTCCCCTCGTGGACGAACCCGATCGACTCGAGGAGTCGCTGCGAGGCCTCGTTGAACTCGAACACGTGGGCCTCGATCCGGTGGAGGCCCAGTTGGTCGAAGGCGTACGCGACCATCAGTTCGGTCGCCTCGGTGCCGTACCCCTGCCCGTGCTCGTCCGGATCGATCCAGTAGCCGATCTCGCCGCAGCTGGCCTCCCAGTCGATCTCGCGGAGGCCGATCGTCCCGACCGGTGAGCCGTCGGCGGTGATCAGCAGGTGGACGCCGTTGTCACCACAGACCACGTCGTCGAAGAACTCCTGTTCCTGTTGCCGGTTGATCGGACGGGAGCCGCCGATCGGCCGCCAGACCTCGGGATCGTTGATCGTGTCGCGCAGATAGTCCAGGTCGTCTTCCTCGATCGGCCGGAGGTCGACCTCGTCGCCGGGAAGGAACGTCGAATCGGGCATGCGTTTCCGCTCTCGTCGCACCGACAAAAAGACCTTGGATTACTTATGGGTCTCGTCACTCGTCACTCGTCACTCGAGAACGCTCTCGACGTCGTCGGCGTGGGCGTTCACGAGCCGCCCGAAGGCCTCGGCTTCCCGTCGCTCTTGAGTCGCGCGTTCGCGGTCGTCCCGCAGCCGGCGTTTCAGGACGCACAGTGCGTCGTCGGCGTTCCCCGCGATCTCCTCGGCGACCGTCCGCGGGTCGTCCTCGATCCGCGAAATGAGTCCCATGCGGAGCGCCTCGTCGGCGTCGATCGTCCGGCCCGTCAGCCCCAACTCGAGGGCGGGCCCTTCCCCGACGATCCGGGGCAGTCGGACGGTTCCGCCCCAGGCCCCGAACAGCCCGAAGCTCACGCCCGGTTCGCCGTAACTCGAGTCCGGCGTCCCGACGCGTACGTCACAGGCCAGGGCCAGTTCCAGCCCGCCGCCGACCGCCGGACCGTCGATTCCGGCGACGACGACGGACGAGGAGTCGGCGATCGTCCGGGCAACGCGCTGGCCCAGGCGGGCGAACGCTTCGGCCTGCTCCGGATCGCCGTCCAGATTGCTCACGGCCTCGAGGTCCGCACCGGCACAGAAGGCGGGCCCGGCCCCACGGAGGTAGATCACCGGCTCCTCGGCGTCGTCGATCGCGGTCTCGAGGGCCTCGAGGCCATCGATAGTCAGGGCGTTACGTGCGTTCGGCCGGTCGAGGGTGATCGTCCGGATCGGCGAGGCGGTGCCGTCGCGGATCGCGTCGCCGTCGGACGTGGCATCGCCCGCGGCGGCTACGGTGACGTCTATCACGCCGTCCAGTCGATCCGGCGTTTCCAAAGGTCTTTGCCTGCTCCCTCGTAAGGGTCCCCCAATGGAAACGGCCGACAACTGTCGGCGTGCCGCTTTCGAGGCCGTCGCGGACGTCGAACCGCCGCGGTTGCACGCCCTGGTCGAGTCCGTCCTCGACGAGGCGTCGATGGTGCCGGGCGTGCTCGCCCTCGAGAGTGCCGCTGCGGTTACCACTGAGGCGAACGCGAACGCCACCGCAAACGCAAAGGCAAAGGCAAACGCAAGCGCCGCCAGTACGAACGGACAACCCCCGCTCGAGCAGTCGGACGCACCGACGGTCGATGCGGACGATTTCGACGGTATCGTCACCCACGCGGCCGGTGTCCAGCTCATCTACGAAGGGTTGCGACTCACGCGGGCGCTGGCACACGATGAACCGTGGACCACTCCGATCGGGGGCCAGGAGACCGAGACGGACGCCGACACCGAAGCCGACCTCGAGATTCTGGCTGCGGACATCCTCGTCGCTCGCGGCTTCTACCTGCTATCTCGAACCGAAGCCGCCAACACGGCAGTCCGAACCGTCCAGTCGTTCGGTCGAGATCAGACTCGCCGGGAGGATCTCCTCGGCGAGAGGGCCGACGATGGCGATGTGGACACGGACGCGAACCCGAGCCCGAACCCGAACGCCGACGACCGCGTCGAACGGGCCGCCGAACTCGACGCCAACCTCGAGCGCGACGTCCTCGAACTCGCGGTTCGAACCGGAGCCGCTGCGGCCGGCGAAGCGCCGCCGCCCCGCCTGCTCTCGGTCGCTGACGATATCGCCACCCAGGTCGGGACGTCGTTCCCACCCGTCGAGGAGTGTTTCGACGGCCCGGACGCTCCGATCTCCGATCGTTCCCTCGAGGACCACACGACCGACCGGGCGACGTCCGCAACGGATCCCTGACACGACCTCGAGCGGGGCCAACCGCACTACGGCAGACCGACTCACAACCGGGAGGAATCGAAACCCATAAAGACGACTCGAGTCAACAACGAAGTACGCGCCTGGGTAGCTTAGAGGTAAAGCGCGTCCTTGGTAAGGACGAGAGCCCGGGTTCAAATCCCGGCCTAGGCTTGTTCCTGCGGCGCAGACTGTGATTCACAGCCAGCGCCCCTCTAGCATAATTCTGTCACCGATCAGCGACGGGAAGGTCACCGCTTTTCGGCTTTTTACTGGCAAACCGTACCTTCTGAAGTAGTCTCCGCACCGGCGTGGATAGCTCGTAGTCAAGCGTAGTCCTTTACCTACGAAGGATAGCGGTTAATTGGGGCAGGAAACGTTGAAAACCCGGTATAGGTATGTTAGAACTCGACTGCGCTGTTTAGAGTCTCAATACATGCTACGGCTAAAATACGTTTAGGTCTTGCGGTGTTTCTGAACGGCACCGTCAGGGCTTGTACCCTACGGTATCAACGAACGGTCGGGTAATGACACACGATCTGTTCCCCGAACGTATCGAGACGAACCGACTGAAATTCGAACGTTTGAGTCACGAAAACGTAGATTCCTTCGAATTCTACGAGTTCGTTACTCACGATGCTTGGCAAGGTGACGCAACGGAGCATATGCCCTGGTTCCGCTTTCGGCGGCTTGACCAAGTTATTACCTTCATAGATAGGGCCGAGGAAAAGTGGGCCGATCACGGGAGCGCACGATACTTGTTACGGTCGAAAGAAGAAGACAACGAGATCGTCGGAACTACTGCGTATGGCCCCGACTGGGAAGAACGGCGAGCTAGTTCAGATATTGTCCTCTCGAAACGTTATTGGGGACGGGAGTACGGCCTGGAGCGGGCGTCAGCGTTCATTGAACTAACGTTTGAGAAGTACGACCTCGACGCCTACTATACGACTTGTGCGGCGAATAACGAACCCTCAAGACGGATGATTGAGAAATACATCGAAAAATACGGGGGATGTCATGAAGGACTACTACGACAGCACTCATCACGACCCGATGGTAAAGTAACCGACCAGCATCGATTCACTATCCTCCGTAGCGAATACGAGGAGGCAATACAGGGGAAGGACACATTGGACTTCGAGATAGATTGGTAGGTGAACGTTATACTGATGATATTTCGATCGTATAATCTCCCGAATCATATCGCCCGCCCGGTGGACGAGCGTCTCTGGCGTTTTCCCGGCTGACCCCTTTCTTTACTCGTTCCACCGTCTCTTTTACGAGCGAGTACTGGCTCCGTGCGCTCGCTGGCTCGGTTCCCCGGCACCTCACGTAGTCGGCGCGACGTTTGCACCATTGCCAGGGGTACCCAGGTCTCACTCGGTTTCGAGCAGGCTCAGTCGATCGTAACTCCCGCTATCGGTGTCTTCGACTCGTCCCTCGAGCGTCGCCCGACGTCGGACTCGAGGGGAAAGTCACTGCCACTGGCGACGGTTCGGACGGTTCGTCACGGGGTCGGCTGGACCAGGGGGATCCGGTCCGTGATCGAACGGAAACCGTGACGAACCGAGAGGGGCGCGTGCTGCGGAGTGAGACTGGTCCGGTCGGGTTCGGGTTTCGGACGCCGATCGTGATCGGGGATCCGGAGCCGGGTCGGTGCTCCGGGTTCGGCGTCCGAGTTCGGACTTCGTCCGGATCGGGTGGGTGGGCGGGGTGCAACCACGGCAGCTGGATGGCCCCGACGATCATCGACGGGGCTCCAGGCCCCCGCAGTGCAGACTTGCGGCGCTCGGCATGTGAATCAGTTGGTACGTTTCTAGAAGACCGTACGTGGAACTGCCAAATCGGGCGACGCAGTCGAGCCGCCCCTTCGATCCCGACGCGAGCAGTCGGACCGGTGGCTACAACTCGAGGCACCGACCGCCGACGTTCACGAGGGGAATCCCTCCTCTCGCAGTCTGGTCTCGAGGTCGGCCGCGAGTTCGTCGACGTCTTCGTAGGGGAACTCGGCGTCGCCGTCGGCCAGCAGGACCAGCAGCTCTCGGGGAGTCAGCGAGAGCTCCACGTCCGGATCCCCTCGTTCGGAGGTAAACGTCGTGTTCGCCCAGGACGGGAAGTTGGGTGCCAGATCGAGCGGGCCTTCGACGGGGTAGTTCAGATCTTCGAAGGCGGCGACGAGTTGCTCCTCGAGCGGTTGCGTTTCGTCGGCCATGGCCTGTCCCCTAGTGACGAGGGTGCTGTCATTAGTGTGTCGACGGTGATCGACGGAGCCCGACGTCTTCCGGCGTCGAAGCTCCGATCACCGGTGGATCGACCGGGTCAACGTGAACACGAACAGTGCGATGAAGAACGCGCCGATAAAGGCCTGTACCTGTGAGAGGAGACTGATGAGCGGATCGGGGACGTCGGTGACGCCGCCGATGATGAAACTGACGAACGAGCCGATGCTCAGGACGCCGAACTGGAGCGGATCGTCGTACAGCCCCGGCTCCAGCGCGTAAAACAGGACGCTGAAGACGCCGATCGTAACGGCCGAGGTCGCGATGACTCGTGCCGGACTCTCGCCGTAGCCGGACGTCGTCCCGATGATCCAGTTCTCGACGTAGTCGATGAGGTGTCCGAGCCGCCGTCGATTGGAATCCGCCTCGCGGGCCAGGTCGAGATACTGCCGCCGCCGCTGGAGCATTTCCCGGACGAAAAACCGGGATGCCGACTCGTTGTCGTTGATGACGTTGGCTCCGTTTTTCGCCAGCAGATACGTGTACTCGAGGTCGCGGGCGGGCTGATCGTGGTAGTTCGGCGTCGGCAGCGTCTCGGGGTCGATCTCGAGCAGGGAGTTCCAGGCAGCAACCCTGTCTTGGGCGTAGGACTCGGTGTCCGGGTCGGGTACTGCCTCGAGCGTGAAGGCTGCGCCCGGAACCGTTACACCGTCGTCTTCGGAACTCGACGTCCTGTTGTCTGTCGACGCCCCGCCCGTCGACGTCCTGTCGCCAGTCGACGCCTCGCCCGTCGGAGCACCGTTCGAGCGAACCCGCCTCGAGGCGAGGTGGAGTCCGTACTGGAGCAACTGCCCGGCACGGTTCTCCGCGTCCCGTTCGGGGTCGTCGCCGTCGTCCGCGCGGTACATCGAGTGGATGTCGTAGTTCGTTCGCTTCAGGTCGATCCCGTCGCTGTCCCTGAAATCGAAGTGCTCGAACCGGGTTCGCAGGAAGCGTACGTGTCGTATCAACTCGCCGTCGCGGTCGTCGCCGTCGTCCGCGTGCTCGAACGTGACGTGCCCGACCGTCGCGTCCGCGAGGTCGTAGAACACCCAGCCGCGGTCGGACTGACCGAAGGTTCCCGTCGCGATCTCGCTCCCCGCGAGGTCGACGAGCGTCTCCGTCGGCGGAGCGGTCGGCGAGGGGCGGATCGTTACGTCGTCCGCGAACGTCGTCTCCTTGAGATTCAGGGCGCCCGCACAGTCGACCCCGGTGAAGTCGGCCGTCCGGAACGTCGCCCCGCGGAAGACGGCGTGCTCGAGCGTCGCGTTCTCGAAATCCGCCTTCTCGAAGGTCACGTTCTGGAAGTTCGCCAGTCCGAGATAGGCGTTTTCGAACCCGGCCGAGGGGATGTCCGCCTTGAAAAAGGAGACCTGATCGAAACGGGCGTCCCGGAAGTGACCGCTCGCGACGTCGGCCCCGATCCAGTTCGACACCCCGAAGACGGCCCCGTTGAAGTACGCACCGTCGAACGCCGCCCCCTTGAACACGGCGTCGTTGGCACGGACGCCCCGGAAGTCACCCTCGCCGATATCGGCGTAGTAGACGTTGATCCGGTCGAACGTCGCGCTGTCGAAATCGACCACGTCGAACGTCGCGTGGACTCCCCGAACGCGATCCGCACGCAGGAAATCGAAGCGGCCACGATCGATCGTCGCGCCGTCGCAGTCGATCGTGCCGGCAGTCGCGTTCCTGAGATCGACCGTGTCGACGTCTGCGCTCCCCAGTGCCAGCGCGTCGACGCTCGCGTCCCGCCAGTCGAGCAGCTTGATCGTCGCGTGTTCGAGGTCGCAGTCGCCGAGCGCCGCTGCGTGCGCACGCACTGCGTCGAACGTCCCCTCGAGTCGGAGTTCGTCGACTGTCGCCATGCCGAACTCGAGGCGGTCGGTCGCGTCGGTTGCGGCGCAGGCGAGGTGATCGACGTCGGCGTACCTGAAATCGAGCGGATACGTGTCGTTCGTCTCGACGCCGACGCCGCCCGTCAGGTCGAGGCCCTCGAACCGGCCGCCGACGAACTGTTTGCGTCGGCGGCTCTCGGCCCCGCCGCCCGCGGCCGACTCGAGGCGCTCGCGGAGCCACGCCGTCTCGTCGGTGTCGTCGGGCCGTTCCGCGGGCTCGAGGTGGGCGAGACAGCGATCGCGTCCCTCGAGCGGTGGGTGGGGACACTTCCAGACGCCCGCGTCGGTGAGGTCGTCGTCGGGCAGGTCACTGTCGGGATGGTTGTGGTGGGACGCTCGTGACGGGTCCAGCGAGAACGTACACTCCCTCTCGGAGGGTCCGCCCGACGAAGACATACCCCCAACACTGAATGTTCCGATGGTAAAGATTTCGTTCCTGGAGCGTTCGAACTGCCGTTCGCGGCTTGCCGGGCAAGTCAGGTGACGTACAGCGAGTACGCGATCACCACGAAGCCGGCGAGCATCAGGAGGCTCTCGAGGAGGATACCAGTCATCAGCCCCACGTCCAGCAGTTCGTAGAGCATCCCGGCCAACACCAGTCCGAGCGTGACGAGGCCGAACCCGCCCGCGAGCAATCCGAGTGCTTGCTGGCGGGTGCGGCGGTAGGCCTTGAACGCGAAGAACGTGATCATGCCGCCGACGAGCAAGCTGAGCGTCTTGACGACGGTAAGCGCGATCGCGATCGTCGCCTCCGCGGCGTACGAACTCATGTCTCGGTAGCAGAAGATTACCGACGACGACCAAGTAGTTTGTCTTCCGCGCCCGTCATTCGTCCCGTTTCCGCTCCACTGTTCCACGTTTCTTCTCGAGTCTGGGAAACGATCGTCTCCCGGATCGACGTGTCGCCACCGCTGTCTCGCTCTCACCGTTCGTCCGCGACGAGCGCCGTAGCTGTTCCTCTCGCGAGGGATCCGAGAGGGGAACCGAGGAGCAAGCGGAGCGAACCATTTTGGTCACGGCGGACCGACTGTCCGACGATGACGCGACTCGTCGAACTCGAGGCGACCGGTCCGCGAACGCTCGATCCGTCGGATATCGACGACGAGAAGGGGGACGTCGCGGTCTGTCAGTGCGGTCTCTCGGACACGTTTCCGTTCTGTGACGGGAGCCACCGACGGACGGAGGACGAGGAGGACGGCGAGACCTACGTCTACGAGGACGGCGAGCGGGCCGTCGTCGACCGAGTGGTGACGGAACGGAAAGCCGAGGACGAGGACGAGGACGAGAACGAGAACGAGAACGAGGACGAGAACGAGAACGAGGACGAGAGCGGCGGCGAGCGCGAGGACTAGTCCGAGATCGACCGCGCGGAGTTTATCACGACCAGCAGGCTGCTCGTCGCCATCGCCACCGCCGCGAACAGCGGGTTCAGGAGTCCGGTGATCGCGAGCGGAATCGCGACGGCGTTGTAGAAGAACGCCCAGCCGAGGTTCTGTCGGATACGGCGGTGAGTGCCCGCCGCGAGGTCGAACGTCTCCGGGACCGCCTCGAGGTCGTCGCCGACGATCACCGCGTCGGCGGCGTCGGTCGCCAGTTTCGTCCCGCTGCCCATCGCGATGCCGACGTCGGCGGCCGCCAGCGCGGGGGCGTCGTTGCTCCCGTCGCCGACCATCGCGACGGTGCCGCGGGCCCGCAACCGGCGGACGGTTTCGGCTTTCCCCTCCGGCGGGACGCCGGCGAAGACTTCGCTTACCCCCTCGACGGCCCGGAATCGGTCGGCCGCGGCCCCCTCGTCACCGGTAAGGACGACGACCTCGCGACCGCTCGAGAGCGTTTCGACCGCTCGTTCCAGTTCCTCGCGGGGGGAGTCGCCCACGACGATCGCGCCGCGAGCACGCCCGTTCCAGCCGACTGCGACGGGGACGTCGCCGGCCGTTCGGGCGTCCGCGATTCGTGACTCGAGGCTGTCGGGGATCTCGAGGTCGGACTCGCGGAGGTAGTCCGGATGGCCGACGACGACGCGGTCGCCGTCGACGACGCCGCTGACGCCGCGGCGGTCGCGTTCGAAGTCGTCGGCGCTGACGCCGGCAGGGAGGGTGGGCTCCCCGTTTTCGTCGTCGGGGTGGTCGTCCCCACCGTCACCGTCCTCGTTGCTGTCGCCGAAGGCTGCCTCCGTGATCGCGGCCGCGATCGGATGCTCCGAGAGGGCTTCGACGGCGCCAGCGCGCTCGAGGAGCGTCGTCTCGTCGGGTCCGTCGCTCCCCTCCGTCGCGTCCGCGTACACGTCGGTCACCGTCATCGTCCCCGTCGTGAGCGTTCCCGTCTTGTCGAGCACGACGACGTCCACTTCGGGTGCGTCCTCGAAAATCGCTTCCGCGGCGACGACGATCCCGCGTTTCGCGGCCGACTGAATTCCGGAGGCGATCGCAAGCGGCGTCGCCAGTCCCAGCGCACAGGGACAGGAGACGATCACGACCGTCAGCCCGACCAGCAGCGCCTCCGAGGGGGTCGAGCCCCGCGCGAGCAGGACGACCGTCGCGGCGGCTGCGAGGGTCAACACGAGCGGGACGAAGATCGTCGCCAGCTTGTCGGCGAGTCGCTGGACGCCCGGCCGCGAACTCTGGATCGACCACAGCAGGGAGACCAGCCGGTCGAGGGTGCTCTCGGCGTCCTCGCCCACCTCGACGACGACGGGGGCGTCCGTGACGACGGTTCCCCCGCGGACCGGATCGCCGGGTGCTTTCTCGACGGGAAGCGACTCGCCGGTCACCAGCGACTCGTCTACTGCGGCCGTTCCTTCCACGAGGTCGCCGTCCAGCGGGATCCGTTCGCCGGGGCGAACGAGCAGTCGGTCGCCGGGTTCGACCCTCTCGAGCGGGACCGTCTCGCCGTCCTCGCGGCGGGCCTCGTCGACCTGCTGCTCGGTGAGGTCCGACAACAGGTTCGTCGCGCGGCGCTTGATCCGTTCCTCGTAATAGGTACCCGCGGTGACGACGAGTATGACGGCGACGCTGACGTCGAAATACAGGTCCGTCCGCCCGAGAACCATCGCGAGCGTGCTGTAGGCGTACGCGCCGACGGCCGCGGTCGCCACGAGGAGGTCCATGTTGGGCATCCCCGCCCGGAGGCTGACGTACGCACCTCGGAGGATCGGGTACCCCGTGTAGAAGAGGACGAAGGTGGTCATCAGCCAGATGTTGACCGCGACGTAGTAGCCGTCGTAGCTTCCGAAGTCGGCCACCGGCTCGTAGCCGAAGTAGGTCGGGTAGAGGAAGACGGCGTACCACACCATCACCATCATCCCGAACAGCCCGCCGCCGACGAGGAACTTTACGAGCGCCTGTCCGTCGTCGGCCTCGTGGTCGCTCTCGCGTCCGCGCTCCCGCGCGGTGTAGCCGTAGCCGGAGACGACGTCGGCGAGGTCACCAGTTTCGACCCGGTCGGGATCGTACGCCAGCCGAACCGTCTCCGTCGCGTAACTGGCCTCCGCAGCCAGGACACCGTCGGCGGACTCGGCAGTCGTCTCGAGGAAGGCCTCGCAGGTCGAACAGTGCATCCCGTCGACCGAGAGAAACGCCTCCTCGCCCTCGCCGTCCTCGAGCGCGTCGTCGGGGTCGGCGGCCTCCGAACCCGCGTCCCCGTCGGCCAGCCGGGATCGGAGCGCGCCGGGGTCGGGTTCCGCGCCGGCCGAATCGGCGTCGGCGTTCGCATCCGAGTTCGACAGCGTCCGACTCACCTCGAGACAGCCCCGACAGCAAAAGCGTCCGTCGACGTCCGGCGCGGCGACCGGCGGCTCCGGAGTGGGGAGGTCACAGAGGTCGCAGCCGGTCGGTCCGTCGTCTCCCCCGCCGCCCTCCCCGAGTTCGACGGCGGGCGGGACGGCGGCGAGATCGGCGTCGTCGCTCGAGCGGCTTCGGTCGGACGCGTCGTCGTCCGCGCTCGAACCCGGCGTGGGTGTCGATCGGCTAGTGTCTCGAGCCATGTGGAGAGGAGGATCGGTCGTCGGTCCGCTCGAATGGTGGGCGGACGCGATACGCGTGGCACTCGAGGGTGCTCGGTGTGGGTCGTCGGGTGAGCGGAGAACTCATGGGTGCGGAGTCGTGACCGAGCCGCGAACCGTTCGGGTGTCGCCGAGCCCGCCGCTTCGAGGGCTCGGACGGCTGTCGAATCCGTTTACGCACTCGTTCCGTTGTCGCCGGAGCCGTGTCCGTGGTCGTGTCCGTCGCTGTCGACCGGCGACATCGCGACGTACAGCGACGCGAAGATTATCGCGACGTTGAGCGCGGCGACGAAGCCGGCGAGTCCGGGACGACCGATGCCGTAGATTACCGTCGGCACGAATGCGAGCAGTCCGGCTGCGGCTGCGTGTCGGGGTTCGAGGTCCTCGAACGTCATTGTGTATTCCTGCGTATGATGGCTACTTAAAGGATGCACCCGTTCCCATCCTGCTGGAACGACAGGGAGGGGTAAGTCCTACCCGTTCACTACCCTCCCGTATGAGTTCGGCGACAGAGCAAAGTGCGGAGCGGCCGGATACGGCCGCAGACGTCGACGGACCGATCACGGAGATCGGTCACGACGAGTACGATCCGATCGGGACGTTGGTGCTCATCGGACTGTACTTCCTGATCCTGGTAGCACTGTGGTTTTTCATGTACTTCGTGGAATTCGTCGGGAACGACCCGACGGTCGTTAGCTCGATCCTGATGGGGGTGGGGCTCGTATGAACATCCACACGTACGAAAAAGCGTGGCTGATCGCCGCGATGCTGTTGATCGTTGGCTTCATTGCAACGATCACGTACGGGTCGATCGGCCTCGGCATCGCGATGGTCGACGACGAGGGTGGCTCGATAGACCCCAACGAGGTCTTCGACCACGAGGAGTTCAGCGACCCGGGGGTCCAGCAGGTCGGTGAGGACGAGTACGAGGTCTACGTCCGCGCACAGACGTTTACGTTCGTCCCCGACCCCATCGAGGTGCCCGCCGGCAGCGAAGTCACCTTCCACGTGACGAGCCCCGACGTGATCCACGGCTTCAGCGTCGTCGGCACGAACGTCAACACGATGGTCATTCCCGGCGAGATCTCCACGATGACCGTCGAGTTCGACGAACCCGGCGAGTACGGCCTCGTCTGCAACGAGTACTGCGGTCCACAACACCACGAGATGTCCGGCCAGTTGATCGTCACGCCCGAAGAGGACTTCGACCTCACCGAACTCTCCGCCGAGGCGCCCGACGAGGTCGCGACCGGTGAGGAGATCGAGGTCACCGCTACGGTGACGAACGGCCAGCTCGAGGACCTCGATACCACCGTCACGGCCGAGATCGGCGACGTGACTCTCGAGGAAGACGTAACCGTCGCGGGCGACAGCTCCGAGGAGGTTACCTTCGCCGTCGACAGTTCGGACCTCGGCGAGGGCGAACACGACTGGACGGTCACCGTCGACGACTACGAGGAGAGCGGCCAGGTGACGGTTGGAACGGACGAGGACGACGAAAACGACGAAAGCGACGACACGACCGATACGGAGGACGACAATGAGTAACGCGACGACCGCATACTTCGAGGATTTCCCGGAAGAGTCTAAAGTCATCCACTCGGCGTTCTGGAGCTCGTTTATCGCGCTCACTATCGGCGGCCTGTTCGGGCTGATCCAGGCGCTTCACCGGACCGACGTGTTCCGGTTCATGGACTCGGCCGACTACTACACTGTCCTGACCGCACACGGGGTGTTGCTCGCGCTCACGTTCACGATCTTCTTCCTCGTGGGCCTGTTCACGTGGGCTGTCACGACCAGCCTCGACCGCGGGATGGTCGATCTGCGCTTCACGTGGGGCTGGTACGGCCTGATGGTGCTGGGCACGATACTCGCGGCGGTCCCGATCCTCGCTGGCTTCACCGACTCCATCGACATGAGCGCGAGCGTGCTGTTCACGTTCTACGCGCCGCTCGAGGGCCACCCGCTGTTTTACGTCGGGCTCGTCCTGTTCGTCGTCGGGAGTTGGCTCGCCGGGGTCGACTGGTTCCGTACCTGGTGGGCCTGGAAGCAGGACAACCCGGATGAACGCATCCCGCTGCCGACGTTTATGGTGCTGACGACGACGCTGATGTGGTACCTCGCGACCCTCGGCGTCGCCGTCGCCATCCTCGCCTTTATCCTGCCGTGGACGCTCGGTCTCGTCGACGGCATCAACCCGCTGCTGACCCGGACGCTGTTCTGGTTCTTCGGCCACCCGGTCGTGTACTTCTGGCTGCTGCCGGCGTACATGATGTGGTACATCATGCTGCCGAAATTCGCCGGCGGAAAGCTGTTCAGCGATCCGCTCGCACGCGTCGTGTTCGTCCTCTTCCTGATCCTCTCGGTGCCGACCGGGATCCACCACCAGTACCTCGACCCCGGTATCGCGGAAGGGTTCAAGTTCATCGCCATGACGAACACGATGTTCCTCCTGTTGCCGAGCCTGCTGACCGCCTTCACCGTCGTCGCGAGCATGGAACACGGTGCTCGTCAGCGCGGCGGGAGCGGCTACCTCGGCTGGCTGAAGGCCCTGCCCTGGCGCGACCCCGTCTTCACCGGGATGTCGCTTGCGGGACTGATGTTCGCCGCAGCCGGCTTCTCCGGGATGATCAACGCCGGCATGAACATCAACTATCTCGTCCACAACACCTTCTGGGTCGTCGGCCACTTCCACCTCACCGTCGGTACCGCAGTCGCGCTGACGTTCATGGCCGCCTCCTACTGGTTCATCCCGCAACTGACCGGCAAGCGCCTGTGGAACCGTTCGGTCGCGCTGGTCCAGGTCCTCCTGTGGTTCATCGGGATGACGTTCATGTCGAACGCGATGCACCGCGGCGGTCTGTTCAGCATTCCCCGCCGGACGGCCGAACCCCAGTACGAGGAGTTCGCGTTCGAGGCCGGCGTCGGCTCCGTCGCCGAACTGGATCTCCAGGTCGCACTCGGGGGTACCCTGCTGTTCCTCTCGCTCGTCCTGTTCCTCGCGAACATGGTCGTGACCGTCTTGGGGGACCGCGCCGAGAGCGGTTCCATCCCGGCGAACACCTACGCCGATACCCTCTCCGGATCCGAGGACGCCCCCCTGATCCTCGACAACCTGAAACTCTGGACGACCATCGCAGTCGTTCTGGTCGTGTTCGCGTACACGCTCCCGATACTGAGCGTGATCCAGGACGGCGGCCTGTTCGGCTACGAGATCAACGGCTTCCCGGTCAGCATCGCGCCGTTCCTTCCCGCCGAACTGCCCGCCTCGCTCGAGACCGTTACCGCTGCCCTCCCCGAGATCGAGGTGATCCCGTAGATGCGTGAGATGCGGGTCTCCCCTGAGGCGCTACTCGTCGCCGCGGCCTTCATCATCCCGTTCGCGGTCGAGTTCCGGACCGTCCTCTCGTGGGTCGGGATCGAACTCACCGCCCTCGAGACGGCCCTGCTCGGCCTGGGAATGATCCTGGCGTTGCTCGCGTGGGCCTTCCGCCCGGCCGACGACGACAGCGAAGAGCGCCCGAAGCGGAAGGGTGACGGCGGACGCCCGAACCCGAACGAAAACAGAGGCTGACGCCGCCCTCGGGCCTTTCATCGATCGCTGATTCGACTCTCGAGGCTGATCGACGCTCGGATCTGCGGTTTCCGTCAGTCAAAACCGGTTCGCGTCCGCGATTCTCCGCTTCGTTTCTCCGACGAGTCGGTCGACTACCACGTCTCGATCCGGCCCTCGTGAACGTCCTCGACACAGCCCTCGCAATCCGGGTGGCCGTCCTCGTAACAGGCCGGCCGGTACCGGTCGTCCAGCATCGCCGCCCGTTTCTCGGCGTAGCGTCGACAGATGATCTTCGCACGTCCCGCCTCGTCCGACGGGAGCGCGCGTGCGTTTTTCGCCACCTCGTACGCCTCGCGGGCCTCCTCGAGTTGGCTGTCCGTCGACTCCCGTATCTGTTCGTACTGCTCGCCCGCTTCACGGAGTTTCGACCGCAGGAACCGCTCGAGTCGACGATCCGGCATTCACCCATTCGTTCGGTCGCCGGTCACATAGTCCCGTCGCCGGCGCGCGCACTCCGGGCACCTAGTGTGTCGAAAACCGAGAGACGGAGAGTAAGCGTTAACTTCCGGCCACGTTTTCCTCCGAGTAGAGGGCCCTTAGCTCAGTCTGGTTAGAGCGCTCGGCTCATAACGAGGTCGGACACCGGTGCGATCGCGTGAGACACCGAGTGGTCGATGGTTCGAATCCGTCAGGGCCCATCCAGAAACTGCACGGTTTTGAGCCGATATATTTGTGTGATATCGGGTCTCTGTCACTTACTATCTAATCCCGAGTAATAATTGAATGTTGTAGGTATAAAATATTTTATCTTTTGGGTGCAGATCACTGTCATCAGTACTTCTCTGGTGACCAACGGAGAGAGGGTAGTTACTCAATCAGGGGCCGACCCACTCCGATGGAACGGCCAACAGAGGAAGTCCACTGTCAGCGGACTAGTTCTCCGAACATAGCTAGCGAGGGATGCGTGGGTTCATCTAGAGCATATAATTCAGGCACTGCAAATCTCGGTTCGTCCGACGGATGCGCTCAGGCGAATTCCCGATCCGGTTCCACGAGCGGTGACGGCTCCTCGATCGTGATCTCGCTGCCGTTGGCGATGCGGACGGTGTATCCCTCGTACTCGAACTCGATCGTTGGCCGTCCGCGATCGGTATCAGCCGTTCGACAGATCGCATCGAGTGCGTCGGTATCGACCGCGGAGTGAAGCGGCGGATGCAACTCCGTCGACGGCACACCTTCGCGTTCTGCGACCTTCTCCACGACTCGGTGGCTGATGGGTGGATCGGAATGCATGCTCCCCGCTGCCAGATTCTCGGTAATAAAAGCCCGTGTCGTTGTAATGACGCTCGTCTGCCACCCGTCAGACAACGTCCGGTTCGCTCGTGGCCGGGCCGGGGGGCCTTCACCCAGTCTTCGGTGGAAACGACGCCACGACGGCATCGATCGACCCGCACCCTCGTCAGTCCGGTTCCTCATCCATTCCCGAACAGGTGCCAGCAGCCGACATGAGCGAGTACGAAGCCCGGTCCGATCCCACCCGGCAAGGCGAGTCTTTTCAACCCCGTCGCCCCTGCTCGCACGAATCCGCCCGTCCAACTCGAATGAGGGCCGCGAATCCGGTCGCGACGACGAGCATGAGCAGGGGTCAGTCGGTGGGTGGTTCATCGTCGGTCGTCCGGCACGCGTCGAAGGAAGCCTCGAGCCTGAATCGATCGATCGACGCGATCCGTGGCCCCCACACTCGGGGGGCTTCAGATAGCGGTCGACCACTCGGTCCCGCAGTTCGAGCACTCGAAGATGCCTCTCACGCCGCCCTCGAGCGATCTTTTCTCGAGTAACTCTCCCAGGCCGTCACATTCCGGGCACCGAGCGTTCATCGACCCTCGATATTCGGTCCCAACGTATGAGTTGCGGTTCCAATCAGTTTGGTCTCGCCGTCCGAGAGTTTAAATCGGATCGAGCGGCCACCGTCCCCATGGCCGATTCGATCGATCTCGAGACGAACACTACCCCCCGCCATGGCGTCACGTTCGTCAGCGTGACTGTCACGAACGGCCGGGCGACGCCTCAGCGCGTGCGGCTCGAGCCACGGTTCGACGCGCCGGTCTGGACCCCGAGTGCCAGGCGCGGGGCTGCAGTCGAGTGGACCAACGGCGCGTGGCGGGGCGTCGTCGACCCGGGGCGAACCCGCGGACTTGGGTTCGCGACTCCCGCCGATCCCCGGCCGAAGCCGGTCGAGGTCACCGCTTCGACCCGCATTTCCGGGGCAGACGGGCTGTCCTCGCCGGACACCATCCTCGATTCTCTCGAGTCCGGCTCGCCGGCCGGCGTTCCGCCGTCGACGTCGATCGACGGATGATCGTGGCAGTCGGAGGTGGCAAAGGGGGCGTCGGCAAGACGACCGTCGCGTTGAACCTCGCCCGGGAACTCGGGGCGGTCGTCGTCGACGGTGACCTCGCGACGGGCGATCTCCCCTCTTTCGAGGGTCCGACGCTGCACGACGTGCTCGCCGGTCGAGCCGACCCCGACGACGCGGTCGTCGAGCACGGTGCCGTCCCCGTACTCTCGAGCGGTCGCTCGCTCGCTGGCGTCCGGGCGTCGCTGCTCTCCGAACTCCCGCGGGTCCTGCACCGACTGGAACGCGAGCGGGGACGTGTCGTCGTCGACTGTCCCGCGGGGCTCGCCCGCGACGTCGGCTATCCGCTACACGCGGCGACCGTGGCTGTACTCGTAACGATCCCGGAACGGGCCGCTATCGTGGATGCGGTCCGTACACGAGCGCTCGCTCGGGACCTCGGAACGCCGGTCGGAACGATCGTCATCAACCGGGCGTCCGACGACGGCATCGCGGGGATCGCAGACCGACTCGAGTCGAAACTCGGCACTGGAGTCGCAACCCTCGCGGAGCGGCCGACGATCGCCGTCGCCGCCGAACGCGACAGGCCGGTCCGGGACGCGTATCCGACCTGTCCGTCGGTCGACTCCTTCGCGTCGATCGCGAGCACGCTCGAGACAGCCACGGAGGAGTAAGTCCGTACCGCTACTCCTCTTTTCCCTGCCCGTCGTCCCGTTCCGCGGCGAACTCGAACGCGGTGGGGTCACCTTCCGAACCGAGACCATTCCGCTCGCCTTTCTCACGCCGGTCGAGTTCGACGATCGGCGATCGACGGCCGTCGGGCCGAAATTTCGGTACCGCGATGCGGTGCTCGACGCCCGTTCCGACGCCCGCGCTGATCGTCCGGACGTCGAACACCGCATCGGCGAGGTGCAGCGTCGTCGTTCGTCGGTTCGGCTCCGCGCCCCGGAGACAGTGCAGTATGGCGATTCCACCCGTCTCGGACATCCGATCGGCGACGGCGTTCAGCACGTCCGGGTACGCCTCGCCGGCCGTTCGCTCGAGCGGAGCCACCGAGTCGATCACGAGGTTCGCACCCTCCGGTAACTCCCCGATCAGTCGGCGCGCGTGTTCGACTGGCTCGTCCCGGTCGAGGCGCCGTACCGTCGGGTTGCCGGTCCGGACCGTCGTCGACTCTATCGCCCGCTCGACGTCGTTCCTCGAGCGATCGGTCGTCAGGTACAGCGTTCCTCTGGTCGCGGTCGCCTCGTAGAGGAGCCGTTCCGACTGACTGGCCGGATGAGCCGTCACGGCAACGACCGTTCCGGGCGGTACGCCGCCGAGTGTCCGATCGACGGCGCGGTTCCCGGTCGAGAGCAGGGACTTCGCCGACCCTTCCCGATCGCTGCCGGGGGACGGGGTCGCGGTCGCCCGGCGGGCCACTGCAGCCGCGAGGTCGTCGAACGCCGTTCGCGCGGCGGCTTCCGTCAGCGGTGACTCGCAGTCCGGGACGGTGCCGAGAACCGGGATACCGAGGGTCGACTCGAGGGTATCGGTCACTCCATCGGTCAGGGTGACGATCGCACCGGCGATGGGGGTATCGAGTCGGCGCGCGATTTCGACCGTCGTGGCGGCCGCGTCCAGGCCGCGGTCGGTGGCGGTCGTCACTACGACGACCGCGTCGGCGTACTCCAGTGGTTCGACCGCGTCGGGGCCGGCCCCGGACGGACAGTCGACCAGTACCTCGGCGCCGGTTCGCTCGAGGCGATCGATGGCGAGTTCGAAATCGACTTCGGCCCGCTCCGACGGCTCCGGTGCGGGGACGATCCCGACGCCGGCACCGACACCGTCGCCATCGGGTCCCTGCCGACCCTGGACGACCGCCTCGAGTTCCTCGTCGGACGCGACATCGACGAGCGTGGGGTTCCGATCCGCCCCTGCGACGACGTGCAGGTTGGGCAACTGTCGGTCGGCGTCGACGGCCACGGCGGGCGTGCCCGCTCTCGAGAACGCGTCGGCCAACCCGATCGTCACCGTCGTCTTTCCACAACCGCCTTTCGCGCCGGCGATAGCGAACATGCCGCGATTGGTCGCGCCTTCCCATTTGAACCTGTAGCCGTCGGCCGGCATCGCTGTATCACTGTCCCCTCTCAGCGCGGCGGCCAGCGCGTGACGGCCGTGGTTTTCGACCGACGGCACCATTATTAGAATAGAACGTGTATTGGTAACTATGCTCAATGACCTGCTCGAGGAGTCGAACACCGCGTCGATGAGCGAGGAACAGATGCGGACGCTTCTGGAGGAGGAAGGAATCGGCATCCTCGCGCTGCCGACCGAGGGCGTCCCGTACGTCGTCCCGATGTCGTTTGGGTACGACGGGGAGTCGATGCTGTACTTCGTCTATCTGCTGTTTGGAACCGAAAGTCGCAAAGAGGACCTTTCTGACGACGTCGGGCGCGGGCGGTTTCTCGTCTACCGCGCCGAATCCGTCTACGACTGGCAGAGTATATCCCTGACCGGTCGGATCGTCGCCGTCCCGGACGACGAATGGGACACCCTGCGGGACGCGATGCAAAACGCCTGGCACCCCAATATATTCGCGTCCGCGAACCCGATGCGCGGCGTTCGGGGTTACCGGTTCCGGATCGAGTCGTGGACCGGGATCCAGCAACGGGACGGAGCATAGATTTCGGTTCGGGACTCCCCTTCCGATGCCCGCTCGAACGAAGGCCGTGGGGTCGTCACGGGTGCCAGTAAGCCGTTAGATGGAACGCGCCCGACTCCCGGTCGTTCGAAATTTGACGTTCTGCGACCAGCGTAACGCCCTTCTCCGATCCAGCCGTAACGAAACGTATGCTCGAGGGTCTCCGGTCGCGCGTCCGTGCGATCGGGTCTCGGCTCCGTCGAATCGAACGGCGCGAACGACGCGAACTGCGGGCGTGGCTCGAGAACACGCGAAATCTGATCCGCCTCTCGGCGCTGCTTTTCGTCCCGGCGCTGCTCGGTTTCGTTACGGCACTGTCGAACGCCGTTCCTGCCCTTCCGTTCTTGCTGTTTCCGCCGCTTGCGTCCGGAGCGTACACGCTCTTTTCCGAACCGGAGAGCGAGTACGCCTCCCCGCGGCGGTTCGTCGGAGGATTGACGTTGGGCGCAGTCTGTGGCTGGATCGCACTCGAGGTCGTCGGACGATATGGGTACGGCAGTTCTCCGGGAACGTTCGAGGCCCACGCCGGCGCCGCGGCCTTCGCTATCTTCCTCACCGGTTCGTTCACGTGGCTTCTCGATCTGGAGGAAGCACAATCGTTCTCGACTGCATTGCTCGTGCTCCTCACCGAACCGCTCGGAACGAATGCCGACGGTACCGTCATCGGCGTGTTCCCCGGCCGAACGGGCGCCGCGATCGCCTACGTGTTCAGCGTCTTCGTCGCGACGTCGCTGGTCGCTGCCGCGTTCGTCGGATGGCGGCGGTGGTTCTTCGAGCGACGCGCTCATCTCCTCTATGCAAGCACGACGGCCGACGACGCAGTGCTCGTCCCGATTCGAGGTGACCGTCCCGGGGCGACTGCGATGCTCGGCGCTCGCCTCGCGGCCGCACACGAGGCCGGCAAGGTGGTGCTCCTCGAGGTCGTCGATCGAGAGTCGGTCGACGATGTCTTGGACGGCCAGTCACCGAACGGGCTGGACGATACCGGCAGTGAGGAGGAAACTGATGACCGTGAAGAGCAGGCCGCGGGAGGCCACCCAACTCACAGTTCGGCGCGATCGGGTCCGGATGCAGACCAAGGGGACCCCACACCAGATGGGGGTGACGGCCGAACACGCGCCGAAACCCGAGTCGGAACCGAAACCGCCGAACGGATCGAGGAATATGCTCGCGAAATCGAAGCGGAGACGAACGTACCCTGTCAAGTCGCCGTCGTCGCGGGCAACGAGGACGATCCGACGACCGTACTCGCGGCTGCCCGGAAAACGGAGTGCGATCTGATCGTCGCCCCCTACGAATCACGTGAGGGCCACGACCGAGAGGGGCCGTCAGGGTTCGTTCGTGACCTCCTGCACGGGGGGCTCGACGTTCTGGTTCACCGCTCGAAGAAGGGCCGGGACGACTGGCAGCGAGCACTGGTCCCGGTTCGCCGCGAGAGCGATATCGCGCATGCGATGGTCGACTTTGCGACGCGGCTGGTGGGTGACGGAACCGTCAGTGTCTGTCACTGCCTCACTCGAGACCGGGACCGCCGACGGGCCGAACGAATGCTCACACGACTTCTCGAACCGTTCGACGGGAACGCCGACAGCGTGGACTGCGATTTCGAAAGCCGTGTCGTCGGTGATACACCGGAGGCGTTCGTCGCCGACCGCGCGACGCAGTACGACATCGTTCTCGTTGGCGCAAGTACCGATCGTTCCACGGTGTCACGCATCGTCTCTACACCTACCGCCGAGCGCATCACTGAACTCGACTCCGACCTCGCAATCGTTGCGACTGCTCGAGAATGATCGACGCCAGTCGGTCTCTGGTGGCCGATTCTCCTTCGAGTGGTGACATTTGGTTCGTTGCAATGAGCTCGAATCCAGTGTTGGCGCACAGATTATTTGCTCTAAAACAGTTAAAACTAGGTTGATGGAGGATATATCAGCGGTTCAAAAGTAATAAATGTATTACGAACGGTTGTCTTCACACAGTGACGACTGTATGCAACGAAGCAACAGAACTCGCCGTCAATGGCTGCGGACGTGTGCTACGACGGCGTCCGTCCCCGCACTCGCAGGATGTGCAAGTTACCTGAACGAGAACGAAGATGGTGCCCCGTCCGACTCGCTCCTCCGCGACCGCCCGGCCAGTGCCGAGTGGCGCATGTACGGCGTCGACCTGGCGAACACCGGTCACCAACCCGATGCTCGGGGCCCCGATGGGTCGGGAGACGACGGTGTCGACGTCGACTGGGAGTTTGAAGCCGACGACTCGTTCGCCGCTACGCCGCTTCTCATCGACGGAACGCTGTACGTCGGCTCGCACGACGAACGGTTCTACGCGATCGACCCCGAAACCGGCGACGAGGAGTGGTCGGTCGACCTGGAAACCTCGTTGCGCCCAACACCCGCGTACGCCGATGGCAACTTCTACTTCTCCGGCAACCGCGAACTGCTGTCGATCGACGGCGAGTCAGGTGACGTGCGATGGCGCGAAGACGGGACGAACTCCAACCCGTACTATCCGCTCGTCCTCGACGACTCGACGGGAGTCGTTACCGACGACGAGCACATCTGGCGGTTCGATCTCGAGACTGGAACCCTCGAGGAGCCGATCGATCTCCTCCCCGATCCGTACGAGATGGGTGTTTCAGAAGCACCGGCGATCAGCGACGGGACCGCGTACGTCGCCTACGAGGACCGGCTCGGTGCGATCGACCTCGAGACCGGCGAACGCGAGTGGGAGTTCGAAAACGAAGCAGGCGAGATTCTCCACCACATTAGCCCCGCCGTCGCGGACGGATTGGTCTACATCGGCGATGTCGAGGGGAACTTCTACGCCGTCGATACCGATTCGGGCGACCTCGAATGGGAGTACGAAGCGACGACGGAAGTCGCCTCGAGTCCGTCCGTTGCGAACGGGACGGTGTTCTTTGGGGATAGTGATCGAGTCATCGCACTCGAAACTCAGTCTGGTGATCTAAGTTGGGAACTCAAAATTCAGTTCTCCCCAGATCCGAAACCAGTAGTTGCAAATAGCATGATATACATTTGTTCATACTATGCTGTTTATGCAATCGATATTGAATCTGGAGATTTGGGTTGGGAATACGATCTGGGTGAACCGGCGATAGCATCACCAATTGTCGCGAATAATTCAGTTTATCTAACTAGCCACGAGAATACACTATTCAAAATTAGCTAAACATCGCCTATTTCTGTCCAATTATCGGATTCATTGGTCTCCTGTCCAGTATTACCGACACCTGGACTGCCTCGAGGCAAGAGCTGTGGGCTCGGAACGAACGTAACGACTGGAACGGAGTTTTCGAACGCTATTGGGTCCACTGAACCCGCTTTGACTTTGCCGTCCGCATTGGTTGCATCGATATAGACCGCTTTGTCCTCTCTGACGTAGGTCGTCGAATCAGTTCGCGGCCCGTCACCGCTCGTCGCTCTCACTTCGAATCGAGCATATTCGCCCTTGACGTCTACTTGCCAGGCATCCAGTTGCAGGAAGAAAAACTGCGGCCATGGAACGACCGGGGCACCGGGAAATCCCACCTCGTTTTCGTATTTTGCTCCCAGCGGTGCATGCGCAGCTGGTGCCGGGTTTAACGGCCCGTTACCGTCCGGCCGTACTGCCGGTACTTCCCCCCGTTCGACCGTTTCGAGCGGAAGATAGGTAGGCGATCCGTCGACAACGAGTCGAACGTCTTCGTGTAACGGCGACCCACCGGCCAGAGCCCATTCATCGTGGGGGTCGTCGCCGAGTGCCTCTTCCGGATTGGCCAACACCCCCTGGAAGAACCCGACGCTATCCTCGAGCATGTCGTTTGCTCCACCCAGTAGTTCGCCGATCATCTCGTCGGCTGCGTCGTTCGAATCATCGTGAATCTGGCCCATCGTTTCGATCCATGCGTAGATGTTCTCGAAGTATCGCTGGCGAACCTCTGCCCGGGCCATATCCGGTGCGTTCTCGTACGAACCGTCGATCCCATCGTAGACGACGTCGTCTTCGAGTTCGGCGACCTTCGATTCGAACTCGTAGATCGGACTCTCGCCGGTCACCATGTCGAACAGATCGACCTCCAGCGGTTCGACCTCCGTAACGACGGTTAGATGCGTTTCCGATAACTCGTTCTGGAGCCAGGTATCGATATCGTCCTCTTGTAGGTCGAGTTCACCTTCCGTATCGTAGTCGATCGCCGATTCGAAATCGTCTCTATTGAGGATCGTACTCGACTGCGACTCGATGCGACTCTCGAGCGTATCCTCGCTTCGCGTTCCGAATAGCTCCTCGACAGATTCCATCGCCGCACCGTCGAAATTGTCTACTCCGATCGGTCCGGCTGCCCCTCCTCGTTCGAGTGCGGTTTCCATTCCTCTCGATCTATCGACGGTCGCATCCGGCGCAAATTCTCCTGCGATGGTGAATTCCGCGGTATATGTGATGCTCTTTCTATCTGAATCGATCGTCACATTCGACGCGTTCCCATGTCCTTCCCAGTGGACTTGTTCTTGAACCACATTTTCAAATGTGATATTAATATCTACCAAGTTCCTCTCTAAGTCGGCTGTATCCTCTTTTCGCTCCGAAAACCTCACATCAGCACCGTCTCCAGGGAAGATGAGATACTCCCTTCCTTGATAGGTATGATTTTCGCTTCCAGTAGGGCCCTCCATAATATTAGCATCCGGGAGAGTGTTTTCACGGATTATATTCTCCTCAAGAGAAATTTCTGCCTTATATATGCTAGAAACTGATTCTTTAACACTGTCGGTACTTTCTATTTTATTTACTTCTGACTCTAATTTCCCTACTACGTTTTTGAGTCCAGTTACTTCTTCTGCATTTATCAATTCTTCTTGATAATGGGACTCTAAATACGTCTCGTCGAAGCGATCACTCTCGTTCAAATCTTCGTAAAACTCGTCTTCTAGTCCGTCCATCGTAAAGCCAGTTGTCTCGACGAACGCGGCCTCCGCGAACGGATGAATCTCTAACTCCACTTCCATCTCGCCGCGTACATAGTCCTCGAGGACGAGCGTCAATAGCTCCTGAATCGTCGGTGGATCCTCGAGTTCGCCCTCGACGTCGCCGAACACGTAATCGCTCTCACAGAGCGTTTCCATGTCCTCGAGATCGGCGTCAACGACCTCTTCGCCGAGGTCGACCGCGAGACATGCTGACGCACCTCTCATCACGCGATCCTCGTACGGGTCGACGGCCCCGTCACCGAACGCGTCTTTCTGGAGTGCAAATATCGCGTCGTTCGCCAGCACCTCGGTGTGTTCGTTCGGCGTCACGTTTTCGAACGCACGTTCGCTCGGGTCGTTGTCGAGGCGGTCGTAGTAGGCTTTGCCCCAGACGAGCGGATACAGCCGGGCTGCGAGCTTGCGGCTGAATCCCTCGTAGCCGTCCGCTTCCCGGAACCCGTCGTTGAGGCCCCGTTCGAACCGTTCCGTTCGCTCGTGGAGTTCGAACAGCATCGTCCCGACGGTGACCGTTATCGGCCGTCGGTCGCGAACCCGGGTACTCCCGTCGTCGCTCTCGAGGCGGATCGAGACGCCTTCGATCGTCGTTCTGAGGAGTCCGGTCGTTGGACCGTCTCCGTCACCGTCCCCGTTCCGGTACTCGAGTTCGACGCGATCGATCGCCGCTTCGACGCTCGCTCGATCGTTCCAGTCGACGGGCTCGAGGTCGACGGTCGTCTCGGCCGAGCCGCGCAGTTCCTGCCCGGCCGCCGGCAGCGTTCGCTCGGCTTCGGCGTAGATCAGCAGCTTCAGATAGCGTTCGAACTCGTCACCATCGGGATCAGCTATCGCGTTACCGACCGGCGTGTCGGCGGTCGTTCCGAGCGGCGCCCGGGCCGCATCGTCGGTCGCGTGCAGGACCGCCCTCCGCAGTTCGGACTGGACGAGCGGTTCGGTTCGATCGAGCGCGAGCATCGGATTCGCGTCGACTTCGGCTTCGTCTCGCGATTCCAGGATGCCGATGACGGTAACACTACTCAACAATAGCAGGACGCCGATAATCGCGAACGGCACCCGCGCTCGGTCGTCGAGCGAAACTCTAATCGTGTGCGGTTGCTGGCGTGCCATCGTTACGGTTCCCAGGTCTGGACGGTGATCGTCGCCTCCTCGAGGGCGATCGACTCGACGAGCAGGTCTTCGACGCGTTCGTCGGCCGTCTCGTCGTCGTACTTCCGGTCGATCTCCTTGAGTTCGGGCGCGAGGGCGTCGTTTCGAAGGTCGTCGGCGATCACGGCCGCGAGTCCGTTCGGTTCGTCCTCGTCGCCGAACCATTCCTGCAGGTCGTCGAGTATCGTCTCGGGCCCCCGCTCGCCGTAGACGAGCCGCTCGTTTGCGGCCGTCGCGTTAGCGGTGCTCCGGGAGAGTGGTCCCCCTTCGTCGTCCGGGTCGTCGAACTCGACGCCGACGGCCGCCGCCGTCTCCCGGTAGTGGTAGACCTTCAGCGACCGGTCCAGTCCCTGACTCTCGAGAGCATGCTGGGACTGTTCGGGCGGGAAATACCCCTCGACGAGGCGCTCGGCGAGCAGTTCGGCGACCAGCGCGATCCCCTCTTCTCGATCGTCGCCGCGGTCGTAGGCGTCCCTGATCGCCGCCTCCTCGAGTGGCGGGAGGCCGCTCGAGACAGCGATCGTCGCGCTGCCGACGTCCTCGTCGACAGGCGGTCGTTCGCCGGCCGTCGCTGTCCCGCGGATCGAGGCGTTCTCGTAGGGCTCCCAGACAGCGACGGCGTAGACCCGGTGACGGTGGTGATCGCGATCGCGGTCCGCACCGACGAGCGCGCTCCCGATCGATCCGTCGACTGCGTCCTCGTACTCGTCGCCGTATGCCAGCAGCTCGTGGTCGCCGATCCGTGCGTTCGTGACCGCCGCATCGGCGAGCAACCCGGTCGCCGGACCGTACTCGGCGCGTTCGTACGCGCCCGGGGGCGTCAGCTCCGGCGGGACGTAGACGTCGCTCGATTCGACGCCGCCGACGTCGTACTGGATCGAGAGCGTCGTCGCGGCGAGCGTCTCGGTGGTCCGTTCCGCACTGGTCCCGTCGAACCGTTCGGCCTCGGTTCCGTCCTCGAGGTAGAGACCCAGGACCAGTACGCTCGCGCTGATCAGCAGCAAGGCGAGTGCGACGTCGAGGACGGTGCTGACGGCGCGCTCGTCCGTGCCGTTTCGGATCGACCGGTTCGAGCCGTTGTCCCTCGCTCCGCTACTCGAGTGTCTCCCCCTCATTGGGACCACACCTCCACCCGAAGCGTCCCGCCGCGGACGTCTCCCGGCTCGAGTTCGACCGGAACCGGCCGAGTCGCGACACCGGTGTCGGCCGGCGGGTCCCCGACAAAAGTGGGATCGCGGACGGTTCCGTCGGCGTGGAACCGGGCGTGGTCGATCACGTGTTTTTCACCGTCGTCGACGGTCGTGATGGTGACGTGGACCGTCTTCCCTTCCGGGAGAGAGTCGATCCGAACCCGGTTCCTGATCGCGCCGTCGTTCCCGCCGATTGCCGTGAAGACGCCGTTTTCGGAGACATCGTCCCAGACGCGGTCGATCGCGACCGACTCTGGCGTTCGATCGGTCGTCTCCCCGAGGACACCGGTGAGGTAACCGCCGTACAACCCGACGGCGAGACCGATCGTCGCGACGGCGACCAGCGCCGCCAGCGGCTCCGTCTGACCCCGACCCCTACGTGCTGACGAGCGTGACATGGTAGGCCTCCGGAATGGACGACGTTCGGTCGACGTAGCCGAGGTCTTCCACAGGGACGTCGGTCCCGAGCGTTCCCTCGCCGTGGTCACAGACGTCGACTCGTTCCCCTGCCTGCGGAATCTCGACGGTCGCGTCGCAGAGAGTGTCGCCGCTCGTCCCGACCCGAACGGTGAGGGGGAACTGGAGCGTGTTCCGGTCGCCGATATCGGTGTGGTCGAGCACCACGCTCCCGGAACGGGAGTCGGGGATTTCGTATGTCTCGACGTCGCCGCCGAGCGATCCCTGTCCACCGAGTCGGAGCGGGACCTCGCGGTTGGTCTCGTAACTGAACTCGAGTTCGTCGGTCTGCTGGCCCGGCAGGTCCGCGGTTTCGACGGTGACCGAGACAGTGGGCGAGGGCATCGTCCGGACCGCCCTCGTTCGCAACTCACCGTCGGCGCGTCGCCACTCGCCCGCGTTGTCCTCGTGGGCCGCCCTGACGTCGGTCAGGAACGCGTCGACGCCGCTTTCGTTCGGTGCAGCGATCTCTGTCGCGTATTCCTCCGTGACCGGGGTGCCGGATGTAACGTTCTCGAGTCGCTCGTGTCCGGTCACCGGGACGACCTGTCCGTAGGCGATGCTCGCGTGGGCGGTACCGTGGTCGTTTCGCATGGTGATCGTCTTCCCGTCGATCCTGATGGCGTCGGCGTCGTGCTCGTAGGTCGTTGTCACGTATCCGTTCGCATCCGCCGTTCCGGCGGCTCGTTCGATGGCGTTTGCCGCCGCCGTCGCGTCCGGCGGCGGTCCCGTCGGCAGCCCGAGTGCAATACCGGCCGTCGCGAGGGTGAGGAGGCTGACTGCGAGCCAGACGTACCACGCGTCGGCGGGCGTCTCCAGATCCATGCCGGCCGTGGCCGCGTGTTCGTATTTAAACCTCAGCGGCTACAGCAGGAGATCGATCGCGACGATCGCGACGACGTACACGACCGTCGCCGACAGGAGTGCCCGCCCAGTATGGTAGCCGAACAGCGCCCCGTCGAGTCCGTACCGCAGGGCGTAGGACAGCGGTATCAGCACGAAACACAGCGTGAGGACGAACGCCCCGATCGAGAGCGCGAGCGGGTCCGTCGGGAACGCGGTCGACCCCGTCGTTCCCTGCACGTCGATGCCGG
The DNA here is from genome assembly GCF_000226975.2 of Halobiforma lacisalsi AJ5. Lineage (NCBI taxonomy): Archaea > Methanobacteriati > Methanobacteriota > Halobacteria > Halobacteriales > Natrialbaceae > Natronobacterium > Natronobacterium lacisalsi. The sequence continues at coordinate 641,587 of NZ_CP019285.1, read as the reverse complement.
CCATCATATCCGCGAGCCCGACCGTCGCACCCGCTACGAGCGGACCGAAGCAGGCAGCCGTATTGTCCAGCGTTCCCGTCACCTGCTCGAGGTCGCGTTTGGTCTTTCGCTCGAGTTCCTCGAGGTCTTCCAGGTGGTCGGCCATCGAAACGATCGCCCGACCCGCCGGCCGCCCTTCGTCGGCGGCGATCGCTAGCAGGGCCGCCGTGCTGCGGGCCCGTGGGCTTGGCACGGTCCGGAGGGCCCCGTACTCACCGAGGAAGGCAGCTTCGACGTCGACGTGCAGGCGACGCTGGAGGGCCGCCGCGGTCCGGAACACCTCGCCGGTTTCGGCCGGGACCCGATCGCCGGCGAGTGCGACTGCGGACTCGACGGATTCGCCCTCCGCGACCTGCCGGCCGACGAGGTAGAGTGCGTCGGTGAGGTGGGCTTCGACGTCCTTGACCGAGTGGCGAACCGAGAGAATCGGGTCGTAGATGGCGAGCAGTCCCGTTCCGAGGCCGAGTCCGACGCCCGCGACCGGCGCGAGGTGGGGGTATCCGACCCGGCCGATCGCCGCGTGGGCGGCGACGCCGACCGCGACGCCTGCGAGGGATCGCCTCCACAGCCCGTCGGGGAGGTCAGGGTGGTCGCGATCGACCGATGGCGGCGGGAACGCGACGGGTCGGCGGACGAGCAACCAGAGGCTCGCGGCGACGAGCACCGCCGGGAGAGCGACGTTGTAAAGCAGCACGACCATCCAGATGTTGACCGGCAGCCCGACCATCGGGACGGCGGGGACGAGCGCGACGAGCGCGAGCGGAAGCATCACCCCGAACGCGAACAGCGCACTCGTCGGGGCACGGATCGCTGCAGTGAACTCGGCCATCCGCTCGCGGGTCCCGTCGAGTATCGCCTCGAGCGCACGGTCGAGCGTCCGGGCCCGTTCCGCCTCCGGGGCTTCCTGTGCCGTCGCGAGCAGGTGCGCCGATCGTCGCAGTGCGGGGAACCGATCGGCCCACTCGTCGGCGAACGAGAGAAGCCCGGTCTCCGGCGTCCCCAGCGAACGATCGATGTGGGCCGCGAGACTCGCTGCCAGCGGCCCACGTCCGGTCTCGGCTGCGAACCGGACCGCGCTCTCGAGGGACGGCTGGACCTGCATCCTGAGCACCGTTCGGCCGACGAGATTGGGCGCGTCCCCCAGTGCCTCGGTTCGCTGGAATGCGGCGATCAATCCCGGCAACGAGTGTACCGCATGAATCGTCGCCAGGGGAACGAGCACCAGGAACGGAAGCACCGACACGAGCGGAGCAGGCGTTACGGTGAGGAACGCGACCGGAAGGGCCGATGCCACCCCGGCACCG